>NZ_CP031848.1:3600000-3950228 GCF_003441595.1 Marinobacter sp. Arc7-DN-1 | reverse complement strand
ACTGAGGGCCGTTCGTACTTCAAAAGGAAAGGACATCGTATTGAGCCCGGCCATGCGTGACAGTGAAGTCCTCGTGACCCACCACAAAGCCCTGATGGAGCTGAGTCACAACATCGGCTTCATCGAAATGCCCCGGCCCCGGAAACTGGCGGCTCTCGTGGAATTGTGTACCCGGCTGCTGGGTATTCAAAGGGCAAGTGTCTGGCTGTTTCCGCCGGAACGGGACCGTATAACCTGCGAATGGCTGCATGACGAAGAGCAGCCAGGACACAACAGCTGCGTTAAAGAAGAAAATACCGGCTACGATCTCTTCCGGTCCGACCACCCCGAATACTTTCAGGCCATTACAGCAGAGCGGGTCATTGCCGTAGAGGACGCCCCGAACGATCCCCGGACCCGTTCTTTCCATCAAGGCTACCTGTCGGTTCAGAATATTCACGCCATGCTCGACGCCCCCATCTTTGATGGCGAGGAGCTCAGCGGGGTGATCTGCCTGGAATCCCACGAGCACCGGGAGTGGTCCGTTCCAGACATCTCCCTGGCTGTGGCCATTGCTGATACTATCAGCCTGATGAACACCCACGAAGCCTGGCTGAGATCCAAACGGGCGCTGGAATACGTCAGGCGCTACGATTCGCTGACTGGCCTTGCCAATATCGATTCCCTCCGCGACCGGCTCGGCCATCTGCTGCGCAAGATCAAACGCCGGGGTGCAGGCAGCCTCGCGCTGCTCTGGATCGATGTAGACAGGTTAAAAACCATCAACGACGGCCTCGGCCCCCAGGCAGGGGACCAGGTTATCGCCGACATTGGCCAGCGGCTGAGGGATATTCAACTGGCCGGCAAGGACTTTATTGCCCGCATCGGGGGAGACGAGTTCGCACTGGTGATCCGCAACTACACCCTGCCCGGCTTCCTGATTGAAGTGACCAGGGAAATCCAGGAACGCATTCGCCAGCCGATCCGGGTGTCCGATCAGGATCTGAACGTCAGTGCCAGCATAGGCATCTGCCACTTCCCCGGCGACTGCCATGAACCCGAGGAGTTGCTTCGGGGTGCCGAGGCCGCCATGTACCACGCCAAACGCCAGGGCCGGGATCGCTCCACCCTGTTCGATTCCGAAATCCAGACAACGGCCCGTTCCCGCTTTGCCCTTGAAAGCGAATTGCGGGAAGCCCTCAAAAGCAACAGCCTGGATGTGTTCTATCAGCCAATCATGGATCGCACGGGAACGCATCTCGAGAGCATGGAAGCTCTGGTTCGCTGGCAGCATCCACAGCGTGGCTGGCTGTCTCCGATTGAATTCCTCGATGTGGCACGCAGCGCAGGCTTCATGTATGAGCTGGGTGCCTGCGTGCTCAGAAGTGTGTGCTCACACTGGCGCGAGGCCAGAGAGAGGAATATCCCGTTGCCGACGATTTCCGTCAACCTGTCGGCTGAGCAGGTGCTGGTTCCCGATTTTCCGGAACTGGTAAAGGAGATCTGCGACCACCAGGAGATGCCCGTTGAGGCCTTGCAGTTCGAGGTAACCGAAGACTCTATCCAGGGGGATTTCGGGGTCATCGGGCGGGTTCTGGAGAAGCTGGTGGAAGCCGGCGCAGAACTGGCTATTGACGATTTCGGCACTGGCTACTCGTCGTTATCCCGATTGAAATACCTGCCATTCTCCCGGATCAAGATCGACCGCTCGTTCATCAAGAACCTGCCGGATGACGAAGACGATTGCGCCATTACCCTATCCATCATCGGTCTGGCCCGGGGGCTGGGGCTTTTCGTGGTGGCGGAAGGCGTAGAGCATAAAGCCCATGAGGCCTGGTTGTTCGAGAAAGGCTGCGACTATCTCCAAGGCTACCTGTACAGCAAACCGCTGCCGTTTTCCGAAATCATTGGCCGCTATTACTCCGACTGACCCGGCCGGTCAGCCTTCCCAGGGCCTGGCCGGCCCGGCTGCCCAGCACCAGCAGCGCGGGCGTCAGCAACAGCGTCAGCACCGTGGCGAAGGTCAGCCCGCCAGCGATAGCACTGGACAGTTGGGTCCACCACTGGGTCGAGGGCGCCCCGAGGCCCAGGGAAGGTGTCAGCAAGTCCACGTTCACCCCCAGCACCATGGGCATCAGGCCCAGCACGGTGGTGATGGCCGTGAGCAACACCGGCCGCAGACGCAAGCAACCGGTTTCCAGGGCCGCCTCATAGGCCGCGATTCCCTCCTTGCGCATCTGGTTGTAGGTATCAATCAGAATAATGTTGTTGTTCACCACAATGCCCGCCAGCGCAATGGTCCCCATGCCCACCATCACAATGCCGAACGACTGGCCGTTGACCAGCAGGCCAAGAAGCACCCCCGCCGTCGAAAGCACAATGGCGGAGAGGATCAGGAAGGTCTGGTAGAGTGAATTGAACTGGGTCACCAGAATCAGCAACATCAGCCCGATGGCCACCAGAAAGGCGGTGATCAGGAAGTTGGCCGCCTGCTGCTGATCCTCGTTTTCGCCGGCAAATTTTACCGAAATGCCTTCCGGTGGCTCCGGCATCCCGGCCTGCAGGGATCGCAGAAGTTCGTCAACCCGACGGCCCGGGGCCAGATCGGACTTGATGGTCACGGTGCGCTGGCCATCCACCCGGACAATACTGCCGGTCTTGTCCCCCGGCTGAAGGTCGACGAACTGCGAGAGCGGCACCTGGCCCCGGGAGGTACGAATGGTCTGGCGCTGCAGATGGTCCAGCTCCCGCCAGTTGTTCGGTACCCGAACCACAATATCCACTTCATCCCGGACGTCTTCCGGGCGATAGGTCGCCAACACCAGACCGTTGGTGACCAGGCGCACGGCACTGCCAATACCCAGCACATCGGTGCCGAACCGGGCAGCGGCCTCCCGGTCAACCTGCAGCCGCCACTCAATACCCGGCAAGCTCCGGTCATCCTCGATATCCGCAAAACCACCCTGCTCCCGCATGCGGTCTTTGATCCTGTCCACATAGCCGTTAAGGCCGTCGGCCTCACGGCTGCTCACCTGCAGCTCAATGGGTTTGCCCTCCGCCGGTCCGCCCTCCTGCTTGCGGAATTCCAGCTCAATGCCCGGGATATCATCGGTCCACGCCCGGAAATCCTCCATAATGGCACTGGCCGGGCGCCGGGTGTACCAGTCGGTAAACTGAAACTGCAGAACACCAATCACATCGGGCGCCATCTGCGAACTGGCACTGACCATTGAACGCGCGTACAGGGCCTTTACCTCCGGCATTCCCTGCAGGCGCTGTTCCACCTCACGCACGATCACATCCCGCTCCCACACTGACAGATCGCCTCTGGCACGGACCTGCACCTGGGCCGAATCCGGTTCGACACTCGGGAAAAACTCCACACCGTAATTGAAGCGGGCATAGGCGGCGTATATCACCGCAATCACACACAGCACACCAGTCAGCGTCAGCCCGGGCGACTTCAGCAGCACCGACAGCAGCCAGCGGTAGCCTTGCATCAGCCGGCCTGTTGTTTCTCTCTGCCGGTCCCTCCGGCCGCCACTGACACTGCCCAGCACCGGCAGAAACACCAGCGCCATCGCCAGCGATGCCACCAGACAGATGATGACCGTCAAGGGCAGGAACTTCATGAACTCCCCCACCACCCCGGGCCAGAACAGCAGAGGCACAAACACCGCCAGCGTGGTGGCCGTGGAGGCAATGATGGGCCAGGCCATGCGGCTTGCGGCCCCGGCCCAGGCGTTTTTTACCGCCTGGCCATCCGACAGGTTGCGGTCCGCCAGCTCGGACACCACAATGGCGCCATCCACCAGCATGCCCGCCACCAGAATCAGGCTGAACAGCACCACGATATTGAGGGTCAACCCCATGCTCCAGATCACCAGGATGCCGGTAAGGAAAGCGCCCGGAATGGTCAAACCCACCATGAATGCGGAACGCGGCCCCATGGCTGCAATCACCACGATGATCACCAGCACAATGGCGGTGAGTACGTTGTTCAGCAGGTCGCTGAGAATGTCCCGCACTTCCTCGGACTGATCCATGATGTAGCGGATTTCCAGGCTTTCCGGCAGTTGGGGCCTGGCCTGGTCGATGAGATCGCGGATATGGGCAATGGTTTCGATGATGTTGGCGCCGGAGCGCTTGGAGACTTCCAGCACCAGCGCCGGCTCGCCGTTGATGCGGGCAAAGCCGGTGGGATCCTTGAAGGTGCGCTGTAGCATGGCGACATCCCCGAAGGTCACCACCGTATCGCCATCCACCTTGACCGGCATGAACATCACATCCTCGATGGTCTCGATCACCCCGGGCACTTTCAGGGCCATGCGGCCGTTTCCGGTATCCAGCGAGCCGGCAGCCACCAGCTGATTGTTGCGGGTGACCAGTGAGGCCAACTGATCGAAATCGATGCCGTAGCTTTCCAGAACCTGGGGATCCACCACGATTTCCAGCAGGTCTTCCCGGTCGCCGCCGATCTCGACTTCCAGCACCTCCGGAATGGACTCGATGGCATCCTGGAACTGGCGGGCAATGGTAATCAGCTCCCGCTCCGACAGGGGGCCGGACAGCCCGACCGACAACACTGGGAACAAGGACACGTTGATCTCGTTGACCCTCGGTTCGTCTGCCTCTCCCGGCAGCTCACTGCGGGCGGTGTCGACTTTCTCACGTACATCCTGCAAGGCTTTGTCCGGATCGAAACCGGCATCAAATTCCAGCATCACTGAGGCATGCCCCTCGGACGCGGTACCCCGCATTTCCTTGATGCCCTCGAGGGATCGCAGCTCCTGCTCCATGGGCCGAACCAGCAGACGCTCGGCGTCTTCCGGGCTGATCCCGTCCAGGGTCATGGAGACATAGATCACCGGGATGGTGACGTCGGGATTGGCTTCCTTGGGAATGGTCTGGAACGCCGCGATACCGCCGAGAATCAGGAACAGCAGGGTCAGCAGCGTGGTACGGCTGCGATCAATGGCCGCAAAAATCAGCGCACGCATCTGGCCTAACCCCTGTTTTCAGAGGTGTCGACCGGCATCACTTTCTCACCGGTACTCACGAAACCGCCACCCCGGGTGATGAGACGGATTTCATCCGGCAACCCGGTTACCCAGGCCCCGTCGGTGGAAACACTCAGCAATGTCACCTCACCGAACACCACCCGGTTCTGGTCGTCCACGTATTTCACCCCCGGGCGGCCATCGTCCCCGAGCGAAAGATAAGCCGGAGAAATAAACATCGCCTTCACCTCGGGCAGCGCGATTCGCAGGCTGGCGCTGCCACCGGCCACCCGCCTGCGGTCCGGATTTTCCACGGCGATTTCCACTGCGAAGCTGCGGGTTTCCGGCGATGCCGCACTGGCCACAAACGTTACAACGCCGGAGAGCCGGCTGCCATCCAGCAGATCCACGCGAACGGCCTGGCCGGCTGCCACATTGGTCACTGACTGCTGGGGAATCTGCGCGGTCGCTTTCAGACGGTCCACTCTTACCAGCTGGAAAAGCGGAGAGCCCACCTGCACAAGATCGCCGGTATCCACGGATTTGCTGTTGATGGTGCCGTCGAAAGGCGCCTCAGGTGTGAGATGGCTGACAGCCTGCCGGGCGTTGGTCAGTTCGGCATTGGCGGCGGCCAGTTCACTCTCAAGGGCCAGCACTTCCGACTGGGCGGCAAGGTTGTCGGCCCTCAGCCGGCGGGCAGCGGCCAGGTCTGCCTCCAGCTTGCGAACCCTGGATTGCCAGCGCAGAACCGCGGAACTGCGCCCTTCATCGGAAACCGTAAGCAGCGCCTGCCCTTCCCGGACCTGCTCGCCGAGTCCGACAGCCAGGGATTCAATCCGGCCCGAAACCTGGGCACTGAGCATCACGGAATTCCATGGCTCCAACTGTCCCTGAAGCATCAACCCCGGCTCGTGGAGCTTCGCTGTCAGGATTTCCACCTGCACGCTTGTCAACTGGCCGTCACCGCCATCCTGGCGCTCCAGAGGCTCATCACTGGCTACCTTCACCTCACCGGTAGCCATCCAGATCACCAGCGCAATCACGACCAGAAGTGACAGACCGAGGGAACCCCATTTTGCTTTCGTCATTGAATGCTCACTGTTACTCTCACTGTTACTGATATGAAGCCTCTCTCGAGGCTGGCAGAAAAAACCCGTAATTAACGGTTGCATCCGGCTGAAAACGTGGGGTAGATTCTACACAGAATCTTTTGACGAATTCAGAGCAGACCGTCGATTATATGAATCTCAACGCAGTGATTGTCCTTGTGAAGCTAGTCCTGGTGGTCGTGGTACCGTCTGGGGGCTTCTGCGTGGACAAGCGGGTGAGATAGCGACAAACCTGACAAGACACCAGAAACCCCCGGCACCGAAAGGTCCCGGGGGTTTCTTTATTTGCGGCCAGGAAAAAAGGAAAAACGACCATGAACGGCGCACAGCACATTCTTGAAGCGTTCCACCGCCACAACATCCGCACGGTTTTCGGTTATCCGGGCGGCTGCATCATGCCGCTATACGACGCGCTGGTAGACGATGTGAGCGTGGAACACGTGCTGTGCCGCCACGAGCAGGGTTGCGCCCTCGCTGCCGACGGCTATGCCCGGGCCAGCGGCACTCTGGGGGTGTGCATCGCCACCTCAGGCCCTGGTGCAACCAACCTGGTCACCGGCGTGGCCAACGCTCACCGGGATTCCATCCCCATGCTGGTTATCACCGGCCAGGTGCCCTCCGGCCTGATCGGCACCGATGCCTTCCAGGAAACCGATGTACTGGGCATGACCCTGGGTATCGTCAAACACAGCTACCTGGTCGACGACGCCAATGCCCTGCCCGCGATCATGGAAGAAGCCATGGAACTGGCCCAGAGCGGCCGCCCCGGCCCGGTCTGGATTGATGTTCCCAAAGACCTGTTGTTGACCGAAGTGGCCGATGCGCCCTTCTCCCAACCCGAGCCCCGTGAAACGGCCTCGACAGACCTGACGGAAGCCCTGGCGATGCTGCACGCCGCCCGCAAGCCCCTGCTCTACAGCGGCGGTGGCATCAGCCTGGCCCACGCCGAGGACAGCTTCCGGGCGTTTGCCGAATATTCCGAATTGCCGGCGGTTTTAACCCTCAAGGGCATCGGCAACCCGGGCAAACACAATCCCTACAATCTGGGCATGCTGGGCATGCACGGCTCACGCGCCGCCAATAAGGCGGTGGACGAATGCGACCTGTTGCTGGTCATCGGCGCCCGCCTGGACGACCGCGCCACCGGCAACCTGGACGGCTTCGCCCCCAACGCAAAGCTGATCCACATCGACGCCGATGCCGCCGAAATCAACAAACTGCGCCCGGCCGATCTGGCTATCCGCGGGGACCTGAACGAAATACTGAAGGTACTGGCCGGAGCCTTGCAGGATGAGCCACTGACCATCAGCGACTGGCAGAAACAGTGCCGCACCTGGCACACCACCGGCGGCTTCCACGCGGCCGACAACGATGGTCCTATGGCACCCATTACCGGCCCGGCCTTTATCCGCCAGCTCTCACGGATTGCTCCCGACGACACCGTGATCGCCTGCGACGTGGGCCAGCACCAGATGTGGGTTGCCCAGCACTATGACTTCGACCACCCACGCCACCACCTCACCAGTGGCGGCCTCGGCACCATGGGCTTTGGATTGCCCGCGGCCATCGGCGCCCAGTTTGCCGACCGCAACAGCACGGTCATCAACGTTACCGGCGATGGTTCGTTCATGATGAACGCCCAGGAACTGGCTACCATCCGCCGCTACAACCTGCCGGTGAAGCTCATCATCATGGACAACCAGTGCCTGGGCATGGTCCGCCAGCAACAGGAGCTGTTCTACAACAACCGGGAAAGCCAGATAAACCTGGACGACAATCCGGATTTCGTCGCCATGGCCCGGGCCTTTGACATCCCGGGCCTATACATCGAACGCACCGACCAGATCCGCCGTGGCATCGAAACCATCCTGGCCTACAACGGCCCCATGCTGCTGCACGTGGCCATCAGCCGTGAAGAAAACGTCTGGCCCATCGTCAAACCCGGCGCCAGCAACACAGACATGATCGACGAAACCCGACGCACGCCCAAAGCCGGCAAGGAGCAAGTTGCATGAACCCGCAACCCCAGCCATCAACACCCAGCTACACCATCAATTGCCGGATGACCCACGAAGCCGCCGCCCTGGAGCGTCTGTGCCAGGTGGTCCGCATCCGCGGGTTCCGGATTGCCACCATGGCGGTAGAAACCGCCGGCGAGCACCTGAACATCGCCCTCACCCTCGAGGGCACGCGGCCGATTGCCATGTTGCAGTCGCAACTGGAGAAGCTGCATACGGTGGCCGAGGTTGCCCTCGCATCTGGGTCTGTGGCTCGGTCTCGTTCGGCCTGAACTTTTAAGGGCTGGTCTTTTTGTAGCCTGAGATTTGGCGGGCAGGTACGGGGGTGGCAGGCCCGCCCCTCAACCCACAGGCTACAAGGACGGAAACTCCGAAGTTACAGGCATTGAGGTTACCAGGCCTTGTAAGGCAGGAACTTCCCGTTCATGGTAACCACAACGCGGTCGCCCTTCGGGTTCTCTTCCTTCTCGACATCCATGGTGAAGTCGATGGCGCTCATGATGCCATCGCCGAACTTCTCATGGATGAGTTCTTTCATGGTGTCACCGTAAACACCCACCACCTCATACAAACGGTAGATCAGCGGATCCTGCGGCACGGCGCCGTCCCAGGCCTTTTTCGGGCAGACCTGCAGGGCTTCCGCCACCGGCTTGTCCAGACCCAGGATTTCGCACAACGCGAAGGCCTTGTCTTCGGTCAGGCTGTTCATGCCCAGGGCCGCTGAGGTGGTGAACACCGGGGACATGCCGATGGTTTCGGCGATGGATTCCCAGGTAATGCCCTTGGAAACTTTGGCTTCCAGGATTTTGGCGGTCATCAGTTCTTTGTTCATCATGGCTGTTTCCTCTCTTGGCTTTAGATTTCAGGCATTCACCGCGCGAGCGGCAGTTTCAGATTCGGATTCAGGTTCGGCAGACGCTGGCGTTGACTGGGCAACGCCCTTGGCAGGCTCGGCGACTTTCGGGCTGCCGTCTTTCTCTGGCAGGGCCGCGCCACTGCGGTTGACCAGGAAGTCCACCAGGTAGTCCCGGGTTTTGTGGTAAGCCGGGTTCTGGAAGATGGTGGCCCGGGCCCTTGGATGCGGGATGTCCACTTTCACGCTTTCGGCGATGCGGGCATTGGGACCGTTGGACATCAGGAAGATGCGGTCGGAGAGCAGGATGGCTTCGTCCACATCGTGGGTGATCATGAACACGGTCTGGCGGGTTTCTTCCCAGATTTTCACCAGTTCGTCCTGAATCACACCCCGGGTCAGCGCATCCAGCGCGCCGAAGGGTTCGTCCAGCAACAGGAGTTCCGGCTGGGTGGCGAAGGCCCGGGCGATACTGACCCGCTGGCGCATGCCTCCGGAGAGCTGGGACGGCTTGCGATTCAGGGCGTGATCCAGCCCCACCATTTTCAGGTAGCGCTCGCTGTGCGCTTTAACCTCTTCCCTGGACCATTTGGGCCAACGGGCGCGAACGGCAAACACGATGTTGTTCAGTGTGGTTTTCCAGGGCAGCAGGCTGTAGTTCTGGAACACCACGCCACGTTCAAGCCCGGGGCCTTTGACTTCCTTGCCGTTCATCACCACGTTGCCGGCCCTGGCCTCGTCCAGGCCCGCCAATACGTTCAGGATGGTGGATTTGCCGCAACCGGAGTGGCCGATGATGCAGACAAACTCCCCTTTCTCCAGAGCAAAGCGGACATCCTCGAACACAGTCAGTTCGCCGCCCTGGCCGTCCGGATACACTTTGGACAAACCCTCTACTTCCAGGAATGACTTACTCATAACAGGTCTCCATTCGGAGGTTTGAGGCCGGCGCCGGCTGCCCGTCACCGAACCGCTCATTCTTTGTATTCCACCAGCTTCTGAGCCTTGCCCAGGGCCAGATCCAGCAGCATGCCGACCACCCCGATCATCAGGATGGAGAAGATCACACTGGCCAGGTCCAGGTTGTTCCACTCGTTCCACACGTAGTAACCGATGCCGGTGCCGCCCACGAGCATTTCCGCGGCGACAATGACCAGCCAGGCAATGCCGATGGAAATTCGCATACCGGTCAGGATGGTCGGTGCGGCGGCCGGCAGGATCACCGTGATGGCGGTGCGCAGCGGCCCGAGTTCGTGGGTGCGGGCCACGTTCACCCAGTCCTGCCTCACATTGGCAACGCCGAAGGCGGTGTTGAGCAACATCGGCCAGATTGAGCAGATGAAGATCACGAAGATCGCCGAGGCATCGGAATCCTGGATAATGAACAGGGCCAGCGGCATCCAGGCCAGGGGCGAGATGGGGCGCAGAACCTGGATGTACGGGTTCAGCGCCTTGTACATCAACGGCGACATGCCAATCAGGAAACCTATGGGCAGCGCGATGGCCATGGCAGCAAGGTAGCCGGTCAGCACCCGGTACACCGAATACCCCAACTGGATGCCGATACCCTTGTCGTTGGCGCCGGCGTCATAGAACGGGTTGGACAACTCGGCCCAGGCCAGCTTGATCACCGCTGAGGGCGGCGGCACCCGGGATTCCTGGTCGGCACCCCCCATCAGTATCTCGTATTCCGTCATTCCGGTCTGGGCTTCCGGGGGCTGGGTTGCCATTTCCCAGAGCCCCAGGGCCAGAATCAGGAACGACACCGACAGCAGTGCTGCCCGTACGTTCAACGAAGCCATGATTACACCCTTCCAATCGCGAAGCTGCGGGCATAGGCTTCGGCACGATCCGAATCAAAGGTCTTGCCCATGATGGTGTGGGTCTTGTAGGTCCTGTCCGGTGCCGTGTAGCCCAGTTCTTCCATGACCTTGCCGGTCTCGCCCGCCAGGTAGACCTGTTCGGCGATCCCCTTGTAATCCACGTCGCCTTCGATATAACCCCAGCGCTTCATCTGGGTGAGAATCCAGACACCCATGGAGTGCCAGGGGAACGGATCGAAGTCGATACGGTCCGGTACGTTTTTCACCTCGCCCAAACCATCGGCGTAGTAGCCGGTGAGCACCTGCTGGATCACCGGAACCGGCTGGTTCAGGTAGTTCTTTGGTGCAATGGCTTCGGAAATTTCCTTGCGGTTATCCGGATTGTTGGAGTACTGGGTGGCGTCGATGATCGCCCGCAGCAGGGCGCCGTAGGTATTCGGGTTCCGGGTGGCGAACTGCTGGCTGCAGGCAAAGGCGCAGCACGGGTGGCCTTCCCAGATGTCCTTGGTGAGCATATGGATGAAGCCCACCTTCTCCCACACCGCACGCTGGTTGAACGGGTCCGGAGACAGGTAGCCATCCAGGTTACCGGCACGCAGGTTGGCAACCATCTCGGGCGGCGGCACCACGCGGATCTGTACGTCCTTGTCGGGGTCGATACCGTTCTCGGCCAGGTAGTAGCGCAGCAGGAAGTTGTGCATGGAGTATTCGAACGGCACCCCGAACTTGAAGCCTTTCCACTGTTTCGGGTCCCGCTTGTCCTTGTGATCCACATGCAGGACGATGGCCTGGCCATTAATGTTCTCAACCGCCGGCATGATAAACGGCTCGGGTGTTGAACCGGCGCCCATGCTCATGGCCAGGGGCATGGGGGTCAGCATATGGGAAGCGTCGTATTCGCCTGCCAGGGACTTGTCCCGGGCCACCGCCCAGCCGGCGGTTTTGGTAACGGTCACATCCAGGCCGTAGCGCTCATAAAAACCCATGGGGTGCGCCATAATGATGGGCGTGGCACAGGTGATAGGCACGAAGCCGACGTTGAGTTTGGTCTTCTCCAGCTTGCCCAGGGATTCCTTGACCGCCGCCTTGGCCTTGTCCATGGGAAAGACGCTGCCCAGCAGCGCGGCCGCGGTGCCCGCCCCCATCATTTTCATGAAGCTCCGGCGACTGTGATCGTTGTGGCCGAACACCGACCGAACCACCGCGCTCTCGATTGCCCGGTCCATCATGACCTCGGAATCCATGGCGCCTTCGGAGGCCGATGCATCCTGGCTTGTCGATTGCTGGAGATTCAGAGGCACCGACGGCGTTTCCTGCCCGGGCTTGCATTCCGGACAGCCACAGGTTCTGGCGTGAATCAGTGACTGGTCACCGTCAAACGGATTACCAAGGCTTTTTGTGGTCATGGGGCACTCTCCCTAATCTCGGGTTGTTTTTGCACTCTCGCGGTGCAGCCAAGGTGCAGTTCGGATCCGGAGTTGAAAAAGGGCCGGACCTTTTTTACGTTCTGAAAGAGCTATCGCAGGGTTTGTGCCAACTGCTGTTTTT
Organism: Marinobacter sp. Arc7-DN-1; assembly: GCF_003441595.1. Classification (NCBI taxonomy): domain Bacteria; kingdom Pseudomonadati; phylum Pseudomonadota; class Gammaproteobacteria; order Pseudomonadales; family Marinobacteraceae; genus Marinobacter; species Marinobacter sp. Arc7-DN-1. The sequence goes on along the minus strand of NZ_CP031848.1, from coordinate 3,937,898 downwards.
TTATTAATGCGCTGTTTTAACTGGTGTTTAAATCCAAGACTACGAATCTCACCAACTACGATTTTTCGTAGTTAACGATTTTTCGTAGCAAATGCCACGATTTTTCGTAGTTGGCACAGGGTTTGTCTGGTCTTATCCGGGATAACACAGGACAGACCCATGAGCCCCGAAAACGCCATCACTCCGATAGCCGCCACGAACTGGATCGACCACCTGCCCGAAGCCGCCCTGCTGGTGGATGCCAGCCAGGATCTGGTCGTTGCGGCCAACAGCGCCCTTGCCCGCATGATCGGCACGGACCGGCAATCCCTGACGGGCACCCCCTGCACCCTTCTGTTCCCTGACCAGCGCCCGCAACTGATTACCTTCACTGAAGAAACCCTGTTCCGAAGCCACGGCTGGAGCAAAGACTTCATGCTCAGGCGCAGGGACGGCCACACAGTGGAGCTGGAGATCTCCTCCTCCCGGGTTGGCGAGGCGGAATCCCGGAACGTCTTGCTGCTGCTTCGGGACCGCCGCCAGTTGCGTACCCTTCGGGAACGACACGATGCCAACCACTATCACCGGGGAGGGCTGCTCGAATGGCGACGGGTGGAGGAACTGTTCAAGGACATGGAACGGGAGAACCAGCTCATCCTGCACGCGGTCGGAGAAGGCATCTACGGCGTCGATGCGGAGGGGCGAACCACCTTTGCCAACCCGGCCGCGGAACGGATGCTGGGCTGGCGTATTGATGAGCTGATGGGCCGGGTCATTCACCGCGTTGTGCATCACTCCCATGCGGATGGCAGCCTCTTCCCCCTGAAAGAGTGCCCCATTTATGCTGCGTTCCGGGACGCCAGCGTGAAGCAGATAGGCGAGGACTGGTTCTGGCGCAAGGACGGCACTGGCTTCCCGGTGGAATACACCAGCACGCCGATTCTGGATAACGGCCATCCGGTGGGCGCCGTGGTGGTCTTCCGGGATATCTCGGCACGCCTCGAGGCCCAGAAAGAACTGCAGAAAGCGCTGGAGGAGGTGGAGACCCTCAAACACCGGCTGGAAATGGAAAACGCCTACCTGCAGGAGGAACTCAGCGCGGAATATCACTTTCACGAAATCCTTGGCCAGAGCGAGGCCATCCGAGCCATTGTGCAACGAATCAGCATGGTAGCGCCGACCGATGCCAACGTGCTGATCACCGGCGAATCCGGCACCGGCAAGGAACTGATCGCCCGCGCCATCCACCAGTCCAGCAGCCGGCGGGACCGGCCCCTGATCCGGGTGAACTGCGCGGCCATTCCCAAGGACCTGTTCGAGAGCGAGTTTTTCGGCCACATCAAGGGCGCGTTCACCGGCGCCGTCAGCGACCGCGTGGGCCGGTTCGAGCTGGCCGACGGCGGCACCCTGTTCCTGGACGAAGTGGGGGAAATCCCGCTGGAACTTCAAGGCAAACTGCTTCGGGTTCTGCAGGACCAGCAGTTCGAGCGCGTGGGCGAAAACCGCACCCGGGCGGTGGATGTCCGGGTCATCGCGGCCACCAACCGGGATCTGAAATCGGAAGTTCAGGAGAAAGCCTTCCGGGAAGACCTCTACTTCCGCCTGAACGTCTTCCCTATCGAGTCGGTGCCACTGCGCCGGCGCCGGGAAGACATTCCCATTCTCGCCCGGGAATTCCTGAACCGGGCCTGCCAGAAGTTCAACCGGCCCCAGCTGACATTAAGAGAGCGGGACGTGGAGACCCTCAAGGCCTACCAGTGGCCGGGCAACGTGAGGGAGCTGGAGAACGTGATTGAGCGCCAGGTCATCACCGCCAACGGCAGACTGGACCTGGATCTTCCCGGGCCGGATTCCGCCGCCAGACCCACGCCCGAACAAACGCCGCCGGCCCGGCATTTCAACGGCGAACTGATGACTGAACACGAACTCAGAGAGCTGGAAAAACAGAACCTGACAAAGGCCCTGGAAATGAGTGGCGGCCGGGTATTCGGGGAGGACGGGGCGGCGGCGATGCTGGGCATCAAGCCAACCACCCTCACCTCGCGGCTGAAAAAACTCCGGATTGAGCCCAGAAATTTTCAGGCCCGTCAGATTTGAAGTGTGAGGAGCGGGGGGAGGCAGACCAAAACCGGAGCTGCCTCCCGGGCCAGATCAGATCAGCTCAATGGCCACGGCGGTACCCTCGCCCCCACCAATACACAGTGAAGCTACGCCACGCTTCAGGCCACGCTGCTTCAGGGCATTAATCAGGGTAACGATGATCCGCGACCCCGAAGAACCAATCGGGTGACCAAGGGCGCAGGCGCCACCGTGGACGTTGACCTTTTCGGCTGGGAGTTTGAGCTCGTTAATGGCCGCCAGGGTGACCACCGCGAAGGCTTCATTGATCTCGAACAGATCCACGTCGTCCACGCTCCAGCCGGCTTTCTTCAGCACTTTTTCGATGGCACCGATGGGCGCCAGGGTGAACTCGGCCGGCAAGCGGGCATGGGTGGCGTGGGCCAGGATACGGGCCTGGGGCGTCAGGCCGCGGGCGTCGGCTTCAGCAGCGGATGCCAGCACCAGCGCAGAGGCGCCGTCGCTGATGGAGCTGGAGTTGGCGGCGGTCACCGAACCGTCTTTGGCGAAGGCCGGTTTCAGATGCGGGATTTTCTCCGGTTTGGCGTTGCCCGGTTGCTCGTCAGTGTCGACGTTGGTGTCACCACCACGGCCAGAGACAGTCACTGGAACAATCTCGTCCCGGAACCAGCCGTTTTCGATGGCGGCCAGGGATTTCTGCAGGGAGCCGATAGCGAATTCATCCATGGCCTGGCGGCTGATGTCGTATTTGTCAGCAGTGCGCTGGGCGAACACGCCCATCAGGCCGCCTTCATAGGCGTCTTCCAGGCCGTCCAGGAACATGCTGTCCATCACCTGGCCGTGGCCCATGCGCATGCCGGCGCGGGCTTTGGGCAACAGGTACGGCGCCTGGCTCATGTTTTCCATGCCGCCGGCGATCATGATGTTGTTGGTGCCGGCCTTGATCTGGTCGTGGGCCATGATCACGGCCTGCATGCCGGAGCCGCACATCTTGTTGACGGTGGTGCAGCCGGAGCTGTCCGGGATGCCGGAGGCACGGGAGGCCTGGCGGGCCGGGGCCTGGCCGAGGCCCGCGGGCAGTACGCAGCCCATGATCACTTCCTGGATGTCAGCCGGCTGGAGGCCGGAGCGTTCGATGGCCGCCCTGATGGCGGTGGCGCCCAGATCCGGGGAACGCACGGAACTGAGGGAGCCCATCATGCCGCCCATTGGTGTTCTTGCGGAACCTGCTATTACTACGTCATTGCTGTTCATTTGATTGTCCTCCTGATTTGGGGGAGGGCCCGATCAGGGGGATGCCTTTCCGGGACACGCGGTATATACGTCCCTGTACGCTTGTCCAAAACATCCATGTTTTGGACAGTCCCGGAAAGGCATCCCCCTGCTCGGACCCCAAACATTCGAATTGCCCTCTATAGAACCGGATTAGGTTCCCGGGTTTCAGGCTTTGCCCAGCACAGAACGGGCAATAATTTCTTTCATCACTTCCGAGGTGCCACCGTAAATCCGCTGCACCCTGGCGTCGATAAAGTTCCGGGAGATCGGGTACTCCGTGGTATAGCCGTAACCGCCAAACAGCTGCAAACAACCATCGGCCACGCGACACTGCATCTCGGTGGCGCTGTACTTGGCCATGGAGGCAGTTGGGGCATCCAGCTCGCCCAGATCGTACTGATCAATACACTGGTCCACGAACGCCTTGTTGACCCGGTAATCGGTCTCCATGCGGGCGATTTCAAACCGGGTGTTTTGCAGTTGGGCCAGTTTCTGGCCGAACAGTTCCCGCTCCTGGGCATAGGCGATGGTCAGGTCGAGGGAGCCACGGGCGGCGGCAACACCAAGGGCACCAATCACCAGCCGCTCCCGGGGCAGCTCGCGCATCAGGTACATGAAACCCTGCCCTTCCTCACCCAGAAGAGCAGAAGACGGAATGCGCATATCCGAGAAGAACATCTCGGAGGTGTCACCGGAATGCTGGCCGATCTTGTCCAGGTTCCGGCCCTTGCTGTAGCCCGGCAGTGACGTATCCACCAGGAACAGGCTGATGCCTCGGGCACCGGCTTTGGGATCCGTCTTGGCGGCCACGATGACCATGTCGGCGTGCTGGCCGTTGGTGATGAAGGTCTTCGAGCCATTGAGGATGTAGTCGTCGCCATCCTTCACGGCACTGGTGCGGATCGCCTGCAGGTCACTGCCGGCGCCGGGTTCGGTCATGGCGATGGCGCCAACCGCCTCCCCGGAAACCAGCTTTGGCAGCCACTGCTGCTTCTGCTCTTCGCTGGCAAGGTGGCTAAGGTACGGCGCAACAATATCCGAGTGCACCATCACATTGGTGGACAGCGCGCCGAACCCCATGCGGGCAAGCTCTTCTCCCACAACCACGGAGAACTGGAAGGGTGCACCGACCCCCCCGCACTCTTCGGGCACGTCGACACACAGCATGCCGGCGTTGCCGAGGGTGTTCCACAGCTCCCTGGGCACGATGCCGGTCTTCTCCCAGGCTTCGTAATGAGGCTTAACCTCGGCTTCCAGAGCCCTGATCACCGACTCACGGAACATCGCCAGTTCTTCTTTATCAACAGACATGGTCATGAATGTCTCCTGCAATTGAATGATGTCACTTGGGCGCCATACGCAGGGCGCTATCGAGGCGGATGACCTCGCCGTTGAGAACCGGGTTACGCACCATCTGGTCTACCATCATGCCAAACTCCTCCGGTTTGCCGAGCCGCTTCGGGAACGGCAGCGTAGCAGCCAGGCTCTCCTGAACTTCTTCAGGCATGCCAGCCATCATCGGCGTCATGAACAGTCCCGGCGCAATGGTATTCACCCGGATACCTTCCCGGGCCAGCTCACGGGCGGACTGGAGTGTCAGAGAAACCACGCCACCCTTGGAAGCACTATACGCCGCCTGGCCGATCTGGCCTTCATAAGCGGCCACCGACGCCGTGTTGATGATCACGCCACGCTCACCATCGGCATTCGGCTCACGCTGGGCCATTTCCGCCGCCGCCAGGCGCATAATGTTAAAGGTGCCAATAAGGTTGACCTGGATAACCTTGCTGAAGTTCTCCAGCGGCATCACACCATCACGGCCCAGAATCTTCGAGGCGGGGGCAATACCGGCACAGTTCACCGCAATGCCGCAATGGCCATGGGCTTCCCGTGCTGCCTTGATGGCTGCCTCGGCGCTGTCCGGCGAGCTGACATCGCACTCCAGGAAGATCCCGCCGATATCCGCTGCCACCTTTTCACCCTGCGCTTTCTGAAGATCCAGAATAGCCACCTTGCACCCGGCAGCCGCCAGCGCACGGGCAGCACCCTCGCCCAGCCCGGAAGCCCCGCCTGTTACAATGGCTGCTACATTTTTAAATTCCATCGTTCACTCCCCCTTTTCAGGATTCTGTTTGTTTAAAATCGGACTCTAAAACTACTTTACGTTTACGTAAACTTTATCTAACCTAAGTCTAAAAAGGAAATCCCAATGGACATAAAGAAGACATTCAGCATCAGCGAGCTCGCCAAAGAGTTCGATGTAACAACCCGGAGCATTCGTTTCTACGAAGATCAGGAGCTGCTCAAGCCCTCACGGCGCGGGCAGACACGGATCTTCAGTTCAAAGGATCGGGTGCGCCTGAAGCTCATCCTCCGGGGCAAGCGCATGGGTTTTTCCCTGGCCGAAACCAAAGAGCTGTTTGACCTGTGGGACGAAACCCTCAGCGGAAATGAGAAACAGCTTCACAAGATGCTGACCATTCTGGCCAACAAACGAGCACAAATGGAACAGCAAAAGAACGACATTGCCCAGGCGGAAATGGAAATAGACACAGCCGAAACCCGGTGCCGCGAAGCCCTGGCTGAACTGCAGAACAAAAAGAAACAGCAGGCCCTGGCCGACGACGAAGCCCGGCAGACCGCTGAACACCAATGACAAAAACCAAAGGTAGCCAACGATGAAATCACAATACTCAGAGCTCAATTTCGGCCTCGGTGAAACCCTCGACATGCTGCGTGAGCAGGTCAACGGCTTCGCCGCCGCTGAAATCGCACCCCGCGCCGAGGAAATCGACCGCAACAACGAGTTCCCCATGGACCTGTGGCGGAAAATGGGCGACATGGGCCTGCTGGGTATCACCGTGAGCGAAGAATACGGCGGCTCCGACATGGGCTACCTGGCGCATGTCATCGCCATGGAAGAAATCAGCCGCGCCTCCGCCTCCGTTGGCCTCTCCTACGGTGCCCACTCCAACCTGTGTGTAAACCAGATTCACCGCAACGGCACCGAAGAGCAGAAACAGAAATACCTGCCGAAGCTCGTCAGTGGTGAACACATCGGCGCCCTGGCCATGTCCGAGCCCAATGCCGGCTCCGACGTCATCTCCATGAAGCTCAGCGCCAAAGACGCCGGTGACCACTACGTCCTCAACGGCACCAAAATGTGGATCACCAACGGCCCGGATGCGAATACCTACGTCATCTACGCCAAGACCGACACCCAGGCCGGCTCCAAGGGCGTTACCGCCTTCATCGTAGAACGCGACGCCCCGGGCTTCAGCCGCCACCAGAAACTCGACAAACTCGGCATGCGCGGCTCCAACACCTGTGAACTGGTGTTCGAAGACTGCAAGGTTCCCAAAGAAAACATTCTGGGCGGCGTTGGCAACGGCGCCAAAGTCCTGATGAGCGGCCTCGACTACGAGCGTCTCGTCCTCTCCGGCGGTCCCCTGGGCATCATGCAGGCCGCCATGGACGTGGTCGTCCCCTACATCCGCGAGCGCAAACAGTTCGGCCAGGCCATCGGCGAATTCCAACTGGTACAGGGCAAAGTCGCCGACATGTACACCTGGATGAACACAGCCAAGTCCTACGTCTATATGGTCGCCATGTCCGCCGACCGAGGCGAAACTACCCGCAAAGACGCCGCCGGCGTCATTCTCTACTCCGCGGAAATGGCCACCAAACTGGCTCTGGACGCCATCCAATTGCTCGGCGGCAACGGCTACATCAACGAATACCCGACTGGCCGACTGCTGCGGGACGCCAAACTCTACGAAATCGGTGCCGGAACGTCCGAAATCCGCCGGATGCTGATCGGCCGAGAGCTGTACCTGAACAAGTAAAACGCAGCTTCAAGCCAGAGGCTGTCCAAAGCGAAGAAAGCCAGGGACGGCCAGCACCCAAAGTATGACGGAGGGGGCGGCGGCAGGACGGTCCGGGAATGTTGGAGGCCAAGGATGGCCGGAAACAAGCGCACATGGACGTGCTCGTAGCGGTTCCCGGAGCGACACCCCGCCAGTCCCGCCGCCCCGAAACTCGAGGCCCGGAAAACATGACGATACTGCAAAGCAAAATAAACCCGAGGTCTGACGAATTCCAGGCCAACCAGGACTCCATGGCAACCGCCGTAGCGGACCTGCGCGACAAAGTTTCCACCATCCAGCAAGGCGGTGGCCCCTCCTACCAGGAGCGCCACATCGCCCGTGGCAAACTGCTGCCCCGCGAGCGCATAAACCGCCTCCTGGACGACGGCTCCCCCTTCCTGGAAATCGGCCAGTTCGCCGCCTACAACGTCTACGATGAAGAAGTCCCCGCAGCGGGCGTCATTGCCGGCGTGGGCCGCGTCTCCGGCACCGAATGCATGATCATCGCCAACGACGCCACGGTGAAAGGCGGCAGCTACTACCCGCTGACCGTCAAAAAACACCTGCGCGCCCAGGAAATCGCCCTGCAGAACCGCCTGCCCTGCATCTACCTGGTCGATTCCGGCGGCGCCAACCTGCCAAGACAGGACGAAGTCTTCCCGGACCGCGACCACTTCGGCCGCATCTTCTACAACCAGGCCCGCATGTCCGCCGACGACATCCCCCAGATTGCCGTCGTCATGGGCCTGTGCACCGCCGGCGGCGCCTACGTACCCGCCATGGCTGACGAATCCATCATCGTCCGCAACCAGGGCACCATCTTCCTGGCCGGCCCGCCGCTGGTGAAAGCCGCCACCGGTGAAGTGGTCAGCGCCGAAGACCTGGGCGGTGCCGACGTACACTGCAAGATCTCCGGTGTTGCCGACCATTACGCCGAAAACGACGCTCACGCCCTGGAAATCGCCCGGCGCTGCGTCTCCAACCTGAACCGCCGCAAGCCAGTGGACGTCGAGATCCGCAAGCCGAAAGCGCCGCTGTACGACGCCGAGGAAATCTACGGCATCGTCGGCACTGACCTGCGCAAACAGTTCGACGTACGCGACGTGATCGCCCGCATCGTTGATGGCTCCGAGTTTGACGAGTTCAAACGCTACTACGGCCAGACCCTGGTGACCGGTTTTGCCCATATCCACGGCTATCCGGTGGGCATCATCGCCAACAACGGCATCCTGTTCGGTGAGTCTGCCCAGAAAGGCGCGCACTTTGTGGAGCTCTGCTGCCAGCGCAACATCCCGCTGCTGTTCCTGCAGAATATCACCGGCTTCATGGTCGGCCAGAAGTACGAATCCGAAGGCATTGCCAAGCATGGCGCCAAGATGGTGATGGCCGTGGCCTGCGCCAACGTGCCCAAGATCACCGTACTGATCGGCGGCAGCTTCGGCGCCGGCAACTATGGCATGTGCGGCCGCGCCTACAGCCCGGACTTCCTGTGGATGTGGCCCAATGCCCGCATCTCGGTGATGGGTGGCGAACAGGCCGCCGGCGTCATGGCCACCGTGCGCCGCGAGGGCATGGAACGTAAAGGCCAGGAGTGGAGCGCCGAAGAAGAGGCCGAATTCAAACAGCCGATCATCGACACCTACGAGCACCAGGGCCACCCCTACTACGCCAGTGCACGGCTGTGGGACGACGGCGTGATCGACCCGGCCCAGACCCGCGAAGTGGTTGCCCTGAGCCTGTCTGCCACCCTTAACCGCCCGGCCAAACCGACACGCTTCGGCGTGTTCCGGATGTAATCGGGGAGAATGACATGACAGACACCGAATCCGCAGTTCTGCTCAGACACCGCGCCGGGGGCATTGCCGAGGTGGTCCTTAATCGCCCCGACAAACGCAACGCCTTTGACGACGTGATCATCCAGCAGCTGATCAACACCCTCACCGAGGTGAGCTCCAACAGCAAAACCAAGGTGGTGATCCTACGCTCCGAGGGCAAGCATTTCTCCGCCGGGGCCGACCTTGGCTGGATGCGCCGCATGGCCGACAACGGCCACAAGGAAAACCTGGACGATGCCCGCCAGTTGGCCCGGCTGATGGAAGTACTCAATGGCCTGCGCAAGCCGGTGATTGGCCTGGTACAAGGTGCCGCCTATGGCGGCGCCGTGGGCCTGGCCGCCTGCTGCGACATCGTCATCGCCACCGAGAAATCCAGCTTCTGCCTGAGCGAAGTGAAACTCGGCCTGATCCCGGCGGTGATCAGCCCCTACGTGGTAAGCGCCATTGGGGAACGCCAGGCCCGCCGCTACTTTATCTCTGCCGAAGTGTTCAACGCCCGGCAGGCACAGGACTACGGCCTGGTGCACATCGTCTGCGACGATGTCGAGGCCATGGAAGCCCGCTGCAACGAGATGGTGCAACAACTGGTCACCAACGGCCCGGAAGCCATGCGGGCTGCCAAGGACCTGGTATTTGCCGTTAGCCACAAGCCCATCAACGACGACGTGATTGACGACACCGCGCACCGCATAGCGGATATCCGGGTGGGTGAAGAGGGGCAGGAAGGGCTCAATGCCTTCCTGAACAAGCGCAAGGCCAACTGGGTTCCGGAGACAGACTAATGTTCAGCAAAATTCTCATTGCCAACCGGGGCGAAATTGCCTGCCGGATCATACAAACCGCCCACCGCATGGGTATTCGCTGCGTGGCCGTCTATTCAGACGCCGACGCCAACGCCCGGCACGTGGCCATGGCCGACGAAGCCTTCCACATCGGCCCGGCACCCAGCTCCGAGAGCTACCTGCGAGCCGAAAAGATCATCGAGATTGCCAGGAAGAGCGGTGCCCAGGCTATTCATCCGGGCTACGGCTTCCTCTCGGAGAACACCGGCTTTGCCGAAGCCTGTGAAGCCAATAACCTGGTGTTCATCGGCCCGCCCTCCCCGGCTATTGCCGCCATGGGCTCCAAGTCCGCCGCCAAGGCCATCATGGAAAAAGCGGGCGTGCCCCTGGTGCCCGGTTACCATGGCGACGACCAGGACCCGGAAACACTCCGGGCAGAAGCCGAAAAATGCGGCTTCCCGCTGCTGCTCAAGGCCGTCGCCGGCGGCGGTGGCAAAGGCATGCGCGTGGTAGAGCGCATGGAAGACTTCGACGACGCCCTGGCCGCCGCCAAACGGGAATCGAAGAACGCCTTCGGCAACCCGGATATGCTCATCGAACGCTACCTGACCCAGCCACGGCACGTGGAAATCCAGGTATTCTGTGATCAGGATGGCAACGGTGTGTACCTGGCCGAGCGGGACTGTTCTGTGCAGCGCCGCCACCAGAAAGTCCTGGAAGAAGCCCCGGCCCCCGGCCTGAGCGAAGACACCCGCAAAGCCATGGGTGAGGCGGCGGTAAAAGCCGCCCAGGCCATCGACTACGTAGGCGCCGGCACCGTCGAGTTCCTGTACGACGTGGACGGCTCCTTCTTCTTCATGGAAATGAACACCCGCCTGCAGGTAGAGCACCCGGTCACCGAAATGGTCACCGGCCAGGACCTGGTGGAATGGCAATTGAAGGTAGCCTGGGGCGACCCGCTGCCGCTGGAGCAGTCCCAGGTAAAAACCCGGGGCCACGCCCTGGAAGCGCGTATCTATGCCGAAGACCCGGACCAGGACTTCCTGCCCGCCACCGGCAACCTGCGCTACCTGAGCACCCCGGATGAAAGCGCCCACGTGCGTGTGGATACCGGCGTTACCGAAGGCGACGACATCAGCATCCACTACGACCCAATGATCGCCAAACTCATCGTGTGGGATGAAACCCGGGACCAGGCCATCAACCGCATGGTTCAGGCCCTGGAGCACTACCGCATTGCCGGCGTGAAAACCAACATCCGGTTCCTGCACGCCCTGGCCGATGCCCAGCCGTTCCGGGAAGCGGACCTGACCACCGGCTTTATCGACGATCACCGGGAACTGCTGTTCCCGAAATCGAAACTCGATACCCACAAGGCCCTGGTACTGGCCGCCGGCTTCGTACTGGAGCAGCGTAAATCCCGGGAAGTGGTGAGCACCGACCCCTGGTCACCGTTTGGCCGCCAGAACAGCTGGCGCATGAACTCCGAATACGCCCAGCCCCTGCAACTTCAGGTGGGTGAGGAGATTCACGACCTGAAGATCCTGGAACGGGACGACCGCTATCAGGTGTTCGTGGGCGGCAGCGTATACAACCTCACCGCCCGCCTGGATGACGATTACCTGCAGGCCGTGATCAACGGCCACCGCATCAGCATCCACGGCAACCTGCACAACGACCAGTTGGTGCTGTTCTACGAAGGTGACACCTTCAACTGCACCCTATACCGGGAAACCTACGGCTTCGAGGAAATAGCCGGCGAAGGCAGCCTGGCCGCGCCCATGAACGGCGCCATCGTGGCCGTTCAGGCCAAAGTCGGCGACAAGGTCACCGCCGGCCAGAGCCTGGTGATCATGGAAGCCATGAAGATGGAACACGCCATCAAGGCCCCGGCCGACGGCGTGGTGACGGAAATCTTCTTCGCCGAAGGCGACCAGGTCTCAGAAGGTGCCGAACTGATCGCCATTGAAGTGACTGAAGAGGAGGCAGGCTGATGGCCTTTCCCAGACAGGTTCGCCTGGTTGAGATGAGCCCCCGGGACGGACTCCAGAACGAGCCCGGCCCGGTGATCGCCACCGCCATCAAAACCGGGCTGATCGACCGCCTGGCAGACAGCGGCCTGAGCCACATTGAGGCCGCCAGCTTTGTGTCCCCGAAATGGGTGCCGCAGATGGGCGACGCCGCCGAAGTGATGGCCGGCATTACCCGTAAGCCCGGCGTACGCTACTCCGCCCTCACCCCAAACCTGAAAGGCTTTGAGGGCGCACTGGCAGCCAAGGCAGACGAGGTTGCGGTATTCGGCGCTGCCTCCGAATCCTTCACCAAAAAGAACATCAACTGCACCATCGCCGAAAGCCTTGAACGCTTTGCACCGGTAGTGGAAGAAGCCCGCAAGCACGGCATCCCCGTGCGCGGCTATGTTTCCACCGTGATGGGCTGCCCTTACGAAGGCGACATTGCTCCCGAGCAGGTCGCTGCCGTGGCCAAAGCCCTCTACAACATGGGCTGCCACGAAATCTCCCTGGGCGACACCATCGGCGTGGGCACACCCATCAAAGCCAAGCGCATGCTTGAAGCCGTCGCCGCCCATGTTCCCCTGGAAAAGCTGGCCGCCCACTTCCACGACACCTACGGCCAGGCCCTGGCCAACCTCTACGCGGTGTTGGAAGAAGGCATTGCGGTTATCGACGCCTCCGTCGCCGGCCTCGGCGGCTGCCCCTATGCCAAGGGCGCTTCCGGCAACGTCGCCACCGAAGACGTGCTATACCTGCTTAACGGCCTGGGTATAGAAACAGGTGTTGATCTCGAAAAATTAGTGGCAACCGGCGACTGGATCTGCGGCCAACTGAACCGTGCAAATGGCTCCAAAGTAGGACAGGCGCTAGGCGGTAACTGCCAATGATTAACGTGGTGAGCGGGTACGACTTCCCGGGACTGTCTGCAGCATGGATGCTGCAGGCAAGCGTACAGGGAGGTATTCACAGCGTGTCCCGGGAAGTCGTACCCGCTCGCCACTGCACCAAATCCTGAAGGCTAGGAGTCAGCAAGAATGAGTAATAAAAACGTAGTCGCCCTGGATCTCCCGATCCCGGAGATCAGCGACATGCCGGAAGACACCCGGAAGTACTTCCAGATCTGCCAGGAAAAGCTGGGCATGATTCCGAACGTACTCACCGCCTACAGCCAGAACCTTAAACAGCTGGAAGGCTTCACCCGCCTCTACAACGAACTCATGCTCGGTGAAGGGGAACTCTCCAAACTGGAGCGGGAAATGGTGGCCGTGGTGGTCTCCTCAGAGAACAAATGCTTCTACTGCCTGGTGGCCCACGGCGCCGCCGTGCGGGTACTGAGCGGTGATCCCCAACTGGGCGAGCACATGGTCATGAATTACCGCAGCGCCAGACTCGACAAGCGCCAGCGGGCGATGCTGGACTTTGCATCCCACCTGACTCGCTCACCGGCCACCGTCACCGAAAAAGACACGCAGGCCCTGCGGGATGCAGGACTCAGCGACCGCGGAATCTGGGACCTGAGCAACCTGGTCGGTTTTTACAACATGTCCAATCGCGTGGCGATTGCCAGCGATATGCAACCAAACCCCGAGTATCACAGTCAGAGTCGCTAGCAGGACCGCAACCCTGCTCGCCCTCGAATACAAAAACAATGGAGGCAGAGATATGAGCAAGACTCTACCAAGCTATACGAGCGGAACCGCGGAAGTGCCCCTGCTGGGCATGACCATCGGTCAAATGCTCGACCGCACCGCCGAACAGTATCCGGACAACGAAGCCCTGGTGTGCCTGCACCAGGACATTCGCTGGACCTACAAAGAATTCGTTGAAAAGGTCAACGAAGCCGCCCGCGCCTTCATGGCCATCGGCGTGAAGCGCGGCGACCGCGTGGGCATCTGGTCCCCCAACCGTTATGAGTGGACCGTTACCCAGTTCGCCACCGCGAAAGTGGGCGCCATCCTGGTGAACATCAACCCGGCCTACGGCGTGCACGAGCTGCAATACGCCCTGAACCTGGCCGGCATCACCACGCTGGTAACGGCGGACGCCTTCAAGGGTTCCAACTACCGCGAGATGATCTACGAGCTGGCGCCGGAACTGAAGCGCAGCGTCCCCGGCAAACTCAAGGCCGACCACGTACCGGAGCTGCGCGCCGTGATCAACGTGCATGAAGACAAGCACGACGGCATGTGGACCTGGAAAGAGTTCCTGGGCTTCGCCGGCGACGTCTCCGAAGACGATCTGGACAAACGCCAGAGCGAGCTGCAGTTCGATGACCCCATCAACATCCAGTTCACCTCCGGCACCACCGGCAACCCGAAAGGCGCCACCCTCACCCACCACAATATCCTCAACAACGGATACTTCGTGGCCGAGAGTCAGCGCTTCACAGCAAACGACCGCCTGGTGATCCCGGTGCCCCTGTACCACTGCTTCGGCATGGTGATGGGCAACCTCGGCTGCATTACCCACGGTGCCACCATGATCTACCCGGGTGAAGGCTTTGAACCAAAATCCGTGCTGCAGGCCGTACACCAGGAAAAGGCCACCGCCCTGTATGGCGTGCCCACCATGTTCATCGCCGAACTGGCCGAGCCGGAGTTTGAAACCTACGATCTCTCCAGCCTGCGCACCGGCATCATGGCCGGTTCCATCTGCCCGGCCGAGGTGATGAAGAAGGTCAACGGCAAGATGAACATGAAAGAAGTTCAGATTGCCTACGGCATGACCGAAACCAGCCCGGTATCCACCCAGACCAGCTCCCTCGACCCGTTCGAGAAGCAGGTCACCACCGTGGGCCGCACCCAGCCGCACCTGGAAACCAAGATCGTGGACCCGGCCAGCGGCAACGTGGTCCCGCGCGGCGAAATCGGCGAACTGTGCACCCGCGGCTACAGCGTGATGCTGAAGTACTGGAACAACGAGGAAAAAACCCGTGAAGCTATAGACAGTGCCGGCTGGATGCACACCGGCGACCTGGCCACCATGGACGAAGAGGGCTACGTCCAGATTGTTGGTCGCATCAAGGACATGGTCATCCGCGGCGGTGAGAACATCTACCCGAAGGAAATCGAAGAGTTCCTCTACACCCATCCGGCCATCGAGGAAGTGCAGGTAACCGGCATTCCCGATGACAAGTACGGTGAAGAGCTGATTGCCTGGGTGAAACTGGCCCCCGAAGCGGCCCCGGTCACCGCAGAGGACCTGCAGGCCTTCTGCAAGGGCAAGATCGCCCACTTCAAGATCCCGAAGAACTACAAGTTCGTGGATGAATTCCCGATGACCGTCACCGGGAAGATCCAGAAGTTCAAGATGCGGGAGATTTCAATTGAGGAGATGGGGTTGAAGAAGTAACTTCTCCTCGCTGCTTCGCGAAAACCTTCAGACCCCGGCTTTTGTCGGGGTTTGTTCTTTCAGGCGTACCGCCGATACCCAGAGCTTTCAGCGTTTCCTGCCGTTGGAAATTACCTGCCAAAAGATCTAATTTTATAGGCAGGGGGGGGACGGGCCATGCGTCAGGACAATGTCCGGGAATCGGACGACAGCTTGCCGGAACACAGCGAAGATATCCGGGTAGGGCGGGAGCTGCTTGAGGCCACGAAACCTTACGTTGAAGAATCTGCTGCAACAAGCTGGTGGTATGTCGGCTCTACCTTTGGGTTGGTGTTTGCCGCACTGACGGCCGCCGGGGTGATCCCGTGGTGGCCCCTCAGAGTGGTGTTTTCGGTATTGGGCGCCCTGCTGATGGTGCGCGCCT
The DNA here is from genome assembly GCF_003441595.1 of Marinobacter sp. Arc7-DN-1. NCBI lineage: Bacteria > Pseudomonadati > Pseudomonadota > Gammaproteobacteria > Pseudomonadales > Marinobacteraceae > Marinobacter > Marinobacter sp. Arc7-DN-1. The sequence continues at coordinate 3,922,313 of NZ_CP031848.1, read as the reverse complement.
TCATCACCTTTCACGATTACCTGCACGGTGCAATTCTAAAAGACTCCCGGGTTGCCTACTGGCTCTTCCATACCTACGGCGCCTTGACTCTCACGCCAACCCGCTCCTGGCGTGCCAGCCACAATTATCACCACGGCCATGTGGGCCAGATTTCGGATGCCAGCGTGGGCGCTTTTCCGCTTATAACCGCCCGTATGTGGCAAGACTCAACGCGGTGGCAACGCTTTACCTATCGCGCCCAGCGGAATCCCCTGGTGGTGCTGTTGAGCTACCCCATTGTTTTCGGTTTGAACATTACGCTCATACCCTTGCTGAAGACCCCCCGCAAACACATCGACTCGTTGATAGCCCTGTTCAGTCATTTCGGGTTGATCGCCGTGCTGTGGGTGCTGGGCGGATTCGGTCTGGTCTTCTATGTCATCCTGTTGCCCATGACCCTTGCCGCCGCGATGGGGTGCTATCTGTTTTTTGCCCAGCACAGTTTCCGGCGTATGCAGATTGCCTCGCCCGAAGCCTGGACCTTTTACCGGGGAGCCATGGAGTCTTCGAGTTTCATGCGGATGAATCGGGTTATGCAGTGGTTTACCGGAAATATTGGCTACCACCATATTCATCATCTCAACGTTCGAATTCCCTTCTACCGCCTTCCCGAAGTGATGGCGACCATTCCTGAACTACAATCACCGCTAATAACGACCCTTGCACCCCGCGACATTGCGGACTGCTTCCGGTACGCCCTCTGGGATGAAGAGAAACAGCGTATGGTGACCTATCGGGAGGCCGGCGGTTGAGCATCCACCTCAAACATCTAGCCAAAAGAGATCGAGGGAGACGAAGCTATGGCGCACCAAAACGCTGATCCTGCGCTCGGGCCGGCATTGAGGCAGTTTGATGTAGCGCTGGGAGATTTCGCCCGCGCCCGTCGCACCGACCCCAAGGCCTCCAGCCTTGGGCTGCTAGAGCGCACCCGAATGCTGATGACGCTCCCGGGCGGCTTTGACGCCCTGTACCGGCGGGTTCGCTCGCTGGAATCCGCCGGCATCTTCGGCTCCAGCGACTGGGCTCAGCCGGCAATCCTCCAGCCGGCACTGGCCAAGCACTCCCTGCGCGAGGCCGGTGCTGTTACAACCATCGTAGAGGCCATCAGTGAGCTACGAATGCTTGCCGTCACCCGGGGCGATTACTTCCACCCCGGCATTTCCGCAGAACAGGCACGATACTTCCTGACCCAGGTTATGGCGTTGAACCTGGATCTGCTGTCTGGCCAACTCACGGAAGCCGACCGGGAGCGCCCGAAACAGCTCGGGATGATTGTCCAGGAACTCTACCGGTATCTGATTTCCCACCTCGGCTATGAGAGCCTGCTGGACAGCCTGGTGGCGGAAGTCTGGCGCCTCCTGGACCAGGGGCCGGTGCAGGTCGACAGCATCTGCGAGATGATCGGCCAGATCGCCAAGTGCCTCTATGACCCGAAGATAGAAACCAACAAAAACGTCGCCGCAACCCGCCTGGTCAACGCCCTGTTTGCGCCCACACCGGGCAGCGCTGAAGACCCCGGCCTGCAGGTTTATGAGCAGCGTCTGACCGAGATGGACGACCTAACCCTCGCTTCCGAAGCCACCTGCTTTGCCCGCAGCATGCACGACACCGGTCTGGCCTCCCCGTACCACGCGGTTATGCTGAGGTTCCTGCGCAACAATGATCAGGACGATCTGATACCCACCATACTGGGGCTGACCATGACCGGCCTGGACGATCTCTACTGCTACACTGAACTGGTCCATGCCCTGATTGACGAAGCCATATACCCGGAGACCTGCCAGGCCGTATATGGCCTTACCATGATGCTGGAGCGGGGCTCACTGTTTACGCCCTCTGTGGCCCAGGCCCTGTGGCGGCAGATCCAACTCAAACTGTCGGCGGAGACCGCCAATACCCTTCGAGAGGCCTTTGGCGATGCCCGACCGCCCCGGGTATTCCTGCTGGCCGGTGTCATCAACCTTTTGGGGCAGCCGCTGGGTGTGGGCCAGGGCAACAACCCTACCTGCCAGTCTGCCATCGGCCTGTCGGTATGGGCGGCCAACGAGGCCGATTATCTCCTTCAGGTACTGACCTGGGCGGCCCGGGACAACGAAGTGCTAAGCCGCTTCGAAGGCGAGAACGTCTCTTCCAGGGACCTGGAGCCCGGGCTGGTCAAGGAAACACCGGTCGATGTAGATCCGGTATCTCTGATCCTCATCCCCCACCTCGATCGCATCTACGGCGAAATGTGGCGCCGTTGTGAAAACCGCGACGACGATGCCCACCGCTGGATCAACCCGGAATTCTATGGCTGGTGGGTCAGCCACGGGTTCCGTGTGGTGGCTGATATTTACACTGGCGAGGTGCACGACTACGAGGGCTTCATCCGGCACTTCTATGCCAGCTACCACCCTTTCTACAACGGCCACCTGCCCGTAATCCACGCCCAGCCGGCCGGTATTGCCGTTACCGACAGCGCCGCACGCTTTGTAGGCCGCCACGCCATCAACATCCTGAGGGTCGGGCTCAGCCCCCGCAATGAGATGCGGGTCTACTTTTTCAACCCCAACAACGACAGTGGTCAGGACTGGGGCCAGGGAATTACCTGCTCCACCCGGGGCCACGGCGAGTTCCGCGGCGAGGCCTCCCTGCCCATTGCCGAATTCACCTCCCGGCTCTACGCATTCCATTACGACACGCTGGAGCTGGGTGACCTTTCGGCAGTACCGGATGAGGAAGTCGCGCGAATCATGGAGCTTGGTTATACCAGTTGGGCGGCGTCGCCTGAGACATCGCCGGACTGAGCCCCCAGGGAAAGCCCGCCAGGTGATCCCTGCGCCAAAGCACCACGGTTCCCAATCTTTCAGTGATTCCTGCCACTCTTAGCGTTCGCTCACGAGGATCTTTTATGAAAGAAGTAGTCGACCCTACAACGCGGATATAAGCGCTGCCCAGGCAAGGGCGGCCGGTGGGCGGCCGCCATCGTTCGACCAGTTTCTAACGTCGCAAATAACCGGCAGTTTAAAGCAGAGGAGCGAGGTGCGCTGCTTTAAACTGTCCAAGTTAATTTGCCTTGTTATATGCGTTGTAACTATACCAATTTCACTGCCCTAACATGGGCAAAAATGGTTTTTCACTGTGTGGACCCAACACGATATTCCATTGAAGTAGAATCTCCAGACCATCATCTTCATTATCTATTTTTAGACGGCGTGCCTCTAATTGCAAACGACTATGCGAACCATAGTACCAGCTATAATGCATGGAGTACGCATCCGACTTAATAGATTTATCCAATATTCCTTCAGTAGATTCCAGCCCTATGCCAATATGGTGCGCAGGCAAAAACTGGTAATCTGCCACCGCCCAATAACCTTGAGCTTTATTTGTGTTGCCCGCTGTAATTTCACGCTGGTTATAAAAGGCCTCACCTAGCAACATAAAACGTGCTGGATAATCATATCCTGACGCATAATCTGGCTTCAGCATATAGAGAAAATCAACGGCTTGCAGATTTGTACTTAAACGTCCGTCTACATCGTTTTTCCCGGTTAGTGCACTAAACCCAAGCTGATAGGCCGTGTCGGATGATCTATAACCATAATATAATTTACCAGAATAGGCTTTATCTTTCGATTGGGCTTGATTAAAAGCAACTTCATTTTCACTATTAAGCAGTGCAAGGCTCACGCCTCCATTGTGGCCGTTTACAAACTCGATTTTTTTCCCAATCGTAATACTTGGCTCACGAAGTTGCTCCTCTCCTAAAAATTCGGCAACTGGTAGCGGGAGCGAAATTTGTGGCCTTTCTGGCTCATGAATTGCGTTAAGCAAGCCAAACTCATTTCGATACTTGCCGGCTTTCAATCGAAATCCGTAGCTGAGGTCTGCTATAACTGCGGCCTCTTCGACATCAAAAGGCTCATCGGATGGTTTTGTTAAAAATATCATACCGTAAAGCCACGGATTTATTTGAGCTTCAAGTGACATCTCCATTTCGCGAAGTTTCAGCTCACTTTTCTCACCGACTGGACCAAAGTCTCTTGATGCTGCAAAGAGATCCATATTAGCACCCAGCTTTATAGTTTCAAATCCATGGTTTTTTGGTCTATCTAAACCAGTTAAATCTATAATATTATCAGATAATACCGGACTTGCCATTGTGGCTGTTATTATAGTAGCTACAAATAATATCTTATACATGGAAATACTCTGATAACGAAAAACAGCAAACACAACTTCAAATAGTTGTGTCAATTTAATAAACGATTTATTAAGGTGTTACGAAGAAAAAGGGGGAGCGCGTGCGAAATACATCGCTTGCAGAAAGGGTATTCGGAGGGTAGTAATTCTAGGGGTGAGCGGGATATTTTTAACCAACGACATTAATCGTAAGTCGGAAAAGATCAATCCGTTTCCTGACTTCTCCAGCTGCAAAAATATCTGGCATGACTTATCTGGCGCATGAAATTGGTGTTCTGCGGAGTGACAGAGCACACTCAATTGCCCTATAAGCAACAGGATACTGATGACTATTATGTGTATCCGGACGTATTTGCAGTTTTTCATCATGTGTTCTATTTAAAATCTAACGCCTGCCGCGCTGGTTAAGCTACTTCGAAATCCAGGGGATGAACACCGTCCAGATTGATCGTACCACGGGCCACCCAGAGATCGTACATATCTTGCATCGCCAACCAGCTCTCAGGGCAACGTCATCACCGATGACAGAACCGTAGCGAAGCGGAAGTTCTGGCATCCGGTGCATGGCCTTGATATGCACTGACTCAACTGACCACCTTAGCTATTTTCTTCAGAGTTTCTTTGCTATCGCCAAACGTACATATCGCATCACAGTGTTTACGCAAGTCAGAGAATAAAATGTAATGAATTTCGATATTATTGCCCTTAATCGCTGGCCGACTTAGCTGCAACTCTAACTCCTTTTCTCTGTTGTCAGGAATGATAAGGAACAGGGAGGAGGGGTCTTCTGGAAATGAGAAGTACAAGTCAGTAAGCCGAAGTATTCCAGAATATATTGATGTGCTTTTCTCAACCTCAAAAGCGCAAACAATTTTGTTTGTGCCTTTCTCAAACCAAATCACGTCAATTAGCGCAATAGTGTTATTTGTGTCTCTATCAACACCTATATCAGGAAATATTGGCAGACTTATAAATGAAAAATTAATACCATCGTGACATCTTGACCGATCGTTTGAAGCGCTAATTACATCATACCCTAACGCGTGGCCGATCTTCAGAAGATGGTATTGCATTTCTGTATGCAGATCTTCCTCTTCTTTTTCATTTGTAACTTCTTTGTGTCGTTTCTTAAGGAGCTTTTCTATTTTCACCTTCTCATCATCAGAAAGAGCACCTTCATCTCCAACCATGAGCTTTTTAACGCCAATGTCAAACAACAAGCCAGAAAATGCCCCAAGATCCTTAGAAAGTATACTTCTGTGCTGGCTGTTTTTTCCTATAATTATCTCCCGCATACGAAGGTATTCCTGCCATGAACCAAGCTTAATATTTTCCTTGAATAAGTGGTTAAACCCATTAACGATTGCAGTATTGAATGGAGGAATAATCTCAGGATGAAGGAAATACAGAATATTAACTACTGCAGGCCCCAGCCCCTTTATTTTTCTCTGATCGAGGCGGATTATTTCCTTTAATATTTTATCTTCTCTTGTAGCATTATAGCAATTCTCAAGAAACTGACCAAATGCCATCTTGTTTTCTTCATTCTCATAAATATCTGGAATCCGAAGCTTTGGCTTCCAGTAGAATGCATGTGACGCTCCAATAAATACCTGCTTTTGTTCGGTAATACAGTTTAAGACAAACTCCAGGGATGAGCCTTTATAATCGTTTCCGAATTCTTTAGTCTTGATTTCCAGTATTACTTTCTGAACCCCGCGGCGAATAGAACGAAAGGCTTTCAGACGTTCATCATTATTGATAAACCAGGTGTTGAATACTGACTCTTTATCGCATTTATACTTTTCAAGCAATTCCTGTAATTCTATATTCATTCTATATCTCAAATTATTTATTAAACATAAAGAGACCGTAGAAAAACCCGATTCCGAGCCGTTCCCACCGCCCGATTCCTGAAATTAAATTGCTATCGCTCACCTTCCAAGGTATGCCACACCCGCAATATTATGATTGTCTTGATGTGAACCGAATAACGGACAATGTGCTTGCCAAAGACTATGTCACGAACTGATTCTGGTTCCGGCGCTATCTCAACCGGAACGCCGATTTTAGGGAAATCTGGTAGCAGCTCGATTTTGCAAATCAATTCGGTGGCTATTCGAGTCGCAGTTGAAGGACTGTGAACAGCGATGAACTCCCTTAGACGCTTTAAATCTGCAACGGCTTCTTGTGTGTAAACCAGTTTCACTCACCTGACCCCGGCGCAACCTGCTCGTTCTCGGAGCCCCAGCTCTTAAGCCAACTATGGACCTCACCCGCATCGACTACTTTCCCTTGGGCCGCAGATTCCATTGCCTCCAGGGTTTGCTGCCAACGCTCTTGCTCACGCTGCTGCTTTTCGATGTACTCAGTTAACGCCTGATTGATAACCCAGCCTTTGCTCCGACGGAGCCTGCTGGCGATTGCATCCAGATGCTGCTCTACCTCAACCTGAAGGCGGACTGTGGTTACGCTCATTGTTCTACCCCCGCATACAGTGACTACACTGTATTACATCATATTTTTCAAGGCTGCAGCAAAAATACCTGGTAGCTAAGGGCCTTCCGGCCCTTCGCCCCATAAGAACTGTACGTGATAGTTTCCCATCATACAGCTCAAGCCCTTTAAAGGCCGCCCAGGCGACCCACCTATTCACATCCAATAACGCATCCATTCAGGCGGCCAGTTTCTCGTAGGACGAGCTGTTCAAGAAGACTCGGTCCCGGCGCGCGTGCATTCGCTGCCTTGCGGTTCTCGCCTTATAGTAGTCGCTGTCGGCCAGGTCATAAGGATTGGCGTCACTGCGAACTTTGCTGTGATACCGGATCGGTAAGTCTCCAGCCTTGAACAAGCGTATGAGTTTCATGCCCGATGTTGTCGGGTAGTGGCACCCATACTCTATGCGACCCTTGAAGCAACCCCGGTAGCGTTTCCTTATCCATGCCCACGTCTTGGATCGGTGTTCCCGTTGTAGCCACTTTTTCACCAGTGGGTAGATCCTGTCATCGACGTAACTCAGGCGTTGTTTCGCTACCACGTGTCGGTACGCATAGGCCCAGCCCCGGATCACGGCATTGAGTTTGGCCAGCAGAGCATGGAAGGGGATGCCTCGGTATTTCTTTAACACCCCTCGCACTTTCGCCAGCACTTCTCCGGTCTTGCCGTCCTCGGGCTGGATCAGCAGGGTTTTCCGGTACTTCTTGAAGTGAAAGCCCAGAAAGTTGAAACCCTGATCAATATGACTTAAACGTGTTTTCTCTACTGACAACTGTAGCCCACGCTCCGCCAGAAAGCGCTCGACCTTGGGCCGGACTTCGTGCTCCAGAATGGCGGGGGTGGTCCCGGTGATGATAAAGTCGTCCGCATATCGAATGATATGCAGTTTGCTGCGCCCCTGACTGCGGGACGCCGGCACAACCAGATCTTCCAGGCCATCCAGTGTCATGTTGCAGAGGGTGGGCGAGATAATGCCACCTTGCGGGGTGCCGTCTTCCGTCTCGTAGCGTGCTTCCTTGTCCAAGTACCCCGATTTAAGCCACTGCCCTAACACCCGCCTGGGCAGCGGGATATGCGTCAACAACCAGTCATGACTGATGCGGTCGAAGCAGGCTTTGATGTCTGCCTCCAGAACCCACTGGGCCGCGGTTTTCTGGGCCAGTATAATGAAGCCCTGTTTGCAAGCATCGTGCAGGCTGCGTTTTTCCCTGAAACCGTAAGAGTGTTTGTCTCCCGTGGTTTCCGCAATGGGGTTAAGCCCAAGAGCATAGAGGGCTTGCATCGCCCGGTCATGAAGGGTGGGTATCCCCAAAGGACGGCGGTCACCGTTCTTTTTCGGGATATAGATCCGGCGCAGTGGTTGCGCCTGATAACCGGCTGTCCTTAGTTGTTGCGCCGCCCGCCAGTATTGCCCGGGAGCGGTCCACCGCTCTCCGTCAACACCTGCCGTGCGGCTTCCTTTATTGGATATGACCCGTCTGACGGCGATCAGCTTTGCCGCAAACGAGCGCGATAGCAGATGTTGCAGGGCTCGCGCCTTACCCCACCGCTGCTCGCGGATAGATTTTGCGATACGCACTTGCAGTCGATAAACGCGCTTTTCCATCGCCGGCCAGTCTATGGACTGCCAGCGTTGGGCGTCGGTTGAAGGTGCACTCGCCGTGGCGGCGATCATTTGTCGTTCCTTCATGAAATCGATTCTGTCAGCTCTCTCGCAACAAAGCACCGAGGGGACGTGGGCTCACTTTCGTGCCGGACAAAGTTCGAATCCGTATGCCTCCCATTACAGGAAACCCTTCGCTTTTTCCCCCATCTCATCGACGCAGAGTCACCGGCTCCCTTACGGGTTACCTTCTTCCTCCCTGAAGGCTCTACGACATTGCCATGTTCTGCATAAGCACCTTTACGAGCGACGTAGATGGAATCTGTATCCCGGCAATGCGGTGTCTACGCGCCGCCCACGTTATCAAGGCGACGACCGAGATTGCTTACCTTTTGGTGACTGCCTGTCAGCGCCTTTGGCAGATCTGGCATCTCACGGAACGTCAACGATTCTTCACTTACGTTCATCCTATCGCTCCATCCTAGCCCCCGACCGCCTGGCACTGGCAGTTCCGATTCCCCTCACGGTTCCTCTTAACAGGGTTCATTGTCCCCAACGCTTCATACCAAATCCGTTTCGCATGGTGGGTAGGATACTGGTGGTAGAACACCAGGTTGCGCTTTCGAGTACTTCTCTGTTGGGTGGGCCAATGGTGCGCAGAGCCAACAACTACGAAAATAACTCGAATTACAACATATACTTATGCAACTTCATGTCGCAATTAACGCCTGAAGCATGCGCACCCTTGTGTCAGATACACCCATAAGGGCTATGACGGCTATGCCCCGAGGAACCGGCCACCATTTTAGTCCGGCCCAGCAGCCTGTCGGACTTAAGTGATCGTCACGAGCAAGGTGGGAAAGCGAGCGCAAATTTTTTGGATTTTGAGGCGCATAGTGGTTCTATGTAACGAAAAATCCGGAAAATTTGAGCCGCTTTCCCACCGGCACAGTAGATCAGCCTTAAGTCCGACAGGCTGCCAGGAAGCTGATTCTCATTCTGACTCTCCTGATCCCGCACCACCCCCATGAAACGCGGGTTGATAGCTTTGCAGCATCTGCACATAACCCGCCCGCTCAAGCACGCCCGGGTCCTCCAGATTTCCCCGGCTCATGCGGCCGCGGATGGCATCCAGGGACTCGATCCCGCGCGCGGCGAGCAGCGCCACCAGGCCATCAAGCAGGGTGCGCATGTGCCAGGCGCCGTGGCGCAGCAGCGACGCGGTCGTCATCACCGTGTCCGCGCCGGCCAGCAGGTACTTGAATACATCATCCGCCGAGTCAACCCCGGTGCTGGCGGCCAGCGATGCCGGAAGGTGCCCGTGGAGCACGGCAATCCACAGCAGCGGCAGCCTCATCTCGGACGGCGTGCTGAGCTCGACGTCCGGCGACGGGCGCAGGGACACGAGGTCGATGTCGGGCTGATAGAAACGGTTGAACAGCACCAGCGCATCCGCGCCGGCTTCGGCAAGCGCCAGCGCCATGGCCCCGAACGCACTGAAGTAGGGGCCAATCTTGACCGCCACGGGGACGGTGACCGCCGCCTTCACGGCCGTCAGAATGTCGAGATAATGCTGTTCGGCCTCGCGCCCCGTCGTGGTAAGGGCGGTAGGGATGAGATAGATATTGAGTTCGATGGCATCGGCACCGGCGTCCTGAAGGTCGCGTGCATACCCGGTCCAGCCGGACAGGGAAGCACCGTTCAGGCTGGCGATCACCGGGATGTCGAGCGCCGCCTTGGCACGGCGCACGAGCTCGATATAGCGCCCCGGCCCGAACCCCTTGCCGGCATACGCCGGGAAGAAGGAGAGCGCCTCGGCGAACCCTTCCGCTGTTGTCTCAGTGTGGCGTTCGAATGCCTCTCGCTCGGCAACGATCTGCTCTTCGAAGATCGACGGCAGCACCACGGCGCCGGCGCCGGCATCCTCGAGGCGGCGCAACTGGCCGAGGTCGGCGTTCAGCGGCGACGCCGAAGCGATCAGCGGGTTGCGCAGACGCAGGCCCATGTAGTCCGTCGTCAGGTCCATAGGTCGTTCTCCGGTTTCGCATCGCCGCCGCTCATGCCCGAGGGATGGAAACACTCACAGCCAAGGCTCGCCAGTTCCTCGTATTGCCGGTATTTCTCGGTCACTACCTGCTGTGCGGCCTCCAGCAGCGCTTCGGCCGCAGCCGGATCCGTGTGCGCAAGCACCCGGTAGCGCAGTTCGTTGTAGGCGTAATCCTTGAACGGGATGGTCGGTCGCGGCGAATCGAGCCGGAACGGCCGCGCACCAATGCTGAGCATCGCCGGATTGAATCGGAACAGCGGCCAGTAACCGCTGGCGGTGGCCAGGTCCTGCTGGCGCATGCCGTGGCGGAGATCGAAACCGTGGGCGATGCAGTGGCTATAGGCGATGATCAGCGACGGGCCCGGATAGGCCTCGGCCTCGCGGAACGCGAGCAGCGTGTGCTGAGGGTTGGCACCCATCGCCACCTGGGCGACATACACGTTGCCGTAGGCGATCGCCTGCAAGGCCAGATCCTTGCGCGCGACGCGCTTGCCGGCGGCGGCGAACTTGGCCACGGCGCCGAGCGGGGTCGCCTTGGAGGCCTGGCCGCCGGTGTTGGAGTACACCTCGGTGTCGAGCACCAGCAGGTTGACGTCGCGGCCGCTCGCCAGCACCTGGTCGAGTCCGCCGTAGCCGATGTCGTAGGCCCAGCCGTCGCCGCCGACGATCCAGATGCTGCGCCGTACCAGGTAGTCGGCGACCGAGAGCAGTTCGCCTGCGGCGTCTTCGTCCACGACCGCGAGCTTCCGCTTCAGCGCCTCGACACGCTCGCGCTGGGCGCGCAGCTCGGATTCGTGTACCTGTGGCGCGTCGAGAATTAATCCGGCGAGCTCCTCGCCCACCACCGGCGCCAGCTCGCGCAGCCGGCTCCGCGCCAGCTCAAGGTGCTGGTCGGCGGCCAGCCGAAAACCCAGCCCGAACTCGGCATTGTCCTCGAACAGGGAATTCGACCAGGCTGGCCCACGGCCGTCGGCGTCGCGCGTCCAGGGCGTGACCGGCAGGTTGCCGCCGTAGATTGATGAACAGCCGGTGGCGTTGGCGATCTGCAGCCGGTCCCCGAACAGTTGCGACAGCAGCTTGAGGTAAGGCGTCTCGCCGCAGCCTGCGCAGGCGCCGGAGAACTCGAATAGCGGCTGCAGGAACTGCACGCCGCGCACATTGGCGAAGTCGACCCGCGCGCGGTCGTTGACCGGCAGTGCCTCGAAAAAGGCCGTGTTGGCACGCGAGCGTTCAAGAATCGGCGCCTTCGGCCCGAGGTTGATGGCCTTCACACCGGGATCGAGCGGACTGTGCGCCGGGCAGACCTCGACGCAGATACCGCAGCCGGTGCAATCCTCCACATAGACCGCCAGTGAGAAGCGCACATCCGGATAGCCGCGGGCGTTGACCGGCGCCGATTCGAACTCCTGCGGCGCGCCGTCGAGGGCGTCGGCGCCATAGTACTTGGAGCGGATCACGCTGTGGGGACAGGCGAAGCCGCACTGGCCGCATTGCACACACAGGTCCGCCTCCCAGACCGCCACACTGTCGGAGATGTTGCGCTTCTCGAATGCCGCGGTACCCGGTGGGAAGGTGCCGTCGGCGGGCAACTGACCGACGCGCAGCCCATCGCCGAGACCAAACATCATTGGCGCGGTGACCTCACGCACGAACGCCGGCGCCTGCGCCGGCACGATCAGCGGCCGGTCGAAGGTGCTAGTCGCCGCGCCCGGCACGTCCACCTCGAACAGATGCGCCAGCGCCTGGTCGACGGCGGCAAAATTCCTGCGCACCACATCGCCGCCCTTGGCGCCATAGCTCTTTTTGATTGAGTTCTTGATGCTCTGGATCGCCTCGTCACGGGGCAGCACCCCCGAGATCGCAAAGAAGCAGGTCTGCAGCACGGTGTTAATGCGCCCGCCCAAACCGGAGTCGCCCGCAACTTTCGAGGCGTCGATCACAAAAAAGCGCAGCCGCTTCTCCAGGATCTGCGTCTGCAGCGAGCGCGGCAGCCGGTCCCAGACCGCCTCCGGCCCATGCGGGGTATTGAGCAGGAACACGCCGCCCTCGGCCGCCAGCCGCAGCACGTCAATGCGGTCGAGGAACCCCGCCTGGTGGCATGCGATGAACTGGGCGGATTCGATCAGGTAGGGGGCGCGGATCGGCTGACTGCCAAAGCGCAGGTGGGAGATGGTTTGCGCGCCGGATTTGTGCGAATCGTAGACGAAGTAACCCTGGGCATAGCGCCCCGGATCCCCGGCGAGGATTTTCACACTGTTCTTGTTGGCACCGACGGTGCCGTCGGCGCCGAGGCCGAAGAACAGCGCCCGCACTGTGTCGTCGCCCTCGAGCGAGAACGCCGGGTCGACTGCCAGGCTGGTGTGCGAGACGTCGTCCTCGATGCCGACCGTGAAGCCGTTCTTCGGTGTGGCCTGGCTGAGCTCGTCGAACACCGCCTTGGCCTGGGCCGGGTTGAAGTTCTTCGAGCCCAGCCCGTAGCGCCCGCCGATCACGCGCGGCAGGGCCGCGCGCTTTCCGTCCACCACTGCCTGGGCCAGGGTCGTGACCACATCGAGATAGAGCGGCTCGCCCGGCGCACCCGGCTCCTTGGTCCGGTCCAGCACCGCGACGGCACGGCACGACTGCGGCAGGGCGGCGAGGAAGTGCCCGGCCGCAAACGGGCGGTACAGCCGCACCTGCAGCACGCCGACGCGCTCCCCGGCCTGGCGCAGGAAGGCAACGGTAGCGCGCACCGTCTCCACCGCCGAGCCCATCAGGACCACGACCCGCTCGGCGTCGGGCGCACCGTCATACTCAAACAGCCGGTAGGCGCGGCCGGTGAGTGCGGCGAACCGGTCCATGCTGGCCTGCACGATTTCCGGCACCCGCGCATAGTAAGGATTGCAGGCCTCGCGCGCCTGGAAGAAGGTGTCGGGATTGTGGGCGGTGCCGCGCACCACCGGGCGTTCCGGAGTCAGCGCGCGAGCCCGGTGGGCAAGCACCAGGTCCTGGCGGATCATGGCCCGGAGGTGGGCGTCGGACAGCAGGGTCAGCTTGTTGACCTCATGCGAGGTGCGGAAGCCGTCGAAGAAATGCAGGAACGGCACCCGTGCCTCCAGAGTCGCCGCGTGGGCGATCAGCGCCAGGTCGTGGGCTTCCTGCACCGACGCCGACGCCAGCAGCGCAAAACCGGTGCTGCGAGCGGCCATGACATCGGAATGATCACCGAAGATCGACAACGCCGAGGTGGCGAGCGCACGCGCGGCGACATGGAACACCGTCGGCGTCAGCTCGCCGGCGATCTTGAACATGTTCGGCAACATCAGCAGCAGGCCCTGGGAGGCGGTGAAGGTGGTGGTCAAGGCACCCGACTGCAGCGCACCGTGCACCGTACCCGCCGCTCCCCCTTCACTCTGCATTTCATGCACCACCGGGATACCACCCCAGAGATTGGTCAGCCCCTGCGCCGACCATTCGTCGGCCAGCTCCGCCATGGGCGAGGCCGGCGTGATCGGGTAGATAGCACACACCTCGTTGACGCGGTAGGCGACATGGGCGACCGCGGTGTTGCCGTCGAGGGTGTCGGTATCGGGCATATCGGACTCGTGCGGCATCACGTTCCCCCCGTCTGGGTCGGCTCGGGAATCAGCTCGATGGCATGGCATGGACAGGTTTCGACGCAGACCGCGCAGCCGGTGCAGCGGTCATAGAGGAAGCGGTAACGCCGGCCGGGCCCGAGTTTTTCGATCGCCTGCTCCGGGCAGGCGGCGTAGCACTGGTCACACTCGAAACAGTTGCCGCAAGACAGGCAGCGCTGGGCTTCGTAAATCGCCTCGGCTTCGCTCAGGCCGGCCTGCACCTCAGTAAAGCCGGTCGCACGGGCCTCCGGCGGCAGTGTTTGCTGCACCGAGCGGTCGGCATCACTGTAGATCGGCAGGTGCAGTTGATCGAAGGAGACGACGGGGTGCTTCTCGGCAGGCTGGTAGGTGGTGCCGCACAGCCAGGCATCGATGTGCCGCGCCGCCTGCCTGCCATGCCCGACCGCCGCCGTTACGGTGCGCTCGCCCGGCACCAGGTCGCCGCCGGCGAAGATCCCGGGCCGACCGGTCATCATGTTCGGGGCGACCATGACCGTGCCGTCGGGCTGGAATTCGATGCCTGGAATCCGGCGCAGGAAACCGCTGTCGGCCTGCTGCCCCAGGGCCAACACCACGGCGTCTGCCTGCAGGGTCTCGAAACGGCCCGTCGGCTGCGGCCGACCGGCCGCATCCAGCGCCATGACCTCGACGGTGAGCGACGGCCCCGCGACCTCCTTGATGCTGGTCAGCCATTGGATCCTGACCCCTTCCTCGAGAGCCTCGTCGGCCTCGAAGGCGTGGGCCGGCATGTGCGCGCGGTCGCGGTGGTAGATGATCAGCGCCTCTTCCGCGCCGAGGCGCCTGGCAGTGCGTGCGGCATCCATGGCCGTATTGCCGCCACCGTAGATCACCACCCGCCGGCCAAGCTGTGGTCGCTCGCCACCGCCGACCTCGTGCAGCAGACTCACCGCGTCGAGCACCCGGGCGGCATCGCGTACCGGGATGTCCGCGTGTTTGGCGACATGCGCCCCGATGGCGACAAATACCGCATCGAAGCCCCCGGTTTCCTGCTCGGCCAGCAGGTCCTCGACCTTGTGATCGAGGACGATCCTGACGCCCATGGCCTCGATCCGCCGCACCTCCTGCAGCAGGTCCGCACGCGGCAGCCGGTAGGCGGGAATGCCGAAATGTAACATGCCACCAGGCAGCGGACCGGCCTCCCGGATCTCAACCGCATGGCCGCGGCGCGCGAGCTGATACGCAGCCGACAGACCGCTTGGGCCGGCGCCGACGATCAGCACCCGCTTGCCGCTCGGCGCGGCATCGACCGGCAACGCCCAGCCTTCCCGCGCGGCCAGGTCACCAAGGAAACGCTCGACCGCGTGGATCGAGATGGCGCTGTCGAGCGCGCGGCGGTTGCAGGCGGTTTCGCAGGGATGATAACAGACCCGTCCATGCACGCCCGGCAGCGGGTTGTCCCGCACCAGCGTCTCCCATGCCTCGCGGTAGCGGCCCGCCTGCGCATGGGCCAGCCAGGCCTGGATGTTCTCCCCTGCCGGACAGGCCTGGTTGCACGGGGGCAGAAGATCCACGTAGACCGGCCGCCGCGTGCGCGTCGGTCCGGTACCCGGCTCCGCTGCCAGGTCGATGATCGGCGTCAGATCGGAGGATCGCGTGGTCATCGCAACAACCTTGCTGTGCATGTTGCGCCCTCCTCAGCTAGTGGAACTGGCTGTCTTGCGGCGCCATCAGGTAAGCCGTAGCCATGAGCAGCAGAAACGCGGTATACAGCCGCTTTTCACTCAGTGCGCAATCATAGAAACGGCGCTCTCCCACTCTGTATCCCCTTGCTCTGCCTGTCTTTTGTTAGCATGCCCAATACTGCCCAGTCAAGTCATATCCAGGCGCAGGCCGCAGCCGCAGACCCGATCAACCGGCTCCTCTGTCAGTGTCAGTGTTCGACTACGGGTTTGTGGCTTCATTCTCGACAGATTTAAACGGCTCACCATCCTCGTTCTGAAGCTGATAATCGTACGCCGCCTGGAGTCCGGTTTCGTCCTCAGCTTCCTCCTCGGGCTCATGCTCAATGTAGCGCGGATAGAGTGGCGACAGCATTGCCACCAGAATGCCAGTCACGGAGAACATGGCGAACGCATCGGGGTAACCGAATTCATTCACCAGCATGCCAACCAGGGGCGAACCGGCCGCCTGCCCGAGCGATACAGCCATAAATGGCAGCACCGGGCCCATAGACAGTCTGCCCGGCAACAGACGGATGCCGGTCATCAGATAGAGCCCCGTCAGACTCATATAAGCCAGGCCGAAGACCAGAGCGGAGAATGCCGCGATCACCAGATTACCAGGGCTGGCGGCGAGCAATGCCAGGCTCGCGGACAGCATCGTCAGCATGAGTGCCTGCGTAATGGGCGGGTTGTTGCGATCAGCCAGGTCGGCCACCACGGCACCTCCGAGACCGGCGATGCCAACGGCCAGCCACAGCCAGCCGGTTGCGCCGGGCGGCAGGGCACCGAGGCTGACGACCAGATCGGGCGCGAAAATCCAGTACGCCGCGGAGACGAAGCCCATCCCGAAGGCAAACAGCGAGAGCCGGAACAGGCGCAACCACTGCAAGGCGCTGATCGGAGGCGGGGGCGCTGCGTTCGAAGGCGTGATACGCGAAACTGAAGGGATGAAAAACCACGTGGCGAACACCCCGATCACCGCCAGGATGGCAAAGGATACATACGCATAACGCCAGGCCCCGGCCAGAAACAGAATTGCCGGCACGGCAATGGCGACGCCAATGCTGGTACCCGCGTTCATGACCGCGCTAACGCGCCCATGCAGGGACCGTTTCACCAGGGCCTGCATGGCGGCCGTGAGGGCCGGCATCATCAGGCCGGTGCAGATGCCACTGGCAAATACACCGATGCCGAGGGACAGAGCACCAGAGGCCTGGCTGATCAGCGCCAGACCGACAGCACCAAAAACGCCGGAAAGCACTGCCGTGTTGCGGGCACCGAGACGATCAGCGGCAAGCGGCGCAACCATCGTGGCGAGCACGAAACTGATCAGCGGCAGTGCGCCGATGAAGCCAATCACGTCCGGCGCCAGTTCGAGTTCAGCGCGGATCGGGGGCACAAACAAGCCGAAAGCAAAGCGTGCGAGCCCGTAACTGATCGCGATCAGTGCCGCTCCCAAGAGTGCAAACACCGTGCTTGAGGGAAACTTCATGCCACCTCCGAAAAACATCCATGCCCTTTAACGCTATTCATTCGTGTCAGCGTAGACCGCAACGAGCCCACCAGCCAAACCTCAGCGATTGGCCGGCCCTGCCC
Organism: Marinobacter sp. Arc7-DN-1; assembly: GCF_003441595.1. NCBI lineage: Bacteria > Pseudomonadati > Pseudomonadota > Gammaproteobacteria > Pseudomonadales > Marinobacteraceae > Marinobacter > Marinobacter sp. Arc7-DN-1. Next base: position 3,905,048 of record NZ_CP031848.1, on the reverse strand, counting down.
TTTTGCCCGGGCTGTTGTACGAAATCGCCATACAGCAGGTGCACAAAACGCTGATCACCTTGAAAACACTGGCCCTGTCCCCAATTAGAGGGTAGTTTGATGCCTCCGCCCGCGGGCCCGGCATCTTCCCCTATTTCATGCAACCACCATCGGGACAGAGCACTATGGCAACCCTTCACAAACCGCTTCAACCGCGGACCTTCTGGCAGTTGACATCGCTGATGGCACTGGTGTTGTTTCTCAGTGGCTGTGGCATCAATAACATCCCCACTTACGATGAGAAAGTTACCGCCGCCTGGTCCCAGGTGGAAAACCAGTACCAGCGCCGCGCCGACCTGATTCCCAACCTGGTGGAAACCGTCAAGGGCTTCGCGGCCCAGGAGCAGGAAACCCTGACCGCGGTGATTGAGGCGCGCTCCAGGGCTACGTCGATTCAGGTGGACGAGAGCATTCTCAACAATCCCCAGAAGCTGCGGCAGTTCCAGCAGGCCCAGGGTGAACTGAGCAGCGCCCTGAGCCGGCTGATGGCTGTGTCTGAACGTTACCCGGACCTGAAGTCGAATCAGAACTTCCTGGCCTTGCAGTCCCAGCTTGAAGGTACGGAGAATCGTATTGCCGTCGCACGCCGGGATTTCATCCAGGCGGTGGAGCGCTACAACACCGAGCTGCGCACCTTCCCGGGCAAGATCTGGTACAGCATCCTGTATAGCGATCTGGAGCCCCGCGCCAACTTCGAAGCCACCACGGAAAATGCGGATGAAGCGCCCGCGGTGGAATTCTGATGGCTGCCCAGCTCCGAAACAGTATGCTATTGGCGTTACTGCTGTTGCTACCGGCTGCTATCTGGGCCCAGTCAACGCCGGAGTTTCCCGAACTGACCGGCCGGGTGGTAGACCAGGCGGAGATGCTGTCCCCTGAGGTGGAAGCGCGCCTGAGCCAGATGCTTCAGGCCCACGAGCAGGCCAGCACCGAACAGGTTGTGGTGGTCACCTTGCCGGACCTGCAGGGTTTTCCGATTGAGGATTTCGGCTATCAGTTGGGCAGGCAGTGGGGAATCGGTCAGGAAGGCAAGGATAACGGCGCCCTGCTGATCGTGGCGAAGGAAGAGCGCAAAATCCGCATTGAGGTGGGCTATGGCCTCGAAGGCCGGCTCACCGATGCCGACTCCTCTGTCATCATCAATCGCATTATTACCCCGGCGTTCCGTCAGGGGGATTTCCAGGCCGGTATCGTCAACGGTGCCGCCGCCATGATCCAGGTCCTCGGCGGCGAGCCCATGGCGATTCCCCAGGGCCAGCAGTCCCTTGCAGTCCAGGAAAAGCCCAGGGCCGGCCTGGTGGCGCTGTTCTTCATCATCATGATGGCGGTGGTGTTCTTTATTGGCAGTCGCGGCGGCCGTGGCGGGCGCGGTGGCGCTGCCCTGTTAGGCGCGGCTTTGCTGGGCGGCGCCATGGGTGGCCGTGGCGGCCATGGCGGCGGCTTCGGCGGTGGCGGTTTTGGCGGCGGTGGCGGCGGCTTCGGCGGTGGCGGTGCCTCTGGTGGCTGGTAGCTCCGCACTGATAGCCGAGCGTGCTGAATCCCCTCACCTGAAATTGAGAATCAGAGAATCATGACATTATTAAACAAAAGCGATCAGGAAGCCGTTACTGCCGCCATCAACGAGGTGGAGCGGGAAACCGATGCCGAACTGGTCACCGTGCTGACGGCCCAGTCCGATAACTACAGCTATATTCCCCTGCTCTGGGCCGGCATCCTGGCGTTGCTGGTGCCGGGTATTGGCAATTACTTCGGCGGCTGGTTCGGCGCCGATATGCTGATGCTGGTGCAGTGGGGTACGTTCATCCTGCTCAGCCTGCTGTTCCGGATGCCCGGTATCAACACCCGTCTGATTCCCCGGCAGGTGCGTTACTGGCGGGCCTCCAACCTGGCGCGGCGGCAGTTCCTGGAGCAGAGCCTGCACCATACCGAAGGCGCCACCGGCATGCTGATCTTCGTCTCGGAGGCGGAACGCTATGTGGAGATCCTGGTGGATCAGGGCATTGCCGACGTTCTGGACAACTCGGTATGGCAAGACATCGTGGCGGACTTCACCGCCAGGGTGCGCCAGGGCCAGACCCGGCAGGGATTCCTTGACTGCATTGCTGCCTGTGGCAAGCTCCTGAAAGAGCACCTGCCCGCCACCCATGAGCGCAACGAACTTCCCAATCACCTGGTCATCCTGCCCTAACGACAACGGCGGTCACCCTACGCCACTCCGGGCTGCGGGGAGTGGTGTGCCAGGCTTCTACCTCACGGCGCCAGTTTTCGCTTCAACGCCCTGGAAACCGACAACGGCAGGCTCGGCAACGAGCGCAGCATCCACGGCAGTATCCTGCGTTTCACGCCGCTCAGTGACTCCGGAATCATGGCTTCGATCAGATGCGGCCCCGGCATGCTCCGGGCGTATTCCAGGGCTTTTGCCATGTCTTCCGCCGTATCCACCCGCACCGCATGCACGCCCATGCCCTGCGCCATTTGGGCAAAGTTGAGTACGGGGCCTCGCAGGTCCAGCTGGGATTTAGCCTTGATGCCGACGTCTTCTGCCCCTACCCGCTCCAGTTCAATGTTCAGCACCGAGTAAGACGCATTGTTGAAGATGATGGTGGTTACGTTGAGCTGCTCACGGGCCATGGTCCACAGGGCCTGGATGGTGTACATGGCGGTACCGTCACCGATCAGGGCCAGTACCGGCCTGTCCGGGCAGGCCACAGAAGCCCCCACGGCATTGGGCAGGCCCTGACCAATGGCGCCACCGGTCAAGGTGATCATGTCATGACGGGGTGCACCTGCAGTCATCACCGAGAGCATCAGGCTGGAGGTGATGCCCTCATCCACGATGATGGCGTCCTCCGGCATTAGGTGGCCAACGGCTTTGCAGACTTTCTCAGCGGTCAGTTTGCCTCGTGGCCGTCCCGGTCGTTTCGCAGGTTGTAGCTTGGGTTCGGCCTGGCTGACACCGACGGCATCGTTGAGCTTGTTCAGGCTGGCCAGGATGTCCTGGTTGGGCGCTGCCAGAGTGTGCACCTGGCAGGTATCGGGCACCAGGTAACTTTGTTTGCCGGGGTAGGCGAAGAAGGAGACGGGCGCCTTGGCATCCACCAGGATGAGGTGTTCAATATCCGTCAGTTGCACCGTAGCCAGCTCAGCCAGGTAAGCAAGGCGCTCAATGTAGGGCAGGCCGGCACCCCGTTCCATCCGGGTAGGGAAGGTTTCGGCCAGCAGGGTAACGCCATTGTGTGCGGCCAACTTTGCTGCCGCCAGCATGCCTGGTTCCCGCAAGGCATGGCCGCCCATCAGCAGGGCCGTTTTCCTGCCGGAGCGGATGGCCGAGGCAATGACCTCTACCGTGGCATCGTCTGCCGGCTCCGGTGTGGGCGGCACCAGGGGTGCGCTGGGCACACCGCCCTCGCCCCAGGAAACATCGGCCGGCAATATCAGGGTGGCCACCTGCCCGGGCGCGGTGCGTGCGGCGGCAATGGCCGCGGCGGCGTCCTGGCAGAGGGTTTCCGTGCTCTTGGCGGTGCGCACAAAGCCGGGGGAGACGTTGCGGGCAACGGTCTCGATATCGGACTGCAGTTGGGCGTCGTATTTCACGTGGTAGGTGGCGTGGTCGCCAACAATGTTGACCACCGGCACCTTGCCCTTGCGGGCGTTGTGGAGATTGGCCAGCCCGTTGCCAAGCCCACAACCCAAGTGCAGCAGTGTGGCGGCGGGCTTGTCCGCCATGCGGGCGTATCCGTCTGCCGCGCCGGTGGCGACGCCTTCAAACAGGGCGAGTACGGCACGCATCTTGGGCTCATCGTCCAGAGCCGCCACAAAATGCATTTCACTGGTGCCGGGGTTGCTGAAGCAGACTTCCACACCGGCATCCACCAGGGTTCTCATCAGGGCTTGTGCGCCGTTTGTCATTGTTATTCTCCAACCTTTAGGAATTCAATTATTAAGGGTCTGGCCGATTGTGCCATTGGGGTCAGCTTCGGGTTCAGGGGCTTGAGCCTCCGGTCACAATGGAACGCACCGCTGCCCGGGCCGTCATGATGCAGCCGGGCAGAAAAGTGCCTTCCAGCGAGCGTTTACCATTGGCGCCACCGCCGCCAAAGCCTGCCGCTTCTCCTACACAGTACAGGCCCTCGACGGGCGCTCCCTGAGCATTGAGGACGCGGCTTTGCAGATCGGTCTGAAGCCCGCCCAGGCTCTTGCGGGTGATCAGTTGCATGCGGATAGCAATGTAGGGCCCGGCACCGGGCTTTTGCAACGGGGCCGGTTTACAGGTGCGCAGGCGGTCCGGCTTCCATTCCCGGGCGTGCTGGATCATCCGGATCTGTGGGTCGTTATGGAGACTGGTGCCAGCGGTGAAGTTGGCATCGAAGGCATCCGCGGCGGCCTGGAGCGTGGCCGGATTGATGTCATGGGAACAGGTCAGCGCGTTCATCTTGCCGGCCAGGTCGGACAGGTTATCCGCCACCAGGAAATCACGGCTTTCACGCTGCATCTGGCGCACCAGTGCGTGGTTGCCCAGCAGCAGTTCTTTCACGAACAAGGGGAATTGCTTGTCCCGTATCCGGGCATTGTGCTCGGCGCCGGAGATGGCGAATTCCCTGGCGGCAATGCGCCAGTTGAGCAGGTGCCAGGTCCAGGGTTTTTCCTGTTCCGCCACTCGCTGACATAACCAGTGGGTATCAAATCCGGTCACCAGGGGTTCCGGGCCGATCCGCTCACCCCGATGGTTCAGCCACAGGGCGGATTTGCAGGGGATGGTGGAAAGCCCATGGCCGGGAAAGTGGGGGTAAGGATGCGCAAAGCCCGCCGCGTAATTCCACATCTCCCCGGCGTGGGTAATCCTGCCGCCGAGGGTGTCGGCCACCCAGTGGTGCATGCGGCCATCCGCATAGGGGTGGGCACCGTTCAGCATGCCGGTAGGTTGGGGACGATTCTTGGGCCAGTTGGCGCGGCATTCCCTGTGGCTGCCGTTGATGCCGCCGGTGGCCAGTACCACAGCGGATGCGGCCAGGCGGACTTCCTCACCGGTGGCCTCGTTGATGGCCTGGGCGCCGCTCACTCTGCCGGCCTCAAGCTCCAGTTCGGTGATGCGATGCTGGTGCAACAGGGTGAGTTTGCCGCCAGTGTTTTCCCGGTGCAGGGCCGCCAGCAGGCAGCGGACCAATTCCCGGGCAGTGCCCCAGATCACATGGTAACGGGGCAAACGGTTGCCATCACCGAAGCGACCACGCTCCACCCAGTTCACGGCCGGCAGGAATTTGATGCCTTCATTGCCCAGCCAGTCATAAACCTCTGAGCGGGAATGCTCCACGTAGTAGCGTGCCCATTGCAGGGGCCATTCATCATCCGGCGCCAGCTCACCAAAGCTGAGCCAGTCACCCAGGGCAATCTCCGGCGTATCTGCAATCTTCATGCGTTTCTGCAGGGGCGTGCCCACCAGCATCATGCCACCAAAGGCCCACAGTGCCAGGCCACCCATTCGTTCGGCCGTATCCCGGTCCGCCAGGGTCACTGATTTCCCGGCTCGCAGAGCTTCGAGGGCCGTGACAAGTCCGGCCAGCCCTCCGCCGACCACCAGAATGTCTGAGGAAATTACCTTGGCCATAGTGCGCATCCGACTCGGTAGCAATGAGTTGTCAGCTTTAAAGATATACCGGTACCATGGCTTTAAAATTGACATTAGAGGCCAGAAAAATTGACTTTAGAGGCCACAGTTTCCATTGGCTGGGTGAATACCGTTATCGCGGCGGCGCAAAGGCTGTCTGTGGATGAAGGTACGTTGCTGACAACCGCCGGTATTCCGGAGGCGGCCGGTACCCGGGAACGCTGGCCCATTGATGACATCACCCGGCTCTGGCACGCGGCGGAGCGTTGCACCGGCGATCCCGGTTTTGGTTTGAAAGCCGGGGCGGAGTTCACCCCGATGAGCATCAGTGGTGTGGGCTTTGCACTCCAGTCTGCCGCTACTCTGCGCGAAGCCATTGTGATGGGGCAGCGCTTCCAGCGGCTGATCTCCGACGGCGGGCGTTTCCAGATCCTGGCAGGCCATTCCGCCACCTGGCTGGTTTACCATCCCCGGCAGGGGAAGCTGGCTTTCAGTCCGCATCAGATTGAAGCGGTGCTGGCCGCGGTGGTCGGCTTCGCCAGCTGGGTAACCGGTACCCGCATGCAGCCTTCACGGGTCCAGTTCAGCCAGCCCCGGCTCGGGCCCCTGGCGGGATACCAGGCCGCGTTTAACTGCCCGGTGGAATTCGAGCAGGCGTTCAGCGGTGTGCTGGTCGACAATGCCGTTCTGGACCAGCCCCTGCCCCAGGCCGATCCGGAACTCGCGCAGGTGCACGAACGCTACACCACCGCCCGACTTACCGCGCTTTCCATTAACAGCGCTTCTGTGCCGGAGATACGGAGATGGCTGATGGCCCGTCTGGGCCCGAGCCTTCCTCGTCGGGCCGAAGCAGCCGAGGCGTTAGGTATCAGCGAACGGACTCTGGCGCGGCGGCTGCAGGAACAGGAGCAGACGTTCGATGCCCTGCTGGACGAAGTGCGCCGTGAAAAGGCACTGCAGGCCGTGGCAGATCCCAGCGCCTCTCTACCCAAAGTTGCCGAAGCCCTGGGCTTTGCCGAAGTCAGTACCTTTTACCGCGCCTTCAAGCGCTGGACCGGACTGCCCCCGGTGCGCTGGCGCAAAGCCATGCTTCGGTGACAATCCGCGTATTTTGCCGATATGGGCGGCAACTGAAGCGACGGGTAGCGGCTAATGCGCCGTTACCAGGGCAGCTCTTCACCATTGCTGTGCCAGAAGGAGCCGGTGTTCTCCAGGCTCAGGCCTTCAATCCTGGCTGCCAGACCCTTGGCTGATTCCTCGGGTGTGATCAGCCCGCCGGAAGGGATCTGCGAGACCAAGGCCTCGGCCACCCGCAACGGCGCATAGGCGTTGATTTCCATCTGGGTCCGGATGGAATCGAAGTCGATGCTGCCCAGCTTCTCATCCTGTAGCAGGCCGGCGTTGTTGATCAGCAGATCAATGGTTTGCCCGGCCAGCTCGTTCTTCAGTTTCGAGATACCGCTGTCAGTGGTGACATCGATGTTGTCGATGACTTTCGCCGCGACGCCAGAAAGCTCGTCTGACGTTTGCCTGCAAACGCCAATAACATTCCAGCCCTCGCGCGCATAATGGCGCGCCAGCTCAAGGCCAATGCCACGATTGGCCCCTGTAATGACCGCGGCTTTGTTATCTGTCATAAAAATCCTCCTCATCACGAGATAGCAATCTAGCCCATTATTGATTACACGCTTGGGGCGTTGAAACTATGCTATTTTGAAGGGCAAGGCTGAGCCCGCAGTAAGCATGAAGTGGGCCCGCACTCCCCGCAATAAATTTCCAGGATGGTAAATTAAAGAGGCTCAATGCTCTGCTTCAGCTACGGCTCCAACATGTCAAAACGGAGACTCCGGGCCCGGATTCCGTCGGCCCGGTTTGTAGCTGTAGCAGAGTTACCGGCCCACCGGCTTTGCTTCCATAAATCGGCCGGGGATGGCTCTGCCAAATGCGATGCAGAGGAAACCGGCAATCCGGACGATCGGGTGATCGGTGTGGTTTACGAGATTGCCGATGCAGAAAAGCCTGACCTTGATCGACATGAGGCTTTGGGGTTTGGCTACGATGAAAAGCAGGTGGAACTATTTACCGGGAGCGGAAGACTCCACGCCTGGATGTATTACGCCACGCGCATCAATAAGGCATTAAAGCCCTTCCACTGGTACAAAGACCACGTCCTCACCGGCGCCAGGGAAAACGAACTGCCGGCTGAGTACATCTCGCAGATCGAAGCCGTCGATTCCATTGACGACCCAAAACCCGAACGGCATGGGCGCGAGCTGTCGATTTACAGCAACGTATGAGTTGCTATTCACCACACTTCCGGTTTGCTATCGACAATTAGCAACTTTTGTGTTGCCAACATAGGAAAAAGAAGCGAATATGTTGCTATCACTCAAAAAGGCAACTGATACGTTTCCGTATGACTTCACTACTGGACCAAATCAAGCAACGTCGATTGAACCTGGGACTTAAACAGCACGACATGATGATGCGTGTCGGTATGTCGCGCCAGCAATACCAGCGTCTGGAGTCCAAGGGTAACCCAAGGCTCGATACGCTTGAGTTGATTGCCATGGGCCTAAAAAGCGAACTCATGTTGGTTCCCCAGGAAAAGCTGGAGGCAGTCAGGGCCGTCCTCGAGGATAAGAGCATCGACCACTCTCCTCACAACAGCCGCTCATCTGAAACAGAACGCTCCCTCTCAGACGATCCCTGGCGAGGCTTGCTGGAGGACGATCAATGAGCAATGCAGCAGACGGCGACGTGAAGGTGCTCGAGCTGACTCTTCACGGACGACTGGTGGGCTATCTGGCTGGTTTCAGCACTGGCCGTAACGTCCTGAGTTTTGCGGAGGAATTCAAAAAAGACAGGGATCGCCCCACCTTCAGCCTGATCACCCATCCCCGCTTCCCGAATTCCGAAAAGCTGCTCGCAGAGCCATGGGCCCGTAACCAAAGGCTTCATACCTCGCAGTCCAACCTCCTTCCGGAAGGATCGCTCAGGGAACTGATTGCGCAAAGCCTGAAGGTTCATGTTGATAACGAGTTTTACCTTTTTTCCTATCTCGGGGAGGATCTGCCAGGTGCGTTGATCGCCACTCCCATGGACCCGGAGGACATTCCAGACAGCGTTTTATCGACCCACGGAAAAGCGAAGGCCGTGAAGTTCGAAAAACCCAGATTCGAAAACAGGTTCTCGCTGGCGGGCGTCCAGATGAAATTTTCCATGAAGGAAAAGGAAGGTCGCTACAAACTGACAAAGAGTAACGAACTGGGCGACTGGATTATCAAAACACCTTCGACCAAGCACAGCCACGTTCCCCTTAACGAATACACGGCAATGAGCCTGGCATCCCTGGCCGGAATCGATATACCGGACATAAAGCTGGTGGATCTTGATAAACTCGACAACCTTCCGCCCATTAATCTGCCGGAGGAAAAGCAGGCATTTGCGATCAGGCGGTTTGACCGGGATGGAAACAGGCGCGTGCATATGGAGGACTTCGCCCAGATCCTCGTGAAGTACCCCCACGAAAAATACAACTCGGCGAACTATGAGCAGATCGGTAGGGTGGTTTACGACTACTCCGGCGATGGCCTTGCAGACGCCCAACAATTTGCCCGTAGACTGTTGGTGAATATCCTGCTCGCCAACGGCGATGCCCATCTGAAAAACTGGAGCCTGACCTACCCTGATCAGGTCACGCCCCGACTTTCACCGGCCTATGACATCGTCACAACCCGCGTTTACATCGAGAATGAGAGTGAGTTTGCGCTCAATCTGGGGAAAAACAAACGTTGGTACTCTGCGACCATGGAGCATTTCCGAAACTGGGCAGAAAAATCCGGGATACCCTGGCGGGTTATCAAGCCCCATCTGGACGACACTTTGGAAAAAGCCCGGACCTTGTGGCCGAACGCCCTTCAAGAGTTACCAATGGCGGCTGCTCAAAAAAACATACTGATTGCTCACTGGCAGGCACTGGAGAATGATTTCAGAATAGAAACTCGTTAACGCGCCTTTCGGTGGCAACCCGGGGGCATTCAACCCCCCAACCTGTCCCGCAACGCATAATACCAGGCCCCATTGCCGTCAGCTTACCAGGGCAGCTCTTCACCGTTGCTGTGCCAGAAGGACCCGGTATTCTCCAGGCTAAGCCCCTCGATTCTGCAAGTTCAAGGCCGATGCCACGGTTGGCACCGGTAATTACAGCGGTCTTTTTATCCGTCATACTCAGCTCCTGATCTTTCTGAAACGCCTGTACACTTTGCCCTTAATTGGCTCGGGACACCAAACCATGCACCTTCCCTTCTGGCTGACCACCGCCCTGCTTTTCCCGGTGTTGCTCTACCAGGGCAAACAGGCGCGGCGCAACACACCGCGGCTCCCGGAAGCCGGGGGCTCGCCTTCAGGCCAATACGGTAAAGGCACACCCGGTAAGCGGATCCTGGTCATTGGCGAATCCACGGCCGCCGGTGTCGGGGTTGAAACCCACGACGAGGGTCTGGCCAGTCAGTTGGCACACAGACTCCACGAACGTTCCGGCGAGACAATCGCCTGGCACACTTTCGGCATCAACGGTATTCGTCTTAGCGCGCTGATTCACGCGGTTGAGGATGCAGACGCTGAACTGCCAGAAGCCGATGTGGTGCTGCTGAGCATGGGCGTGAACGACACAACCGGCTTTACGCCCCGTTACCGGTTCCGCAACCAATTGCGGGCACTTCGCAAGTTACTGGCTTCACGCTACCCCGGGCCGCTGCAGTTGCTCAGTGTTCCGCCAATGCACCTGTTCACGGCGCTGCCTGCGCCGCTGCGCTATGTGATAGGCTGGCGCGCGAGGCAACTGGACAGCCTGTACCGCCAGCTTGCCCGGCAATATCCGGAAGACTTTGTTTACCGAAGCTACCCCACGATTTCAGACCCGGAACTGCTTGCCCGAGACGGTTATCACCCGGGGCCCAGGGGCTACCAGTTCATTGCCGAGGCTCTGGCTGCCCAGGCATCTGAAGCTGATCCCGCCCCGAGGCTTTAGCCCGGTAAAGTGCATTGTCGGCGGCATCGATGAGCTCATCCGGGCTGAATCCATGCTCCGGGGCGGTTGCGAGGCCTGAGGAAAAGCGAATAGCCAGTTCCTGGCCACCCGCTTTAAATTTCATGGGGCTGTATTGTCGGCGCCAATCGGTCATTCGGCGGTACGAATCGTTCAGGGAAATCCCGGGCATCATCACGAGAAACTCCTCGCCGCCCCAGCGGCAGACCACATCCCCCTTGCGCATTCCATAACAGAGCTGCCTGCTGAACTGGATCAGCACCTGATCCCCGATAGAATGGCCGTAGTCATCGTTCAAACACTTGAAGTGGTCGATGTCTACCATCATCAGGGTAACGGGATAACCCCCGCGCTCCGCCCGATTCATTTCCCGGGCCAGACTCTCAAGAAAATAGCGCCGGTTAAACAGATTGGTGAGAGGGTCGCGGATCGCTTCCTCACGCAGCTTTTGTTGCAGCCGCCTGTTTTCGGCCAACTGCTGCTCCAGCCTTTCGTTGGCCTTCTGCAAGGCTATTTCTGCGTTCCGGCGCGCGGTGATGTCACGGGAAATGCCACAAATGTATGCCGTTTCTCCATCCCGCCCGGTAAGGGGTGAAATACTGGTCTCAAAGATGGTCAGCGGCGCGGAATCGAAACCTTCCGTGGTTTCCTCATAGCGAATCATATGGCCGGCGATCCGTGCGCGGGCGTAATTATCAGCGATCCGCTGGTACAGGTCCCGGTCCGGCACGATTTCGTCGAGGAACCGCCCACAGAGCATGGCGTCTGCCTGGTTCATGAACCGGTCCATTGCCTTATTGCAATAGATCAGCCGATACCGACCCGCCTCTGCGCGCAGGCTAAACACATGATCGGCCATGGTATCCAACATGCCCGTAAGCAGGTGGATGTCGGCCGGTTCAACTTCGTTTAGCGGGAACGTCACGGCAAGATGGTCCTGATTCCTGAAGAAAGATCTCCCGCTGACTATAGTCTAATCCGGTGCCATGACAACCGATACCGGGCATCAATGTCGGCCGGTGCCGTGATAAAAGCCAGACATTATTTACTGGCCACGCAATTCAGACTGGTACATAGCAGCAGGCTGGCGAGGGCGTCAAAGCGTTCAGCCTGACCCTGAATCGCCAGCGCGAGGGCCTTGCCCGCGCCACATGGGTGAAGGTGACGCCGTAGCCAGAGCAGCCCTGGGAATAGCAGTAAGGCGGCGGCCGAAAACAGCCGCCGACGCACGTCTATGCCAGGACCAGACGTTCGGGAAGACACGTTCTTCTACCTATATCTGAAGCCGCGATCACCCGGGGAAGTGCTGCTATGATTGGCCAACTCCCCTGCCTGTGAGACGGCCATGAATCATCCCAAAACTACCACCACACCCACCGACCAGGCCGGATGGCAGGCCCTGGCAGATCAACTCACAATTGAAAGCCGAGCCTATGTAAACGGCTCTTACCGGTGGGCAAGCGATGGCGAAACCTTTGCCTGCATCAGTCCGGTAGACGGGCGCGAGCTGACCCAAATCGCCAGTTGCGGCCAGGCCGATGCCGGGCTTGCCGTTGCTGGCGCCAGAGAGGCCTTCGAAAGCGGCGTCTGGAGCCGCCTGGCACCCACCAGGCGCAAGGCCACTCTGCTTCGGTTTGCGGACCTGATCGACGCACACGCGGATGAACTGGCCCTGCTGGAAACACTGGACATGGGCAAGCCCATCGGCCACGCCCGAACCGTGGATGTGCCGGCTACCGTGCGCGCGATCCGCTGGACCGCCGAGGCTATCGACAAGGTCTATGGCGAACTGGCAGCCACGCCCCACGACCAGATCGGCATGATTTCCCGGGAGCCCATGGGGGTGGTGGCCGCCATCGTGCCCTGGAACTTTCCGATGATCATGGCCTCCTGGAAGATTGCCCCGGCCCTGGCCACCGGTAACTCGGTCATCCTCAAGCCCTCCGAGAAATCCCCGCTCACCGCTATTCGTCTGGCGGCCCTGGCGGAGGAAGCGGGTATTCCCGCCGGCGTGTTCAACGTGCTGCCCGGCTATGGCCACACCGTGGGCAAGGCCCTGGCCCTGCATATGGACGTAGATTGCCTGGTGTTCACCGGCTCCACCAACGTGGCCAAGCAGCTGATGATCCATGCCGGCCAGTCCAACATGAAACGGGTGTGGCTGGAGGCCGGCGGCAAAAGCCCGAACATCGTCTTTGCAGACGCGCCGGACCTGAAGAAAGCCGCCGCCGAAGCCGCCAGCGCCATAGCCTTCAACCAGGGCGAAGTGTGCACCGCCGGCAGCAGGCTGCTGGTTGAAGAAAGCATCCGCGCCGGGTTCATTGGCCTGATCCGGGAGGCCCTGAAAACCTGGCGCCCCGGCCATCCCCTGGATCCGGCGACGACCTGCGGTGCCATCGTTGACCAGGCCCAGTTGGATCGCATCATTGAGTACGTCGGTATCGGCCAGTCCGAAGGGGCAACCCTGGTGGAAGGCGGTAAACAGGTGATGGAAGAGACCGGTGGCCTGTTCGTTCAGCCTGCGGTATTTGATGGGGTGAAAAACGGTATGCGCATCGCCTCGGAGGAAATCTTCGGGCCGGTACTGTCGGTGATCGGGTTCACGACCGCCGAAGAAGCCATCAACATTGCCAACGACTCCATCTACGGCCTGGCCGCAGCGGTGTGGACGTCCAACATCAACACCGCCCACAAGGTCGCCAAGGCGCTTCGGGCCGGCAGCGTCTGGATCAACCATTACGACGGCGGCGACATGACCGCGCCCTTTGGCGGCTTCAAACAGTCCGGCAACGGCCGCGACAAGTCCCTGCACGCCTTCGACAAATACACTGAAATCAAGGCCACCTGGCTGGTGATTGAATAGCGAGCGGTTGCTCAAACCGGTCAACGCGTCGTGGTGAGCCATGAATCAGATCTGCTTGTAAACAACATCGGACAGACGGCTGCGGTTACCATCAGTGTCCAGGGTTCGGATAGCGAAGTACCAGGTTCCCCCGGTAAGTTCGTCTACCAGCAACTCGTCTACAGAGGCATCACCAATCGCCAGACTCTGGTCCAGGTTTTCAGCGCTTGTGCCATAGACCACCTCGAAGCCTGCGATCTCGCCCATGGCAAGGCTCTCGCCGTTCTCGCGGGTCAGGGGCGCAGTCCAGCTCAACAGGGCCGTATTCGCCGGAATGGTTTCCTCGGGCGTGGTCTCAGTAGCCGGAGGCTCGCTGGCTCCGGTGGTGGTTCCGGTATCGGCAACTGTATCACCGGTGCTGCCGTCTACAGTGGTATCCGGTTCGGTCGTTCCGGCGACATGCTCTTCAGTGTTATCCGTTGTGGTTTCCGTACTGGTATCAGCCGCCGTATCCCCGCCGCCTGCAGCCGTCTGGTCCGTACTTGCAGAACTGTCGTTTGTTGTGTCGGTGGTCGTGTCACCACTGTCGGCAACACTGGTGTCGTTGTCTTCGTTAACATCGGCAATCGTTTTGAAGCGCTGCACGTTGCGGTACTCAACAACCACCAGTTTCTGGCTGATGACGCTTGAATCCACCATGGCCTGGAGCTCGGAAGACTGCAGTGCCGCGGCGCTGACAAGGTCCGCCAGCGCCACGTTGGTACCGTCCCCCATCGCGCTGATCTGGCCGGTGGCACTGACCTGTGAGGTCACGTCGCCCAGTACATCAGAAATCGAATTCCACTGGGCGTTGTCGTTCACCAGAGCCAGGAATGCCGCATTGGCAATCGCAACCTGAATGGCGTCGGCGGCTACGCCGGTCATGTCATCCAGGTTGGTCAGGTCCGGCGGGGTCAGGCGCAGAGCGCCGGCCGGAAGGCCGAACCAGTTTTCCACTGTGGTGTAGGCACTGGAGATCGCGGTCGGTGAAAGACCTTCAGCACTGCGCTCCGCCAGGGTAACCGCCAGATGAGTCAGCGGAGTGAGGTTTACCGTTTCCATGCGCAGATCACCCGCGCCCAGTAAGCTGAAGTCGCTGTCCAGCGGCATGGTCTGGCCGAAAGCCACCGGGTCACCGCCAGCCTGATCGCACTGGGGCACAACATCGCAGATCATGCGGGTGCCGCCATCAGCCGTAAGTTCAACCAGGGCCCAGCCTTCGGCCTTGCCCCGGAGCTGCCACTCGTAACTACCATCGTCTGCAGTCAACACCGGCTTGGCCGCCTGGCGCTGTGGCACGTAATAGCCGTCTTTGTCGGAAATCAGGCGATTGGCAACAACCAGCCCCTGCTGGATGACGCCCTTCATCGCTGCGCCGGCAATCTGGACTGTCGGCTCAGCCGTGGCCGAAGACTGTGTCGAGGTGTTGTCTTCGTCACTGGAAATGTCCAGACCGCAGCCCGAAAGCAGAATGACCGCAGGTAACATCAGCAGTCCTTGCTTCGTTAATTTTTTGCCGCAATATGACATTTTTTTGCACCACTTGTTTGACGAATTTGAGCGAATCTTACAGCGGCGGTTTTCGGTTATATGTGGCGCAGTTCCGGATTTTCCGGAGCAGGCCCGTCAGGAAATTGACGCTTACGGAGGGATACACGTTGTGATGGAAGGTTACAGCGCGGAGCCCGGATTGCGGATCATAAGGTATTGTTTTACTGTATTTTTATGCATCACGATTACATTCTGGCTCAGCGCCATGAACGACAGGCGCGGTGCCTGATTACAAATTTAAACGTTGATAAAGCGAGAGCGGTTGCACAGTTTTCCGGAGACCGCTCCCGGATACCGGAGATTAACCTGGCCCCATGCTCTGCTTCAGCTACGGCTCCAACATGTCACAACGACGGCTCCAGGCCCGGGTTCCATCGGCCCGGTTCGTGGCTGTGGCAGGGTTACCCGCCCATCGGCTTCGCTTCCATAAATCTGCCGGGGATGGCTCCGCCAAATGCGACGCGGAAGAAACCGGCAACCCGGACGATCTTGTGATAGGTGTGGTTTACGAGATTGTCGACGCAGAAAAACCTGACCTGGATCGGCATGAGGCGCTGGGGTTTGGTTACGATGAAAATGAAGCCGTGGAGTCCATTGACGACCCCAAACCTGAACGGCATGGGCGCGAGCTGTCCATTTACAGCAATTCTCGAACGGCTCGATGACTCAAACCCCCAACCTGTCCCGCAACGCGTAGTACCAGGCCCCCATTGCCGTTAAAGGCACCCGGAGGGCGCGCCCACCCGGGAACGGGTAATGCGGCAGGCTGGCAAAGGCATCAAAGCGTTCAATCTGGCCCTGGATGGCCAGGGCCAAAGCCTTTCCGGCCACGTGAGTGAAGGTGACACCATGGCCTGAGCAGCCCTGGGAATAGAACACGTTGTCGTACAGGCGGCCGAGCTGGGGTAGGCGTGAGAGCGTAAGCAGGAAGTTGCCGGTCCAGGCGTAATCGATCATCACGTTCGCCAGTTCCGGAAACGTTTTCAGCATGTTGGGTCGAATCAGCCGTTCGATGTTGTCCGGGGCTCGGGCGCCATACACCACACCACCGCCGTAAATGAGGCGTTTGTCGCCAGACAGTCGGAAGTAATCCAGCAGATAGTTGCAGTCTTCCACGCAGTTGTCCTGAGGTAACAGCTTCCTGGCCAGCGCATCGTCCAACGGCTCGGTGGCAATGATCTGGGAACCGCAAGGCATGGACTTGGCCTCAAGTTCGGGCACCAGCCCCCCCAGGTACGCGTTGCCGGCCAGCACGACATACTGTGCCCTGACCTCACCGTGTTCGGTTTTAACCGTTGCCGTTTTCCCCGGAAGAATCCCGGTAACCGCTGAGTGCTGATAAATAACACCTCCCCGGGACTCCAGTGCCGCCGCCTCTCCCAGCGCCAGGTTCAGTGGGTGAATATGGCCACCGGTGTGGTCGATGGCACCGCCCACATAGCGCTCGCTGCCAACCCGTGCACGAATGGCGTCGCGATCCAGCAGCTCCAGTTCCTTATAGCCGAATCGGCGCCAAAGCGCCTGTTGGGACTCCAGATGTCTGAACTGTCCTGGATTAAGAGCAGCAAAAATGCCCCCCTCTTTCAAGTCGCAACGAATACCGTAACTCTTCACCCTCTGGCGGATAATCTGGCTGCCCTCGAAGGCCATTTCGGCCAGCAGCTTCAGGTGGTCTTCAGTGGTCTGCCGTTCGATGCTGTCCAGATCGCGGCTGAAGCTGTTTACGATCTGACCGCCATTGCGACCCGACGCGCCCCAGCCAACCGTTGCGGCTTCAAGGACCACCACCCTGAAACCGGCTTCCGCCAGGAACAGCGCCGTGGACAGGCCGGTATAACCGGCGCCGACTACGCAGACATCCGCCTCACACGATCCCCGCAGAGCCGGGCGCACAGGGGCCGGATTGGCGGAGGCGGTGTAATAGGAAAGAACTGGGGGATACTGGATCATTATGTGGCGCCAGACAGGGTGATGGAAGAGTTTGGTAACCGGCGGCAACGGTGCTCGCCGGAGGAAAGTCTATGCCGGCCAGCCCAATATGAAACCGGTGTGGCTGGCGCCCGACAAGCGCCGCAGATCAACTCCGGGAAACCATTAAACCGTGTGCAGGTACCAGAGATATTCGAGATCGGAGATAGTCATCTCGAACTCATTCAGCTCATGCTCCTTGCAGGCCACGAACACATCCAGGAACTGGCTGCCGAGATAGTCGGCCATCACCGCTGACTGTCCCAGCTCCCGCAAGGCATCCCGCAGGTTGTTTACCAGCGTCGCTTCGTGCTGCTCGTGGGCGTTACCCACCGTGACCGGCGGCGGCTCGATCTGGTTGGAGATGCCATAATGGATGCCCGCCAGCACCGCTGCCATCAACAGGTAGGGGTTGGCGTCGGCACCGGCTACGCGGTGTTCAATGCGCAGGGCGCCGGGATCACCACCCGGCAGTCTCAGTGACGCGGTGCGGTTGTCCACACCCCAGGTAGCCGCATTGGGCACATAATACTCCGGACTGAACCGGCGGTAGGAATTGATGTTGGGGCAGAACAGCGCCATGGCATCGTTCATGGTGGCTACCAGGCCCCCGACCGCCCAGCGAAGCAGGTCGTTGGGTTGCTCGGCGTCACCTGCGAACACGTTGCGCCCGTCCCCATCAACCAGGCTTACATGCAGGTGCATGCCGCTGCCCGCCTGATTGTGATAAGGCTTGGCCATGAAGGTGGTGTCCATCTCATGGTCGTATGCCATGTTCTTGATCAGGCGCTTGAGCAGAGTGGCGTGGTCGCAGGCACGCACGGCGTCGTCCACGTAATGCAGGTTTACCTCAAACTGGCCGGGGGCGGATTCCGCCACCAGTGCATCCGCAGGCAACTCCTGCTCGTGGGCCGCATCCAGCACATCTGCCAGGAATTCTGCGTATTCATCGAGATCATCAATGGAATAGGCCTGGGTACCCGCCGGGCGTTTGCCGGAGATGGGCGACTTCGGCGGCTGGGGACGGCCCGCCAGGTTCTCCTGATCAATCAGGTAGAACTCCAGCTCAAAGGCGGCAACCGGTGTCAGCCCCAGTTCCCCGAAGCGTTTGACGATATTCTTCAGCACTACCCGCGGATCGGCAAAAAACGGCGTTTCGCGGTTCAGCTCGAACATGGTCAGCAAAAGCTGGGCTGTCGGCCGTTTCTGCCAGGGCTCCATGGTGAGAGTGCCCCCAATGGGCAGACACACGCGGTCCGCTTCGCCGATATCCAGGCCCAGGCCGGTTTCTTCCACGGTGGTGCCCTGGATGTTCAGTGCAAAGATCGAGGCCGGCATGGCTACGCCCCGCTGAAACACCTTAGCCAGCGCAGACGGATCCACCCGCTTGCCACGAACAATGCCATTCATATCCGGAATCAGCAGGTCAACAAACTGCAGCTCGGGATGCGCCTGAAGGAACGCCTCAGCGCTCGCAAAACCAGAACCCATAGGAAAAACCTTCCACAAACTCTAACAGGCCTGTGGCGAGGGGCCGGCACAGGGGGCTTAACGCTCCTTTATCCGGTTTTTCGGAGCACTTTGCAAGATAGGCATATACCGTATCAGGCGGTGATATTCACGGTCGTTCCAGGGAGCCCCCCCATGAAAGCAGCGGCTAGTGCGCATGCCTTTTTCCCAAATACATATTCGCGTCGGCCTTGCTGAGTAATTCCCTGGCCGTCATTCCGTCCTCCGGGTAAAGAGCCGTACCGATGCTGCATGAGATATGAAAAGTCTGTCCTTCAAGATTCATGGGCAGCGCCGTCAGTTCATGGACCTTGGCAACAGCCGTCTCGACCGAGTCACGGCCATGAACATCAGTCAACAGCACCGTGAATTCATCGCCACCCATACGCGCAACTGTATCCGTCTCCCTCGTGCAATCTTCCAGACGGCGGGCGATTTCCACAAGCAGCTGGTCCCCGGCCTCATGGCCACCGGTGTCGTTGATGCGCTTGAAATCATCTACATCGAGGTACAGCAAGGCCAGCCGGCCTTCGTTCCTGTTGGCCGACCGCAGGGCGGTTTCCAGGCGGTCGTAGAATAGCGAGCGGTTGGTCAAACCGGTCAACGCGTCGTGGTGAGCCATGAACCGCAGGCGTTCTTCCGCCCGTTTACGCTCAACCACCGTCGCAAGCTGCGTCGCCACGAACTGCAGCAACGCCTGATCCGCTTCGCGATAGCGCGTGCCTGGTGACGGACTTTCAATGACCAATACACCAAGAACAGCGTCCCGGGATATCAGGGGCACACCTAACCAATTGGCACCTTCAGGTTGTGTCAGGTCATTGAGCCCCACCCCCTGCCGAGCGGGATCACGGGAAGCCAGCAGAGCCTGCCCCGCGTTGATGACATCGGCAATGGCAGTCCCTGATTCCACAGGCTTCTCAATCCAGCTACCGGATCGTCCGGCGATCCAGTCCGGAACGCTGAGCAGGCTCCCGGCAGCGTCGTAAAACCCGAGGCACAGATCAGATTCCGGGAAAAGCTCGCCGATCACCTCGCGCACACCGTCGCACAGCGCACGGAGCGTTTCTGCCGCGTGGGCCGCTTCGGAAATTCGATACAACGCGTTCCGGGTCTGGTCTGCCTGCCGCAGTGCGGTAACATTTCGCGCCACAGCAATCCTCAGGCGATCTTGCTCAGACCAGCGTGCGGACCAAAGGATTTGAACAACGCTGCCATCTTTGTGCAGGTAACGATTCTCGAAATCCGTGTGGGACTGGCCACTCATCACATTGCCGATAGCTACAAGAGTGCGATCCAGGTCGTCAGGGTGGATGTAATTCAGAATCCGGGTGTCGATCATCTCGTTGGCGGAATAACCAAGCAGCTGCTCGCAGGCATCACTGACAAACACGATATGTCCGAATTCATCGACCACGAAGACCGTATCCAACAACAGATTGATCAGCTTTGGATAGAGAGCTTTGAAATCGATACTCACAAACCGTCTCCCTTCACTCCCAGCCGGTCAAGATAGACGTGAAGCTCCGCTTCGCTCATATCCACATACTCCAGCACCCGCCCATACAACATGGCGGTTGGTACATTGCGGCCGTTCAGTTCCCGCTGGGTTTCATGCAGTACATGCAGAATGATGCGCTCTGTTCGGGTGAGGCCGTCGCGGGCATCCGGAATGACTTCCAGGAGGGTTTGGAGAGAGTCTGAACCATTCATTGCGTGCTCGGCATGGATATTGGACTGATACATAGTAGCAGTCTGGCTGCGGCGACCCCAGCGGGACACCGCAGCATTTCATGCCGGATCAGATCTGCTTGTAAACAACCTCGGACAGCCGGCTGCGGTTGCCATCAGTGTCCAGGGTGCGGATGGCGAAGTACCAGGTGCCTTCGGTGAGTTCGTCCACCAGCAGCTCATCGGTGGAAGCATCACCGATCGCAAGGCTCTGGTCCAGGCTTTCGGCGCTGGTACCGTAGACAACTTCAAGGCCGGCAATTTCACCCATGGCCAGGCTGTCACCGTTTTCGCGGGTCAGCGGTGCCGTCCAGCTCAGCAGGGCTGCGTTGGCCGGAATGGTTTCTTCCGGCGTCGTTTCCGTGGCCGGCGGCTCGCTGGCTCCGGTATCGGCAACCGAATCACCGGTGCTGCCGTCTACAGTGGTATCCGGTTCGGTTGTGCCGGCAACCTGCTCTTCAGTGTTATCCGTTGTGGTTTCCGTACTGGTATCAGCCGTCGTATCCCCGCCGTCTGCAGCCGTCTGGTCCGTGCTTGCAGAACTGTCGTTTGTTGTGTCGGTGGTCGTGTCATCACTGTCAGCAACACTGGTATCGCTGCCGTCATAGACTTCGGCAATGGTTTTGAAACGCTGTACGTTGCGGTACTCAACCACCACCAGTTTCTGGCTGATGACGCTTGAATCCACGGTTGCCTGGAGCTCAGAGGCCTGCAATGCTGCGGCAGAAACAAGGTCAGCGAGCGCTACATTGGCGCCATCCCCCATCACACTGATCTGGCCCGTGGCACTGACCTGAGAAGTGAGATTGTTCAGTACATCAGAAATCGAGTTCCACTGGGCATTGTCGTTTACCAAACCCAGGAAGGCGGCATTAGCGATAGCTACCTGGAGGGCGTCAGCGGTAACACCGGTCATTTCGTCAAGCTGGGTCACATCCGGCGGGGTGAGACGGAGGGCGCCGGCCGGGAGACCAAACCAGGCTTCCACCGTTGTGTAGGCACTAGAAAGCGCATTCGGTGAAAGCCCGTTGGCACTGCGTTCCGCCAGGGTTACGGCCAGGTGCGTCAACGGAGTCAGGTTGACGGTTTCCATGCTTAGACCACCGGCTCCACGAAGGCTGACGGCGACTGTGCCGGTGGCTGCTTACAATTTTAAACAGAGATCTTCCGGCCCTTATTGGAAACAATTGGGAACATAGGCATCAGGCCTCACAGAGCCTCCGGAAACGCCGATACGAGGTAATCAACCAGCACGCGGACTTTGGGCGTCACGAACTTGCGGGTGGGATAAACGGCGTACACGCCGAGCTCAGTGGAACGATATTCTGGCATCAGTTCCACCAGTCGCCCGGCTTCAAGGTCCTTCTGTACGAGAAAGCCCGGTTGAAGCACCACGCCCTGCCCAGCCACCGCGGCTGCGCAGCATGTCTCGCCATTATTGGCCTGCATCCACGGCCGGACCCGCACACTGGTCGCCCCCTCCGGTCCTTCGAACGGCCAGTCGTTGCCGGTCGTGAAGTTGCTGTAGCCGATGATCCGGTGGCTGGCGAGATCCGCAGGCGCTTCGGGCGAGCCCTGGGCCGACACATAATGGGGGGAGGCACAGGCGATCAGGCGGGTTGACGTTATCCGTCGGCTGACCAGCGTGGAGCTTTGCAGTGTTGCAATACGGATGGCCAGATCAAAGCCTTCTTCGACAATGTCCACCAGCCGGTCAGACAGATCGATAGAGAGCGCCACATCCGGATAACGGGCGTGAAACTCGCCCCACAAAGGTGCCAGATGGCTGATCCCGAAACTGACCGGTGCGTTAATCCTTAACAAACCCCGGGCGACATCGCTCCGGGACGTAATTTCCGCCTCGGCTTCCTCCACGCCCGCGAGCAGCTCCCGGCAGCGAACATAGAAAACTTCACCCTCTCCCGTCAGTGACAGCCTCCGGGTCGTCCGGTGCAACAGTCTTATTCCAAGCCGGGATTCCAGCTCACCGAGATAGCGGGACACCGCCGCCCTGGACATGCCCAGGGCATCCGAAGCGGCAACGAAGCTGCCCGCCTCCACCACCGCACAGAAGGTCTGCATCTCCAGCAATCGATCCATTGTTTCATTTTCCGGAACAGTTAATTTATATAAAGCAGGTTTATCCCGTTATTTGATATTTGTAAAGTGACAACATGTTCAAACACACCCAAGGAGATTCACCATGAACAACGCATTCCTGAACACGTTGCTGTCTACCCAGGCCGGCTGGGGTGCTCTTGCCCTGCGCATTCCGGTCGGGATTATTTTCGCCGCCCACGGCGCCCAGAAACTGTTTGGCTGGTTCGGCGGCTATGGCCTGGAAGGTACCGGGCAGTGGATGGATTCCATCGGCCTGAGCCCGGGCTACCTGATGGCCCTGTTGGCCGGTGGTGCGGAATTCCTTGGCGGTCTGGCACTGATCATCGGCTTTCTGGTTCGCCCCGCCAGCGCGGTACTGGCTTTCGCCATGCTGATTGCCATTTTCAGCGTTCATATCGGCAACGGGCTGTTCATGAGCAACAATGGTTACGAGTTTGGTCTGGCATTGCTGGCAGTATCCGTGTCACTGTTTTTCAGTGGTGCCGGACGGGCATCTGTTGACCGCCTTATCGCAGCCCAATAACCACGCTCAGCAAGGAAGAATCAACCATGAGCCTGTTTGTCTCCCACGGCGCACCCACCTTCGCATTGGAGCCGGGCCTGGCTGGCCCGGCACTGACCGACCTGGGTAGACGCCTGCCAAAACCCGAAGCCGTGCTGGTCGTTTCACCGCACTGGATGACCACCGGAATCCGGGTGGGCTTCTCGGAAAAACCGGCAACCATCCACGATTTCAGCGGATTCCCGCCTGAGCTGTACCGGATGGAATATCCGGTATCAGGCCACCCGGCTTTGGCTGGCAAAGCCCTGGCGCTTCTGGAGGCGGCCGGCTGGAAACCTGTGGCTGACGCCAGCCGGGGGCTGGATCACGGTGCCTGGGTCCCCCTGATGCACCTGTTCCCGGAGGCTTCAGTCCCGGTCTTTCAGGTTTCCATGCCAATGGATCTTGATTCCGAGTCAGCGTGGCAGCTGGGCGAGGCACTGCAGCCCCTGGAGCATGACGGGGTACTGATTGTCGGATCCGGCAGTCTGACCCATAACCTGCACGAAGTTCGCTGGCGGGATCGGAAGGCGTCAGACTACGCCCGGGAATTTACGGACTGGGTGCGGGCAAACATCCGGGAAGGCAATCAGCAACAGCTGATTGAAACCTTGAAACTGGCTCCCCACGCCCGGCGTGCCCACCCCACAGAAGAGCATTTCCTGCCTCTGCTGGTGGCGGCCGGTGCAGCTGGCATCGGAAGTTCGGGCGGCCTGATTGATGGCGGTATCGAACATGGCGTTCTGGCCATGGACGCCTTCGTGTTTAACAGAGAGGCCACCTGGATCGGTGGCCTCTCTGGGTTCCCGAACTGAGGTTCGCTTACCCCAGATTCTTTCTCACAAACTTCTGGATCTCACCAACGATACCGCTGCGGAACGCCAGTACCGTGAGCACGAAGATGCCACCGAGAATCGGATCTACCCAATCCCGAAGCGGACCCTGGGAGAGCTGGTACTCGATATTAACCACAAAGGTTGCGCCCACAACAGGTCCAAGAAGGGTGCCCATGCCCCCCACGAGGGTCATCAGGATGACTTCGCCCGACATATGCCAGTGCGCATCGTTCAGGGAGGCCAGTTGGAAAACCACTGACTTCAGGGAACCGGCAAGTCCTGCCAGGGCCGCCGAGATGACAAAGGCAAGCACCTTGTAGCGATTCACGTTGTAGCCCAATGATATGGCCCGGGGTTCATTCTGCTTGATCGCCTTTAACACCTGGCCGTAAGGGCTGCTTACAATCCGCTGGACCAGGAGATAACAACCGAGGAAAACCGCCAACACGAAATAATACATGTTGTAGTTGTCCGAGAGGTCGACGAAACCAAACAGATTGCCCCTGGGAATACCATGCATCCCGTCTTCACCGCCGGTGAATTCCGACTGGACGAGGAAGAAGAACACCAACTGCGACAGCGCCAGGGTAACCATCGCAAAGTAGATGCCCTGCCGTCGGATGGACAGCAGTGCGAACGCCAACCCCAGCAATGTGGCAGCAGCGGTGCCTGCAATAATGCCCATTTCAGTGGTCAGGCCGGAAACGTTGCTCAGCAGATAGCCGGTTGTATAACCGCCTGTCGCAAGAAAAGCCGCGTGGCCGAAGGACAGCAGGCCGGTAAAACCGAACAGCAGGTTAAATGCCACCGCAAACAGGGCAAAACACAGGATCTTCATCAGGAACACCGGATACATGGCGAACGGTGCTGCGAGCAAAAGCAGCAGCAGGACACCGTTCAGTACCATTTTTTTCCGGTTGTCCGCGCTTTGCTGTTCCAGAATGGCTTTTTGGATCTCGGTCTGATTGACAGGCTGAGTCATGGTTACGCCTCCTTACCAAACAAGCCACTGGGGCGGAACATCAGAACGATCACCATGACCAGGAAGATCACCGCGGATGAAGCAGGCGGATAAAAGGTTTTGGTAAGGCCTTCAATCACCCCCATGAGAATACCGGTGATAATCGCGCCACCGATGGAGCCCATGCCACCGATAACCACCACGGCAAAGACGGTTATCAGGATGTGAGACCCCATCACCGGCGTAACGGAATAGATTGGCGCAGCCAGGACACCCGCAAACGCCGCGAGCATAACGCCAAAGCCGTAGGTAAGGCTGATCAGTAAGGGCACGTTGATGCCGAACCCCTGCATCAATTGAGAGTCTTCCGTTCCGGCACGCAGATAGGCACCAAGCTTGGTTTTTTCGATCATGAACCAGGTGCCAAAGCAGACCAGCAACGCGATCACGATAACCCAGAGCCGGTAATAAGGAAGGAACATGAATCCGAGTTTCATTCCGCCCTGGAATATATCAGGCATGGAATACCGGAGCCCGGATACCCCGTAGATGTTCGTAAGCACACCCTGTAACAGCAAAGCCACGCCAAAGGTGAGCAAAAGGCTGTAGATATGGTCCTGGCCGGCGATCCTCCGGAGCAGGAAATATTCGATCAGTACGCCGACCGCTCCGACCAGAAGTGGCGCGACGAAAAGCGCAACCCAGTAATTGACGCCGAGAGCGTCAAAGAGGATGACGGTGGACATGGCGCCCAGCATGTACATTGCCCCATGGGCAAAGTTAATTATCTTGAGCAGGCCAAAGATAACTGCCAAGCCGAGGCTCAAGAGCGCATAAAACGCGCCATTAATGACCCCGATCAGAAGCTGACCAGCCAGCACGGCAAGGGGGACACCGAAAATCATGGACATGTTGCTCACTCCAAAAGCAGCGCAAACGTGATACCGGGAACCATCGTTGCGAGTTCCCGGGGCTGCCCCACCGGAAGGCGAGGGAACCCCGAAGATTACGCTCTTCTCTTTATTTGCTGGTTACCAGCGGGCACTTGCTCTCGGAGAGCGGGCGATAGGCTTCGTCAGCCGGGATAGTGCGGAGAATCTTGTACAGATCCCACTCCCCTTTGGACTCAGCCGGTGTTTTGACTTCTGCCAGGTACATGTCGTGCACCATACGGCCATCGACACGAATCTTGCCGTTCTTGGCAAACATGTCGTTGATCGGTGTATCCATCATTTTCTGGCGTACAGTCTGGGCATCGTCGGAACCGGTGGCTTCAACGGCTTTCAGGTACTGCATGGTGCTGGAGTAGATACCGGCGTGAACCATGGTCGGACGTACTCCGGTTTCTTTCTCGAAACGATCGGACCAGGCGCGGGTCTCATCGTTCATATCCCAGTACCAGCCCGTGGTCAGCTGAATGCCCTGGGCTGCATCCACGCCCAGTGCGTGCACATCTGTCAGGAACAGCAGCAGAGCGGCAAGGGTCTGTCCTGACTGGGTTACACCAAACTCACTGGCGGTGTTGATGGCATTGGTGGTATCCGCACCCGCATTGGCCAGCGCCACGACATCCGCACCCGAAGCCTGTGCCTGAAGGATGAAAGAGGAGAAATCAGGCGTAGGGAACGGATGCCGCAGGGTACCGATGACTTCGCCACCGTTGGCCTCAACAACGCGGGTTACGTCCGCTTCAAGGGCATGACCAAACGCGTAATCCGCGGTCAGGATGTACCAGGTTTTACCGCCTTCTTTTACCACTGCACTGGCAGTGCCATTAGCCAGCGGATAAGTGTCGTACACATAGTGGATATGGTTTGGCGTGCAATGCTCGTTGGTGATGCTGGAGGCCGCAGAGCCGGAAATGATACCCAGCTTGTCATTCTCTTCAAGGATATCGCTTACCGCGATGGAGACTGAGGAAGCCACAAGGCCGGCGACCAGATCGACTTTGTCATTTTCGACCCAGCGGCGGACTGTGCTGGAGGCCACATCCGCGCTGTTGCGGTCATCTGCGCTCACAACTTCGATAGTGGCGCCGCTCACTTTTCCGCCGAAATCGGCGACGGCCATTTCCAGGGCCTTCATGCCGTTGGGGCCAGCGAGATCCCGGTAGGTACCGGACATGTCCGCCAGGTAGCCGATTTTAACGGTGTTGTCAGAAATGGCCGCCTGGGCGCCACCCACCATCATGGCGGTTGCAACGGCTGATGTCAGAAGCTTTTTCATCATTGTCATTGTTGTATCTCCGCGACTGTCGTGCGTTGGTTGTTCGGGTTGTTGCTTTTTTTGGTTGTTGCTCTCTTCTATCCGGTGTTACACACCCAAATAGTCGTTCAGCAGCGACTGCTTGGCTTCAAGCTCGCCGGCGCTTACCTCTTCCACGATCTGGCCATGCTCCACAACGTAGTGGCGATCAGCCAGCGGCGCGGCGAAATGGAAATTCTGCTCCACCAGCACAATGGTCAGGCCTTTGTTCTTGAGCTTGATCAGCACTTCGCCAAGCTTTTCAACAATGACCGGTGCCAGCCCCTCGGTGATTTCGTCGAGCAGCAGCATATTGGCGCCGGTCCGAAGGATGCGGGCCATGGCCAGCATTTGCTGTTCACCGCCAGACAGTTTCGTGCCCTGGCTGAAGCGGCGCTCATAGAGGTTGGGAAACATGCTGTAAATTTCTTCCAGGCCCATGCCGCCGCTGCGCACTACCGGCGGCAGGGTCAGGTTCTCCTGGACGTTGAGTGCGGAAAAAATGCCCCGGTGTTCGGGGCAATACCCGACACCCAACCTTGCAATATGGTGCGGCGCACAAGACATGGTCTCTTCGCCGTTGATCATGATGGAGCCGGTGCGGCGGCCAACCATGTTCATGATGGCCTTGAGCGTTGTGCTGCGGCCGGCGCCGTTGCGCCCGAGCAGGGTGACCAGCTCGCCGCGGTGAACCACAAGATCGATGCCGTGCAGGATATGCGACTCACCGTAAAAAGCGTGCAGACCGGAAACCCGCAGCTGTTCGTATTCTTTGTCGGCACGGTTGCTCATTCTGATGTCTCCCGCTCCGCCGAGGCTTTATCGTTCGCGGTGCCCATGTAGACTTCACGCACTCGGGGATCGGCAGACACTTCGCTGTACTCTCCCTCGGTAAGGACGGCCCCCTGGGCCAGCACCGTGATGCGGTCGCACAGTTTGCTGACCACCCCGAGATTGTGTTCCACCATCAGCACCGTGCGGCCCCTGGCTGCCTTGCGAACCAGTTCAACCACACTGTCTACGTCTTCGCCGCCCATGCCCTGGGTAGGCTCGTCAAGAAGCAGCAATTCGGGCTCCATGGCCAAGGTGGTGGCCAGCTCCAGCGCCCGCTTGCGGCCATAGGCCAGTTCCACCGTTGTGGTGTTGGCGAACTCCACAAGCCCGACGGAATCGAGCAATTCCATGCAGCGCTGGTTCAGTTTGTTCAGTGAAGCGCCGGACTTCCAGAAGCTGTAGGAGTTGTTTTCCGCGGTTTGCAGGGCAACCCGGATATTCTCCAGTGCCGTCATGTGAGGAAACACCGCGGAAATCTGGAATGAGCGGACGATCCCCTTACGGGCAATGGCAGCCGATTTCATGGCTGTGATGTCCTGCCCCTTGAACAGGATCTGACCCCGGGTCGGAATCAGGAACTTGGTGAGCAGATTGAAGACCGTGGTCTTGCCGGCGCCGTTGGGGCCAATCAGGGCGTGAATATGGCCTTTCTGAATCTTCAGATTCACGTCGTCGACCGCAACAAAGCCCTTGAATTCCTTGACAAGGTTACGGGTCTCCAGCACGTACTGTTCACTCATGAGCCAATTTACCTTTGTTATTGTTGTACATGTTATCTATATCACAGATTAGATTGACGTATACGTAAACGTCAACACTTAATTCTGATTTTTCAGTTCAACCTCGCTACGCAAAAAGTCGCATATGAGGGTCACCAACTGGTCCTGCTGCTCGAGATGGGGCGAGTGACCGGCATCTTCCAGGAAAACCTCCCTGGCGCTGGAACCGATGCCAGCCACGATGTCAGTCACCTGTTCGGGCACGCCGTATTCGTCACACTCTCCCTGAATGATCATAGCCGGGCATTCGATAGCCGCCAGCCAGTGACCGAAATCCATCGCCGCATGGAACCCCTCATCACGCCAGACGGTCTGCCAGGCGTTAAACAGATCATCGGTCCGATGGCCGTGATACCGCTCCAGGCGTTCACGAATATCGGTTTCCCGGTAACGACTGGCCATTTCCTCTAAACCCGCGAGCGTCAGGTGGTCGGCGTAGGTGTGCGCCGCCATGGTGACAAGCGCCTTTACGCGTCTGCCCAAAGCGCCGGCGGCTACCAGGGAAATCGAGCCACCATCACTATGCCCCACCAGCACGGCTTCCGGAATTTCAAGCCTGTCCAGCAACCGGGGTAGCCAGCGATGGCCGGCGACTTCGAGGTAGTCGTAGGGGCGCGGCAGCACTTCCCGGGTTGACTGCCCGTAACCCTGCCGGTTGTAGATCAGCGCATCCCACCCTGTCGCCCTAGCAAGCTTCTCCGGAAACTTCCGCCACAGGGCAATACTGCCGAGGGATTCGTGCAGAAACACCAGAACCGGCCCTTTTTGTTGCTGGTGCTGGATCCGCCTGACTTCCAGCTCAACGCCCTCGCCCACCGGCACCATCATGTCTCTTATCTGCATGGCGCTACCGGTTCGGAGGAATCGAATAGGTCAGGGTGGAGTGGGCCACCGGATCCTCTGCGCCTTCGGAGTAGACAAACACTTCACCCACCCCCATGGTACGGCCGACCTTCAGCATTGTCGCCCTGGCCCAGATCGGCTGGTGTGCCACAGGTTTGCGCAGGAAGTTGATATTCAGGTTGGTGGTAACCGCCAGCGGCACCAGGCCAATCCTGCTCAACAGCGCCGCGTAAAGGGTGACGTCCGCCAGCCCCATCATGGCCGGCCCGGAGACGGTCCCCCCCGGCCTGAGATGCTCCTCATCCACTTCCAGCTTCATTTCCGCCCAGCCGTCCCCCAGCTTTTGCAGGGTGCCGAAGGCGGCCCCCTGCGGAAACTGCTCGTCAAGGAAGGCCTGCAGCTCTTCAAACGTGATGATCATGCGCCGGCTTCTTCCTGGGCTTTATTACGAAGGACGAAGCGCTGAATCTTGCCGCTCGGCGTCTTCGGCAGCTCATCAACGAACTCGATTTCCCGGGGGAAGGCGTGGGTGGACAACCGGCGGCGCACCAACTCCTGAAGTTCGTCTTTCAGGGCCTGCTCATCCGCCGGTTCCTGATCGCTCTTGATCACCACATAGGCCTTGATGATGGAGCCGCGCTTTTCATCCGGCTTCCCGACTACGCCGGACTCCGCCACGGCGGCATGCTCCAGCAACGTGCTCTCCACATCCGCGGGGCCGACGCGGTAGCCGGCGGTGGTGATGATGTCGTCGTCCCGACCGCTGAAGGAGAAGCACCCATCGCCGTGGCAGACCACCATGTCACCGGTGAGATAGTAGCCTTCCACGAACGGGTCTTTTTCACCCCAGGTGTAACCGTCAAAGTGGAACAGGGGCGAAGCTTTCACGTCCACGGCCAGTTGACCAACCTCGCCCGCGCCCACTTCCTCGTTCTTCTCGTTCAGGGCGACGACTTTATGGCCCGGGGAGGCATAACCCATTGAACCCTCGCGAACGGGATGCTCAAGGCCATGGAAGTTACAGCAGGTCATACCGGTTTCGGTCTGGCCGTAGTGATCCTTGACCGGGCAGAAGTGACGATTGCGGATCCAGTTCACCACTTCCGGATTGAGGGGCTCACCGGCACTGCTGGCGATTCGCAGACCCAGGTTCTCACCTTCTGGCAGCACATGATCGTTGGCCTTGAGCAGACGATAGGCCGTAGGCGCCGCGGCCAGGTTGGTGATCTTGTACTTCCGGATCATGTCGTAGGTGGATTCCGGCGTGAAGCCCCCCGGGTTGAAATGGGTAGCGTGCCCCATCAACAGGGGGCCCACCACGGCGTAATAAAGGCCGTAGGCCCAGCCGGGATCGGCCACATTCCAGAACCTGTCGTCGTCACGCAGATCGATGGCATACTTCATATAGACATAAAACGCCAGCAGCGCTTTGGCCGGGACGGCAACGCCCTTGGACTTGCCCACCGTTCCAGACGTAAACATCTGCAGGAACGGGTCGTCGCCTTTAACCATGACCGGCTCAAACTCACTGGACTGCGCCGCCAGGGTTTCCTCGAAATCGGGGACTTCAGCGTCAATCTCACCGGCGTTCACTGCGAGTACCGGCGGACACACCTTGACGTCATTCAGCTTGGGGTAGTTTTCCGGGTTGGTCACCACCAGCCTGGTGCCGGCCCGCTCAAAACGGTATTCAATAGCCCCGGACCCAAAGGCAGTGAACAGGGGTTGATAGACAGCACCGGCGCGCAGGGTGCCCGCGATGACGATCAGCAGCTCCGGTGTACGCGGCAGGAGTGCAGCCACCCGGTCACCCTTGCCAATGCCTTGGGATGCCAGGTAATTGGCAAATCGGGCGGACTGCTCTTTCAGCTCGGCAAAGGTCAGAACACCGTCACCGCCATCCTCTTTTTCGTAGTAAAGGGCGACCCGGCTGGGGTCGCCCGCCCACTTGTCGCAGATTTCGTGGCATACGTTGAGCCCGCTATCCAGACGTCCATCCAGGATGTCCGCTTCCAGGGCAGCAGGATCGAAGTTGTTGTAAACGTCAGTGTATTCCGGAAGGCTCATTCTCAACTCCTGTTGTTTTTATCATCGAAAGCACGGGTCAAGGTTTAGCACAGGCTTCACTTTACGTAAAGGTAAACTTTAGACCAAGTAGGAAGAAAATCGGGGCGCTTTATGAGGAGATAAACCGGCGCAGCCGGCAGGCCGCGCCCAGTGAGGAGATCAGGATTTCGGGGTGATATCTCCGGAGTGGCGGCTGGAAAGAATATGGTGCAGGGCCCCACACTCCACCATAGGATCATCGCAGTTCACAACGATGTCTGAGCGGGCAATGACATAGCCCTTGCCAGTGATGCTGTTCTTGATCACCTGGTATTCGCCCTCTTCCTCAACCGAGGTAAATTCGCCGATAAAACCGGTCTCCCTCAGGGATATGGTTTCCAGCTTGTCGCCCGGCTTTATGCTGCCTTCGTAATTCATCAGCGCCAGCCGCGCCGAGGTGCCGGTGCCGGTCGTGCTCCGGCATATCACGCCCGGATGCACGTAGGTAGCGGAACGGGAACGGTAATAACCTTCAGCTAGATGCTCCACAGGCCCCATGAAGTGCAGGAACGGCAGCGGGCCGACATCGCCAAGGGTGTAATGGGAAAAGCCACGCTCGGCCTGAATGGCCTCGACGATGGCGTGGGCGGTTTCCGCCAGCTTGCGTTCCTCATCCAGGGTCAGATCAAAACCCAGGCTGGCGGCATCGACCAGCGCGTAGAACCCGCCGCTGTAGGCCACGCTGTAGGTAATCCCACCCAGCGAAGGCACATCAATGGTGGCCTGGTAGGTATGGATATAACTGGGCAGGCCTTCACAGGTGATCGTTTCCACCAGGCCGTCATGCACGGTCGCCTCGATCTGAACCAGGCCGGCGGGCGACTCCAGGACGAAATTCTGTTTCCCTTCCTGTTTCGGCACAATGCCCGATTCGAGCACGGCGGTGGCGGTGCAAATGGTGTTTGAGCCGGAGTAGATCGGGTAGCCCATCACCTCCATGATGATGTAGCCGGCCGCCGCCCTCGGGTCCGTCGGCGGCACCAGCAGATCCACTGACATTTCCGGCACGCCATAGGGCTCTTCCAGCAGCAGCCGGCGCAGGCCATCGGCATCGTCGCGCAGGTATTCCATCTGCGCCCGAACAGTATCGCCGGGCAGCCGATCAATACCACCGGTCACGATACGGCTGACATCACCGCCGGCATGGGTATCCATCAGTTCAATGGTCAGTTCCGGCTTCATCAGGCGCTCTCCAGTGACCAGCGTTTGCCGTGTTCTTCCCACTGTGAGTCGGGAACAATCACGATCTTGCCGAGATAAGTGCTACCCCGGTTCACGAAGTACTGCTCTGCCCGGTGCAGATCAGAGAGCCGGAAAGCGCCGTGCAGAACCGGTTTCAGGTGGCCGTTGCGAATCCAGGCCATCAGCTGTTCCGCTTCCTCCCGGGTACCATGGGACACGCCGAGAATCTGCACCTGATAGAGGTAGATACGGGTCCACAGGATTTCGCTGATGTTGCCGCCGCTGGCGCCGGCAATGCTCAGGCGCGGGTAGGTGCTGCGGGCATTCATATCGAAAATCATGGTATCGATGAACGCATCGGTCATTTCACCGCCAACCAGATCCATCACCGCATCAATGGGTTTGCCGCCGGTTTGCGCTTTCACTCGCTCCACGAACGTAGCCATATCGGAGCGATCCAGCACCGCCTCGGCACCCAGTTCCAGCAACGGTCCGGCCTTGTCCTGTTTGCTCAGGGCGTACGGAATTGCTCCCATAATCCGGCACAGCTGGATCAGTGCGGTGCCCACACCACCACTGGCGCCGGTTACCAGTACCCGTTCGCCGGCCCTGATGTTGGCCGACGTGAGCATGTGCATGGCAGTCTGATAGGAACACATACCCATGGACGCGACTTCGGCATCCGCCATTTCGGGGTTGGGTATGTGATGAAACTGGTCCGCAGGCAGTGCAGCGTATTCCGCGTACCCGCCATCGGCGCCGTGGCCGTAGTAATCGGGCGTGAGATTGATATCCCGACGATCATTGGCGTAGATGTTGAAGTCCAGCAGACCCCGTTCGCCGACCCGGGCCTCATCAACACCTTCGCCAACGGCCACAATACGCCCGGCAATATCCGCACCCTGTATCCGTGGAAAAACCAGCGTGGGTTTGCCGCCCATCTGGAACGAGGTCATTTCACCCTTTTTGGTGGGATACAGCCCTTCCCGGGCCTTCCGGTCGGTATTGTTCTTAGCCGTTGCCGTCACCTGAACAAGCACCTGGCCGGGCCCGGGGGTGGGAACGGGGACATCCTGATACTCGAGTTTGTCGATATCACCGTGACCGGTAAGAACCATGGCTTTCATGGTAGTCGGGATCATGGGCGGGCGATCCTCCCTGTCTGCTGAATTTCGGGTATCCAGAGAGGATAGGTGAGTTTCCGGGGTGTGTCAGTGCGTGTTGCGGGTATCCATTATTCCCGCTATCGCGCAATAACCTTGTAGACCGGGCGCAGCTTGGGAATCTGCTTGAGGACCACCTGGATAACCGTCATCAATGGCACCGCCAGAAGCACGCCCACTGGCCCCCATAGCCAGCCCCAGAAGAAGATCGAGACGAAGATAATCACCGGATTGATGGCCATGCGGAAGCCATGGATCCAGGGCTCGATAAACAGACCCACAAGGGTTGTCAGCCCCAGGAAACCCAGGGGCGCGATCGCCATCATCCAGAGTTCATCCAGGCTGACGGCTGATACGATTGTCAGCATCGAAATCGAGAGAATATTGCCCAGATAGGGAATAAACCGGGCCAACCCTGCCACCAGCCCCCAGACCGCCGGATCCGGCAAGCCGGCGCCCCAGGATATAAGACCAGTGATAGTGCCAACGGCCAGATTGCTCAATCCCAGAACGCCCAGGTAGCGGGCAATCTGATGCTGCGAATCATGAGTGATCCGTAAAACCGTTTTGCGCTGATCAATGGGGAGCTGACGAACAAAGTTTCTGGTCAGGCGGTTACCGCTGACCAGAAGGAAATAGGTCAGTGCCAGTGCCAGCGCGAGGCCCGCGATGCCGTTCCGGACTTTGGCCATCAGTTGGCTGCGCCAGGAGTCCGTTTGCAGAACAACCGCCGTTGGCTGTTGTTGTTCTGTCTCGGAAAGCTCCTCCACGGATTTCTCAACCTGCTTCGCTGATTCCGTCACCCTGGCAATCTGGCGACTTATCTCGCTCTCGCCTACCAGCAGCCTGGAGATACCCTGCGGCACCTCTTCCATCCACTTCAGCGCCGGGGTCGCGACAGCAACGGCAATACCGACAATCCCGGCCAGTACCAGCAAGACCAGAACCAGCGAGCTGACCACCCGCGGAATCCGCCATTTGACGTAGGCCTTCTTCACCAGTGGCGACAACAACAGGCTCGTCATTAACGCGAGAATGATGGGCATAACAATCTCATGGGCCAGGTACAGGGTGTACAGAGTACCCAGGCCGAACAGCCCGTAGATTGGCGTGGCAAGATCCGATGAAATCAGCGGGCGCCTGCTTTCGCCCGCCGAGTCGGTGTTTGTGGAATGGTCGTCCATGATGAACCCTGCAGACCTTGAGAAAAATCCGGCCCGGAAAAAGCCGGGCCGGCATTCAAAACGGTCAGTCTACCCTCACCAGTGCCAGGGTGCACCCGGGAGAGGCTACGTGGGGTTCACTTACATGGGGGCTCAGAGCCGAATCAGGCCGCCATCTTCGGCAAAAAGGACGTATCTACCCAATAGCGCTTCGGGTTGGTCGGGTTGATGTACACGGGTATGGATTCGCTCTGGATATGCTCCGACGGGTCAAACCAGAGGTTGTCACTCCTGAATACATGAATATCGGAAGTGACCGGATTCTGCCACTGACAAACGATCTGATAGGGGCTTTTGCCGTTCATCTCTATCATCTTGTTCTTTTCGACACCCTGAAAGATGCCCTGAACCCGCTGTCCGGTTTCGCGAAGCTTTGCCGCGCCACCATTTCTGACAGCCGGTACAACAAACATGCCGGCCCCAATCAGGAAGAAAACGCCACCCAAGAAGCCTACGATCAGGGTTGCACCCCAAAGCGAAAAGAATCCGTCAATCCTTGCAGACTCAGGCTCGTCGGGCGTAAACAGCACACGAACCGTCTCACCGGGACTGTAACTTGGAGGATTACTGCCACTTGAAGAACGGAACTCTGTG
Source organism: Marinobacter sp. Arc7-DN-1 (assembly GCF_003441595.1). Lineage (NCBI taxonomy): Bacteria > Pseudomonadati > Pseudomonadota > Gammaproteobacteria > Pseudomonadales > Marinobacteraceae > Marinobacter > Marinobacter sp. Arc7-DN-1. The sequence continues at coordinate 3,869,287 of NZ_CP031848.1, read as the reverse complement.
AGCCTGCCCTGCTCGTCTTCAAAGCGGACGATGGGATAATAGGCATTTGAATCACCGGACCGCGAGCGGATCAGGTCTGTCACAACACCGGGCTTGGCTGTTGCGGTATCAAGAAAGGTTGAGGTGCTCTGGAAAGAAAAGAAGGCGCCGACAAGCATGCCGGTACCCACGAGTGCAAAGATCACACGCAGCGTGTTGAAGGTTTTCATATCAGTTCCTTTGATGGTTTCTTCCTTGCCCGAAAACGGCCTGTTTTCGGGAGTCAAAATTATACTTGAATCGGCGGGGCTTGAAAGTCACGAAGTGAGACCTGGCTCCACCACTGGGCACAAACTGTCTCTATAGTAATTCTGTTACTTCACGCTAGTTGCTAGAATGGCACCAACACATGGAGTGTTAATCCCAGTGCACGGAGCAAGCATGCGTTACCTCGTTTTTTCTTCCCTCGTTCTTACATCAGCCCTTTCCGGTTGCAGCCTCTATTTCGAATCCCAGGCAAAAGACATGGTCCAGCGACAGATGGATGCCATGGTTTTTGTGGAAGGTGGGGAGTTTATGATGGGGAATCCAGGTGGATGGGATGGGAGCAGTGATAGCTGGCCGCCTCACAGGGTGGTTCTGGATGATTTCTATATTCAGAAGTATGAGGTTACCCAGGGAGATTTTGAGCTGTTTATAGAGGTGACGGGGTATGAGCCCTCCGATGATCGCTATGAGGACATGAGGGATAAAATGTCCGAGCGCTTTGACGATGAATTCCCAGCTGTCGCATCCTGGGTAGATGCGAAAGCCTTTTGCCAATGGCTGGGCGAACACGCTGGCACAAAAGTCCGGCTTCCCACAGAGGCAGAGTGGGAGTTTGCTGCACGTTCTCGGGGGCAAATGCTTCGTTACGCAACCGAGAACGGAGAGGCTATTGAAGATGTCACCATGGCTGCCAAGGTTGAGCATAGCCGGTACGCCCCACCACCCTATGAAGTCGCAATGCCAAACCCGCCCGGCACGTTTCCACCGAATGCGCTGGGGTTATATGACATGTCGGGGAACGTTGGAGAGTGGGTTAGCGACAACTACTCAGAGGACTTCTACGAGCACTCTCCCGTTAACAACCCTAAAGGGCCCGCAGAGGGACAGAAGGATATTTTCGAAGGCTTGCCCTATCGGGTGTTACGAGGTGGTAATTATGAGAACTTCCTTGCAAACACAACAATATCCCGACGAAAAGGCTCGCAGACGCTCGCTTCAGAGATCCGGGGGTTCCGTTGCTCTACAGATTCAGGCTTAAAATAGACCATCATGCAGCATTAACTGAGCACGCCTGACAACCACCGCTCAGCCTTTTCAGATTGAGGCGAACGCAATAATCGGCGAGCAATCAGTCGCGCATAATTGGTCTTGAGATCATGGAAGCCGCCTTTCTTCCCCTCATTACCGATCCGCTTCAAAATCTCCACCAATTCCCGATGCATGGTTACCGTCTCAAGGATCTTCATACTCGCTTCGTCAGCAATTGATCGGTATGGATCCTCAAAACCGAAGAAAGCGGAACTGTCTTCCATCAAAATCTCCAAAAGCTCAGCTTTTGCAAGAGGGGGCAGCCTGGCCACATCGTTATTCGAAATAACAGCCTTAGCAACATCCCTTACTCTCGAATTAGCTGTGCTCAGATCCGCCCAGAACTTTTCGATTCGTTCTGCCCCCTGAGAAACAAACTCTTCAAAGTCTGATTTCGTTAAAACAAACGCTTTTAAAAACAACGTGATCTGCTTGAATGCACCCTCATCAATCCAGTCCAGAAATCTGAAATCACTCCGCTCCAGCGACCAGCGGACAAACTTCCCCAACTCCCAGATCTGCTTGCCATTGAGTTCGGCGGCAATTCCGCCACCTCCGCCAGCACCGACAACCAGCCTACCGTTAAGTGCCATGTACAATGTATCCCGCTCAAGAAATACCTTGTAATCAAAACCGGCCCCGATTCCTGCGGATATCGCAATCTCCGGCTTTACATCCAGCAAGGATCTGAATTCGGAGCCCAGTGCTTTTTGATCTTCAGTGATCTCCGTGCTTCTTGAGGAGCTACCCTCACCAGAACCCTGGTGATCGGCAACCTCCTGATAAGCCGCCTTCCACTTAACCCCAAACCTGGCTTCATTACTCACCGTCGCCCCGGCAAATGCCTCCCCGTTAGTTTCCCCAGAAATACCGACTTGCCCCGGGGCACTTGATACCTTCGCATTGGCTGCAAGAGAGACGCAGGCACCAGCGAAGCCCTGGATCCGGTACTCCGCATCGGCTCTGAAGTAACCACAATGAAGCTTTATCTGATTTCCCTGGTGGTTCTCGTATTCGAGAATAACCTTTGCTCCGGTTTCATCAGGTATTCGTGCCGCAAAGGTCGCCTCACCCTGCAGCAAACTGTACGCACCCTGCATTTGCGTGCCGATGTAGGCCTCGCCCTTCTGGGGATCATAGTTGGCTTCCAGACTGCATTGAGCGGCAAACCGGAACATCTGTGCTTCAGCACTGGCAGCGAAGCGCCCATCTTTGGTCGACGCTTCTTTTTTAAATAATTCGATTTCCAACTGGTTGAAGAAGTTGTCCTCTTTACTCTTCCACTCGGCGAATTTCACCTTGAGCGACCGATTGTTCTTCAGTGAATCTTTGGCCTCGCCCCAGGCTCGCTCAAAGTCGGCGGCGTTCATCACTGCACGAACATCCGAGGCCTTCAATGGCTTCCAGTTACTGCGCAATTGATTCAGAACCTCCTGGCGGGCGTAACGATAACCAGCGCCACCAGTGTGCTTCAGTTCGATCAACGGGCGGGCTTTCATTGAACTGACATTGGGTTTGGCAAGAACATCGACAGCCGAGGGAGGGCTGGTTTCCACCAGGCCTCTGAGGGTCTTCCCAATATCGACGATCAGGTCCCGGCGTTCCTGCTGCTCCTGACGATGCTTCTCAACCTCCTCGTGGTGGATGACATTCCACAGCCGGACGACCCAGGACACTTTCGCCGCATAGTCGCTGACGTAATCCATGTACGGAATAAGTTCACCATCGAGCTCGTTGAGCCGTTTCTGCTTTTCTACGAGAGACTGGATATCGGACTCGGCAATGAAATCAGGCCAGCGGGTATAATTTTTCAGCTCGTCGGCTTCATACCTTAGCTGACGTGCTTCCTGGCTGTCTGCGTCGTCGGCACTCTCCACCATCCGGTACTGAATTTCTGCCTCGAGCGCCGCGCGAAGAAACTTCAGCCTTTCATCTATTGCCGATAGGTCTTGTTTACTGGCGTCGGCGATCAGTTCATGGGCTTCAACCTTGGCTTTCACACCTGGCAGGGTCGCCTCCAGTTCCGCACAAAGCGTTGTGAACACCTTTACCGAAAGCTGGTCCCTTGCATCTGTCAGATTGCGTTGACTGGCCGGAAACAGGATCTGGTTTCGAATCTGGTTGATTTCATACTCAATCCGCTTTGCACGACGGCGCTGATGTTCAAGCCGTTGCCGCTCCCTTTTCCAGCGCGCTTCGTAGTCTCTGAGCAGTTCTTTTGCAGTCGAACTGTGCTCCGGCTTCGGGAGCGCTCCCAACTTTCTGAGTCTGTTCCAGGCTTTTTCCCGGGCGGCAGGTATCTCTGCTTTTGGCCCTTCTTCCGCCGCTTTCAGTTCAATCAATGGCTCGTTAAGCGTTTCAATCTCCCTATGCAGATCTCTTAGCTGAGTTCGGGTAAGCGCATAGAGAACGTCTTCCTCACCAGTGACATGGACAAGCGCTTCGCATTCTATCGAGCACTGGGAACATTCGAGATCATCTTTTGTATCATCATTGGCCGACTGTGCTGGCGGCAAAGCATTCCGGGTTGCGGGGTTATCAGGCACTGTCAGATTCCAGCCGGCCTCTATGTGATTCACATCCTGAATAATCGGGTTCTCAGCCTTGATCTCATCCAGCGAAACCTCGTAACGGGAAGCAATACCTGACAGGGTTTCACCTGACTGAACTTTATGTTGTGGCATCCGTGGACTCCAATATGCTTTCCATAGCGTTCAAACGGTCCGCCGGCGTCATATCCGGCTTGTTCATGATTTCTCGATAATCCAGCCGGCCAAGCAGAGGAGCGCCATTGCGAATTCTCAGTCGCAACCAGCGCTCTTGCAGAGAAGCGGATTCAAAACCAAGACTGTTGGCTTCCTGCAGCTGCTCTAACACCCAGACTCCGGGGTTTTCGCTATAGGGCAGGTAATCCCGGTAGACATTCGTGTAGACCATGGCACGACCTGCCAACCGAAAACCCGGCAATTCCAAGAGTTCTGCCTGAGACAACGAAATACCTTCAGGGGCATCGCCTGTTTCTGTTTGACCGGCAGACCGGTATGCGTACCAGGCGCCACTCTGGCTCCAATAGATCGCCGCTCCTGGGTTCACCATGCTCCGTGATCTTTCCTGGAGTGTTGCCATCAGCGGCCGGAAAGACCTTGGATCGTAAAACCGGAAAAGACGCTCATCCGAATCCGCAAGCGCCAGCAGCCATCCCTGAGCCCACTCAAAAACCTGCTCCGGGCTCTCAGAGGATTCAACGAGGATGCCCAATGGCAATTGGGTCAACCGTTCTTTCAGCTTGTCCCGGAAGTGGCTGTCGCCAGCGAATTCCAGAAATACCGGGCCAGCCTGCCAGGAAGCTTGCCATCGGGTATTTTCCAGAAGACTCCGCCAATGAACAGCGCCCTGTCGATCAGAGTCGTACAGAAATTGCAGAAACCGTTCATCAACCGCGAGGTCGATGACGGCAAAGTCTGCTCGGAAGGGTTCCTGATTTAGCAACTCGAGACGATCAAGCGTGCTGATGTAGTTTGCAGCGTCCATTCTCATCAAACTCGCAAGCGGAAACGACGGGCGCTCCCTGGTTGGCTGATTCCTTCAGCAATATTGAGGGATCTGCTACGACTTGTGGGGCACCCTTCCCCGAAGCCCGCTGGTTGGTTTCAGCCAGCTGCACGGCGTCCCGGCGCCCGGATTCCGCAATAACCCCGAGAGGCAGTTCCGGCGTCTCGCCAGCCGCACCACTCCCGCTCCCCGGCCCACCACCGGAATTCATCCGTACTGAAGGACCAGACACCGTTACCCCACTGGGGTCCACCTTCACAAAACTGCCACCGGCTTTGAGAGTGACTTCGGCGCCAGCTTCGATGACGATCTTGATACCCGCCTTGTGGTGAATTTCGCTGCCGGCTTCGATGAGCTGGCTTTTGCCCTGTTTGCTGTGGTGGCTGCCGTTGACGGTGAGACTGGAATCGCCACTTATGCTTTGGCGATACTCGCCATCAACGGTGACATGGTCGTTACCTTTGGTCTGGCTGAAGCGGTTGTTCTCGACGGTGAGGTGGCTATCGTTCCGGATCACCTCGGTCCGGTTGTTCTCGGTAAGCAAGTCCAGGTCTTTCTGGGCGTGGAGGTAGATCTGCTCCTGGTCGGCTTCGTCTTCAAACCTCAGTTCGTTGCTGCCCTCGCCCTTGTGGGTTTTGGTTTTCAGGGTGGTGCGGGTTTTGTGTTCCGGCAGCGCATAGGGTGGCGTGTTGGTGACGTGGTGGGTGCGACCGGTGATGATGGGCTGGTCCGGGTCGCCGTCCAGGAAGGAGACAATCACTTCGTGGCCCATCCTGGGCAGTGCCATGAAGCCGTACTGGCCGCCGGCCCAGCCCTGGCTGACCCGTAGCCAGGCGCTGCTGTGTTCGTTATTGCGGCTGTATCTATCCCACGGAAAGCGGACTTTTACCCGGCCGTGCTTATCACAGTGAATCTCTTCACCCTCGGGCCCGGTGACCATGGCAATCTGCGGGCCGTCCATCCGGGGGCGGTGTTGGGTTTGTGGCCGCCAGGGGATGTCGGCGGGCACCGCGCGGAATTGGTTATGGTAGGTGGTCGGCTCGCTGCCGTCCTCTTCTTCCAGGGCCTGGGGTTGGGTGCCGGTGTGGATGATCGCCGTCAGCAGCCATTCCCGGTTCAGGGCATCGCTGCCGTGGTCAGTCAGTTCTACCTTGGCACCCGCACAGAAATCCGGGCGGTTGCTCTCCCCGGTGGCGGTGCGGGCGTCGTTGCGCAGGGACTGAAGTCTGGCTTCGGTGAAGGGCTGGCCACTGGCGTCGGCCTTGAAACGGCCGGGGTAGTCGTAGTGCTGGTAGTCCTCGCGATGATGCAATCCGCCGGTGGCATTCTCGTGCATCAGGGCGTAGGCCGGATTCCTGAAGGTGTAGTCCTTCATGGCCACGGAGGCCACCCGCACCCGTTCCTCGTATCGGAAGCGATACACCACCGGGCGCTGGGTGCTGCCGCCCGCGTTGGCGTTGTACTCTGCCGGGGCAAGTGTCGGGGCATCGCCGTGGTGATCGGCGATGACCAGGGCCGGTTGAATCTCCCCGTCCACGCTGCCGTGTTCGTAGCGGTAGTGCCAGCCTTCCTCGGCGGCCAGGCGTTCGACAAAGGCCCGGTCGCTTTCCCGGTGCTGGACGCAATACTCCCGCTCTTGCGGTGGGCGTTTGAAATCAAAGACCGAATCGATAATGCCCCGCTCCTCCAACAGGGTCCGCACGATGGCATCGGTGCCTTGGGCCTGGAAGATCCGGCTGTTGTGCATCAGGCCCAGACGCCAGAGCGGGGGCTGGATGACCAGTTCGTAGCGGGTGCGCCGGTGGCCGGCATCGCCCCGGGCGAATTCGCTGACCACGCCGGTGAAACGCCGAAGCGGCACGCCGTCCTGCCAGACGGCGAGATCGACCGGTTGTTCCAGAATGTCCGCAGCCTGAATCGACCGGTCGGTACTGGCCAGCTCAAGGCGACCGTGGAACACCTCGGAAAGGCGCTCGGCCAGGGTGAAGCCAACCACTGAGAATAGATCCGGGGGGAGTTCGCCAACATGGGCGGTAAACTGCAATCCGCTTGCCTGGGGCATATCTTCAATCCCTGAAGTTGGGGTCAGATGAACTTTCATCTGACCCCGAATTCCACGCCAACCACATCCTGGTCGGGTTGACGAACAACAACTGGCGGGGAAAGTACCAGCACTGGTTCAGAAAATCCAGTGGTGAAGGCTGAACATGGGGTCAGATGAAAATGGGGTCAGATGAACTTTTCATCTGACCCCGATTTTACGTTACTCGGGTTTGTAAAGCCGCTGGATACTGGAAAAGTCCAGCGTGCCATTGCCCTGCCCGGCATGGAGCTCAAACAGGTTGCGGGCCAGCGAGCCCATGGGGATCGCCGCGTGGTTCTTCACCGCGTTGTCGAAAGCCAGACCCAGATCCTTGTTCATCAGGTTTACCAGGAAGCCGCCCTCATAGCCGCGGGATGCCGGCACGCCTTCCATCACACCCGGCCAGGGATTGTAGACGTTCAGCGCCCAGTTACCGCCGGAGCTCTGCTTCATGATTTCAGACAGTACCGCCGGATCGAGACCGTTCTTCACGCCCAGAGCCAGGGCTTCACTGGTGCCGGCCATCAGGATCGCGAGCAGCATGTTGTTGCAGATCTTGGCGACCTGACCGGAACCATGCTCACCGGCGTGGAAGATGTTCTTGCCCATGGCTTCCAGGATCGGCTTTGCCTTGCTGAAGGTCTCTTCCGCACCGCCGCAGATAAACGTTAGCGCGCCTGCCCTGGCACCGCCTACACCGCCGGAAACCGGTGCATCCAGGAACGGAATATCCTTCGCTTTTGCGGCCTCGGCCACACCGCGGGCTGTTTCCGGCGCGATGGTGGAGGAATCAATCACCAGGGTACCGGCCGGCAGATTGGCCAGCAGGCCATCGTCGCCCAGATACACGGCTTCCACATGTTGCCCGGCGGGTAGCATAGTGATGACACACTCGGCGCCATTGGCCGCTTCGTGGGCGGTGTCGGCGGTTTTTGCGCCTTCGGACACCAGCGCTGCAACGGCGTCTTTCGAAAGATCGAACACTGTTACTTCGTGGCCGGCTTTAATGAGATTGCTGGCCATGGGGCCGCCCATGTTGCCAAGACCGATGAAGGTAATTGTTGCCATGTCTCTTCTCCTAATTCTTATATTTGATTCGTAGGGCTTGTCTTATCGGCAGCCCTGAGCTCTCTTGTCAAAGCTTGTCGGATTAGCGCAGCGTAATCCGGCAGCAGGCCTGCTACCGGGTAAAAAAGTCGTCGATCCAGGCACTGTCCATCTCGGCCAGGGACGCATAGCGCCAGCGCGGCTGCTGGTCCTTGTCAATCAGAAGCGCACGGATACCCTCGGCGAATTCCCCTTTTGTCAGGCACTTCCGGGAAAGCGCCAGTTCCTTATCGAGCACCTCTTTCAAGCTGTCGTGTTTGCAGCCGTGCAGGTGGTGCCAGACCAGAGCCAGCGACGTTGGTGAGGCGCCAGCTAGGGAACGGGTCGCTTTCGCCACCCACCCATCACCACCGGAAAGTTCTTTCAGCTGGTCGACGGTCGCTTCCAGGGAGTCGGCATCCGTGACCCGGTTAATCTCATCAAAATGGGTACGTACCGGTGATTCCGGTATGGCATCACCACTGTGGCGTTCGAACTGTCTGAGCACACTGCCAACCACGGCGTGGGCCTCGTCATCCTGCCAGTTGCGCTTGCACAGCTCTGCTACCACATCCGCTTTCAGATCGTGCCGGATAAACCGATCCGCCAGGCCGGTAAACAGGGCGTCTGCGCCATTAAGGCGGGCGCCGGTCAGGCCCAGGAACAGCCCGGTACGGCCTGGGGTGCGGTTCAGGAACCAGCCAGCGGCAACATCCGGATAGAGGCCAATGCTGATTTCCGGCATGGCGAGTTTCGAGCCTTCGGTCACTACCCGGTGGGAAGCGCCTTGCATGATGCCCATACCGCCCCCCATCACAACGCCATGGCCCCAGCAAACAATGGGTTTCGGGAAGGTATGGATCAGGTAATCCAGCTCGTATTCCTCGGTGAAGAACGCCTCACCTTCACTGGCAGCCTGGGGCTCGGTCATACTGCGATACAGGGCGACAATGTCGCCACCGGCACAGAACGCCCTATCGCCTTCGGCTTCAAGCCAGACTGCCTGAATGGCCGGGTCCTCTGCCCACCGCTTCAACTGCGGTGTCAGCAGGCGAATCATCTCCAGAGACAGCGAGTTCAGCGTCTTCGGCATGTTCAGCCGGGCCACGGCAATCAGCGCGCCGTCGCCTGTTTTCCACTCTTCAAAGATAATGGGGTGATCACTCATAACAGATCCTTGAGCCAGGGTTCAGGGCGCCGGCCTCAGCGGTTTTTCCATTCCGGCTTGCGCTTGTCGAGAAACGCATTCACGCCTTCTTTCTGGTCTTCGGTGGAGAACAGCTCTACAAACAGTTCCCGTTCCATACGCCAGCCGTCGTCATGGCTGCGACCGTCGCGGGCGCTCATCACCAGGGTCTTGCAGCGGGCAGTGGAAGACGGGCTCTGCTTGCAGGCCATTTCCGCCAGCTCCAGGGCCTTTTCAAGCCCCTTACCCGAAGGCACCACTTCCTCAACCAGGCCGATTCTCAGGGCGGTATCCGCATTGACGCGCTCGCCACACAGGATCATGCGTTTGGCCCAACCTTCACCCACCAGCCAGGGCAGGTTCTGGGTACCACCGGCACAGGGCAGCAAGCCCACGGACGCCTCCGGCAAGGCCATCTGGGCATGCTCCTCAGCAATACGGATATCGCAGGCCATGGCGCACTCCAGGCCGCCACCCATGGCGTAGCCATTCACCGCCGCGATTGACACACCCCGGAATCGGCTGAGAGTCGCAAACGCCTCACCAAACAACTGGCCCATTTCATTGGCCCGGGCCTTGTCACCGTCGGCGAAGGTTTTCAGGTCGGCACCGGCGGAGAAAAATTTCTCGCCCTGCCCGGTCATTACCAGGGCAAAGATGTTTCGGTCTTCGTTGAGTTCACCAACCCTGTCCATCAGGGCAATCAGGGAATCCCGGGTCCAGGTGTTGGCCGGGGGGTTGTTGATGGTCAGTATTGCAATGTGTCCGCGTTTTTCGAGCTGAATCAGATCGCTCATCGTATTCTCCCGTTCTGAAAATGGGGTCAGATGAACTTTCATCTGACCCCCTCTTTATGCCTACTGAATGGCTTCCGCCACGCCGTCCTCGAGCAGACGGCGGGCGACAATCAGGCGCATGATTTCGTTGGTGCCTTCCAGAATCTGGTGCACTCGCAAATCGCGCAGGTAACGCTCCAGCGGGTATTCGCGAATATAGCCATAACCGCCGTGCAGTTGCAGGGCCTCGTTGACCACCTCAAAGCAGGCGTCGGTGGCGAAGCGTTTCGCCATGGCACAATGCAGGGTTGCTTCCGGATCGGCGTTATCGAGCTTGAAGGCACCCAGGCGAACCATCTGCCGTGCTGCGACCAGATTGGTGCCCATGTCGGCCAGTTTGAACTGCAGGGCCTGAAACGCGGCCAGCGGTTTGCCGAACTGTTCGCGCTCGTGCATGTAATTACGGGCCCGCAGCAGGGCTGCCTGGGCACCACCGAGGGAACAGGTGGCGATGTTCAGGCGCCCGCCATCCAGGCCTTTCATGGCAATGGCAAAACCGTCGCCTTCCTCGCCCACACGGTTGCTGGCCGGGATGCGCACGTTCTCAAGGCTGATCATCCGGGTTGGCTGGCTGTGCCACCCCATTTTCTCCTCGTTCTTGCCATAGGAAACGCCATCGGCGTCTGCAGGAATCACGAAGGTGGAAATACCTTTGTAGCCGGAATCCGGCGCCCCGGTGCGGGCCATGAGCACCAGGATTTCGGTGGCGCCGGCACCGGAGATAAATACCTTGCTGCCGTTAATCACATAGCTGTCGCCGTCCCGGACTGCCTTGGTACGAAGGCTGGCAGCGTCTGAACCGGCGCCCGGTTCGGTCAGGCAGTAGGACGCCAGCCATTCGCCGCTGGCCAGTTTCGGCACGATTTCCTGTCTTAGGTCGTCCGAGGCGAAGCTGGCAACCATCCAGGTGGCCATATTGTGGATGGTGATAAATGCAGCCGTTGAGGGGCAGGCCGCGGCGAGCTCTTCCACGATAACGGAGGTGTCCAGCCGTGACAGGCCCATGCCGCCAAGGGCTTCCGGGGTGTACATGCCCATAAAGCCCATCTCTCCGGCTTCTTTGAGCACATCCGTCGGAAAGATATGTTCGTCGTCCCACTTTGCCGCGTACGGCGCCATGGCTTTCTCCGCAAACGCCCGGGCCGCCTCGCGAAACGCCTGCTGGTCTTCAGTGAGGTTAAAGTCCATCGTTACGCTCCAGATAAAAGAGGCTTGGCATTGAAAGGGGCGAACAACAAGGGGCCGGAAACGGATTCCGGCCCAAATACCCCACCTTCAACGCAATTAACGCAACTGGATAGAGAAGTTGGCTTCCGAGCTCGTCGCCTCACTGGAGAACCAGCGGGAAGTAACCGTTTTGGTTTCGGTGTAGAAGCGAACCGCCTGCTTGCCGTAGGCGTGCTGATCACCATAGAAGGAGCCCTTCCAACCGGTGAACGAGAAGAACGGCAGGGGCACCGGAATGGGGATGTTTACACCGACCTGGCCTACATCGATCTCATGCTGGAACCGGCGTGCAGCGCCACCGGAGCTGGTGAAGATGGAAACACCGTTACCGTATGGGCTCTTGTTAACCAGCTCAATCGCCTCACCCAGGCTGTCCAGCTCAACACAGGACAGAACCGGGCCGAAGACTTCCTCGTTGTAGATGTCCATTTCCGTGGTCACACCGGAGAACAGCGTGGGACCAACCCAGTTGCCATCAGGCAGGCCATCGACGGTGCAACCACGGCCATCCAGCAGCAGGTTGGCACCCTGAGCCTCGCCGGTGGCAATGAGGGATTCGATACGATCTTTCGCCTTGCCGGAAATCACCGGACCATAGCTGGCGCCGGCGTCATTCCAGGCACCGGGACGAACCCTGGCCATGGCTTCCTTCAGCTCCGGAATCCACTGCTGGGCCTCGCCCACGAAGACGGCCACGGAAATCGCCATGCATCGCTGGCCGGCGGCGCCAACAGAAGCGCCCACCAGGGCGTTGAGTACCTGCTGTTTGTCGGCATCCGGCATGATGACCATGTGGTTCTTGGCGCCGGCGAAGCTCTGCACACGCTTCATGTTGCGGGTGCCGGTTTCATAGATATAACGGCCGACAGGCACAGAACCCACGAAGGAAACGGCCCTGATGGCCGGGTCGGTCAGAAGCACGTCTACCTGCTCCTTGCCACCGTGAACCACCTGCAGAACACCCTTGGGCGCGCCGGCTTCTTCAAACAGCTCGGCAAGGCGCATGGGAGTCAGCGGGTCCTGTTCGGACGGTTTCAGGATGAAGGTGTTACCGCAGGCAATGGCCATCGGGAACATCCACAGCGGGATCATGGCCGGGAAGTTGAATGGTGTAATACCCGCGCAAACACCCAGCGGCTGGATCCAGGAATGGGTGTCCACTTCACGGGCCACGTTTTCAACGGTCTCGCCCATCATCAGGGAGGCGACGTTGGCGGCGTGTTCAACCACTTCGATACCACGCCAGACATCGCCCTTGGCGTCATCAAAAGTCTTGCCGGTTTCCTTGGAGAGGATTTCGGCGATCTCGTCATGATGTTCTTTCAGAAGGGCCTGATAACGCAGCATGACCCGGGCACGCTCGGAAACTGGCACTTCTTTCCAGGTGTTGAACATTTCACCGGCGCTTTCGATGGCCTTGCGCATTTCCGCATCGGTGGTGCACGGCGCCTTGGCGATCACTTCGTTGGTCGCGGGGTCGGTGACATCAATCCAGTCACTGGTGTTGCTCTGGACGAATTCACCTGCGAGATACAGCGGCACATTTTTCATGTTGATATCCCTGTTTGTTGTTGTGCGGGAAGCCAGCCGAAACCCGTTGGGTTCCGACCACGTTTAACCAAAGACTAGCACGGGTACGGCGAGAGGGCGATTGACTAAATTTCGCCCGTAATGGACTATATTTCGATATATGAAACCCAGGCGACACCAGACATGACTCAAACCTCGCAGTGGCCGGTGCCCAAAGACAGCATTCGATATGTGGTACCTGAGCCAATCATTCGGCTCCTGGCCAGCCACCCACTTACCCGGGACCTATACCCCCTGGCCTTCGGCCACTACCGCCGGGCCATGGGCCATCACATGCACCGGGAACACCACCACGACAATCTTTTGATTTACTGCACCGAAGGCAAGGCATTCCTGAATGTCCGGGGCGAGCCCTACACCGTGGAAGCCGGTGACCTGCTGCTTCTGCCGGCGGGAGCCAGCCACCGCTATACCGCTGATCCAGACAATCCCTGGACCATTCACTGGGTTCATTACACGGGGCCACTGGCGGAGGATTTCCGCCATTACATGGGGTTTGACGACCCAACCCGCATTCGCCACCTGGGGCGCCAGCCACGCCTGCTGGTGGACTTTAACGGCCTGTTATCGGTACGCCAGACCGGTTTCCGGGCTCGCGGGCTGATCCACGCCGCCAACCGGCTCCGGCAACTAATGGCAGCAGTCCCAATCAACGCGGATGAGACCGGTCATGAGCGGCAGGCGGAACTGGAAACCATCCACAACTATATGCGTGAACACCTGGACGAACGCATCAGCCTGGAGCAGCTTGCAGACCTTGCCGGCCTGTCCCCGGCCCATTTCGCCACCCGTTACCGGGAGCAGACCGGCACCTCCCCTATCCGGCACTTCCTGCACCTGAAAGTGGAACGGGCCTGCCAGATGCTGGACACCAGCAGCCTGAGCTTTGCCGACATCAGCCGGCGCCTCGGGTACGACGACGCCTATTATTTTTCCCGGCTTTTCAAAAAGGTTATGGGCCAGTCACCCCGGGATTACCGGCATACCGCGCGGCACTGACCGGGCACTCCGGGCCAGATTGAAACCTGCCGCCTGCTACGACTTTTGTTGCAGAAGCCAAAGGGTTAGTCTTGGCCGATAAATGGATAGAAAGAGTGAGCCCATGGCCATGTACAGGATTGAAATTGATGAAACCTTTGACCTGCCCCGAAGAAAGGTGTTTGCCCTGTTTGCCGATCACCATCGTTTTGGCAAACTTCTGGGTGCGCCGGCCAAACGCATCAGGGACAGCCACCAGGCCGACCCGAATGGCATCGGCTCGGTCCGCAAGATTGGCATCGGGCCGGTAGGCCTGGAAGAGACAGTCACCAATTTCGAGCCGGATTCATTGATTGAGTACACCATCACCAGTATGAGCCCGATCCGAAATCATCTGGGGCGGATCCGGTTTGAGGACACGCCGGAAGGCAAGACCCGGGTGAACTACACCATCTCTTTTGACGACATTGTGCCGTTTACCGGAAAAGTGGTGCGTACGGCCCTTGAACAGGGCATTCGCCGCGGAATCAAACGGGTACCCCGGTTGGCCTGAAGGCCGGCGACAACAAATCGTCACTTGAGAAATCGTCACTTGAGGGATGTCAGAGAATTGACCCGCGACAATTATCGCAGGCCGGTTGATCGCGTATAACCTGAAACGGAGTCTCTGCCCGAATCGAAATAACCCTGTCACCAGCCGGCAATGTTGAGTAAAATCCGGCCTTTTCCAGAGAACCAAGAGGCAGCGCATATGGGCAGAGCCTACCAGAACCGTAAAGAGTCCATGGCCAAGACGGCTGCGGCAAAAACCAAGGTCTACAGCAAGTACGGACGCGAGATTTACATGAGCGCCAAATCCGGCGGCACAGACCCGGATGGCAACCTGTCACTTCGTGGCCTGATCGACCGTGCAAAGAAAGACCAGGTACCCTCCCACGTTATCGAGAAGGCAATTGAGAAGGCCCGGGGTGGCGCTGGTGAAGACTACTCCCCTGCCCGCTACGAAGGCTACGGACCGGGCAACTGCATGGTGATTGTGGACTGCCTGACTGACAACCCTAACCGCACCTTTGGCGACGTGCGCCTGGCCTTCACCAAGACCAAGTGCAAGATCGGCACCCCGGGCACCGTTGCCCACATGTTTGATCACAGTGCCATTTTTGCGTTCAAGAGCGATGATGAGGAAGCCGTTCTGGAAGCACTGATGGAAGCGGACGTCGACGTGACCGACATTGAAAACGAGGACGGCCTGATTACGGTTTTCACGCCAAACACGGAATATGCCAAGGCGCGTCAGGCTTTGGTAGACGCAATCGAAGGCATCGACTTTGAGGTGGACGAAATCCAGTTCCTGCCCAAGACCACCACACCGGTGGAAGGCGATGACATCCCCATGTTCGAAAAATTCCTGGATATGCTGAACGAACTGGACGATGTGCAGAATGTATTCCACAACGCCGAGCTGCCGGACCAGTAAGCCAGAGGCTCACGCCATGCAGGAAAACCGCACCGTGCAGCAGAACCCTTCCCCGAACCGCAAGGCGCGGGTGGTGGTCCTGAAAACAGGCAGCACCTACCCTGGCCTCCTGGTGCAATTCGGTGATTTCGACGACTGGTTCCTGCGCGGACTGTTACCGGAGCTGGATATTACTGTCACCAATGTGGAAGCCGGCGAGCTACCCGGAAGCCCTGAAGACTGGGATGGCATTGTGGTGACAGGTTCCCCCGCCATGGTGAGTGACCGGGCCGATTGGAGCGAAAATACCGGGGCCTGGCTGGCACGGGCGGTTGCCGGTGAAATCCCGGTACTCGGAGTCTGCTACGGGCATCAGCTGCTGGCCCATGCATTGGGCGGCGAAGTGGGGTATCACCCGAAAGGCCGGGAGACCGGCACCCATCAGGTTGAGCTGCTTCCCGAAGCCGACTCAGACACCCTGTTCCGGGGACTGCCGGCGATTTTCCCGGCCCAGTTGACGCACCGGCAGTCGGTACTGCGCTTACCCGCCGGCGCGGTGTTGCTGGGACGCAACGGTTTCGAGCCTAACCAGGCGTTCAGAATCGGCCCCTGCGCCTGGGGTGTGCAGTTCCATCCAGAGTTCACGGATACCGTCATGAGCGCCTACCTGGAAGTACAGGCGCCGGACCTGACCCGGGAAGGGCTTGATGCGCAAGCACTGATTGCCGGTGTGAGCCCCGCTCCGGACGCATCCTCGCTTCTCCCTCGTTTTTCAAGGCTGGTTATCAAACGAGCCCGGTAATATCCGGCCGGCATTTTTCGTCAGTCGAGGATATAGGCCGTCTTTTCCATCGCCTGCTCTTCTTCATCAATGAAGCGGAACTCATTCCAGCCGATACGCACCCTATCGTTACTGTTCAGCCGCTGCCGGCCCTCAATCCGCAATTCGTTGACAAAGGTACCATTGGTGCTGTTGCTGTCGGTAATGTAGTAATCCACGGCGTCTTCGAGATAGGCATTGGGTACCGCTTCAATCAGCGCGTGCTGGCCACTCACCGAGATTTCATCAATCCGGATGTCACTATCCGGGCGGCGGCCAAGGCGGGTTTCCGGCTGCCCGAGTTCAAAGGTGTTGACCACCACGTTGTCCACCAGTTGCGAAAGCGAAGCCATGTCAGTTTCCTCAATACTCCAACGTCAGTAATACCACAGACACGTTATCGCCGGCCTCGTTTGCCAGGCCGGCTTCAACAAGAGCCTGAACCCTGCGCTCCATGCCGTCACTGTCCCTCAAAATCTCAAGCCACTGTGCTTCCGGGACAGAATGGGGCAACCCGTCGGAACACAGCAACAGCACATCACCTTTTTCCAAGGACTCAACCCGGTAACTGGGCTGCACCTGCTCAACTGCACCCACCGCACGGGTAAGTACATTTCTAAAAGGTACATTGGGAACGTCGGCCTCGGTAATGCTGCCATCTTCCAGCATGTTCTGGACCACGGTATCGTCCCGGGTCAGGCAGACCGCCTGGCCGCCGCGCAGGCAGTAACACCGGGAATCGCCCATGTGGGCAATGTGTGCCTCGTTGTCGATTGCCCAGGCCACCACCAGGGTTGTGCCCATTTTATCGAGCCTCGGATCTTCGGAACGCTGGCTCAGTATCCGTTCATTGGCCAGTGCGAAAGCACGCTCCAGGCTTTCCCTGACTGAGCTGCCGGTTTTGCCGGATGACGGCCCGGAGATTTCCGGCTCAAGGGCTTCCACAACAGCGTCAACCGCGAGACGACTGGCAATCTCGCCGCCCTGGTAGCCGCCCATACCGTCGGCAACCACCAGCAGCGCCTGATCACCGGCATCGTTTACCCGCCAGTCCACCACATCCTGGTTCGATTCCCTGACTGCACCCCGGTGACTCTGGCCTGCAATGCGATACCTCATCAGGACACCTCCTGGCCCGCTTCCCGCACTGCCAGGCGCCGCACGGCCTCGGCCATGGTGGCGGCGCTGGCAAAGCGTTTATCCGGCTCGCGCTGGATGGCCTTGTTGATCAACCGAACCACCCCATTGGGCAACCCGGCATTGAACTCCCGGACGCTGCGCGGGCGTTTGTTGAGGATCTGGTAAGTCAGGTTGGCCAGGGTATCGCCCTGATACGGCGTTTCACCGCTCACCAGTTTGTACAGTGTGACCCCCAGACTGTAGATATCAGAAGCGCCAGTTACCTTCTGGCCCTTGAGCTGCTCCGGGGACATGTAGAGCGGGCTACCCATAACGGCGCCGGTGCGGGTCCGCGAGTCGTCGGAAATTTTGGCGATGCCAAAGTCGGTAATCTTTATGTCGCCGGTATCCGGGTTGAAAATGATGTTCCCCGGCTTGACGTCCCGATGGACAATTTTCTGGCTATGGGCATAGGCCAGGGCATCAGCAACCCGGGCAATAATATCCAGTACCCGGGGCAACGGCAGCAACCTCCCGGGCTTGCCGAATTCACTGAGCGGCCGGCCCCTGGCGTAATCCATGGCAATATAGGCAAGGTCTGCCTCCTCCCCAACATCATACACCGTTACGATGGCCGGGTGACTCAGACGACCCGCCGCTTCGGCTTCCCGGAAGAAACGTTCCTTCAGATCCTGAAGCAGGGCATCATCAAACGCCTGATAGCTCAGGGTCTTGATGGCAACGGTGCGGGCAATTTTCGGATCCTTGCCGAGATAGACCACGCCCATGGCACCCCGGCCGATCTCTCGCTCGATTTCATAGCGCCCCAGGGTCGGCCGACTCACCGTGGGTTCCGGCATCAACAGGGTGCGGTTGTTGTCGAAGCTGCCGGTTTGCACCACTGAGGCATCCGGCGACAATTTCTCCAGTGCCGCCAGGCGAGCGGCGGTATCCCGGAAATTCTTCCTGCGCTCCCGGATGCTGCGGTAAGTGTTTACAGCTTTCTCATACTGGCGCTTGCGTTCCTGGTGGATGGCGATGTCGTAACGCAGCTCCAGAGCCCCCTCGCAGGGCGGGCAGTGATTGAGTGCCTCAAGGGCATCGTCGGTGTGGCCCTGCTGCAGGAGCAGTCCGGCCAACCGGAGGCGGGCTTCGCGAACGCTGTCTGTCAGTGCGCGGATGCGATTGTGGGGCTGAAGCCAGAACAGCATCACCACAAAACCGACCACCAGCAAGGTCAGTACTTCCCCCAGGGGCACCCAGGCATTGCGATAAAACATCAGCGCCGCCTGTAAAACCACCAGGGAACCGCCAAGCAGAAGAGTGACAGGCAGGGAAACGGCGGCGCCCATCACCGGGACAGCAAGCGTCAGAAAGAGTGCCGTAACGGCCAGCCCGGCAGTAACCGTACCATCCGCCCACAGAGGCTCCACCAGCCCCCGGTCAGCCAGCGCTTTGTGAAGACTGTCCTGTGGCACAATGGTGGTGGGGTTGGCACCCTCTGGCACTCCGAGAATACTGAACAGCACCCTATCGGCCCAGCCAACAAGCGCCAGCTGGTCTCCGGCCAGGGCAAACACCACGGCAGCCAAAAGAACAACGGCCCGCAGACTGAACAGGCGCGGCATGAATGAAATGATGGCGTTCACAGGCAACTTTGTTATAAATGATTGATCTGCCTAGTTTAGAAAGCGTTGGTGTCGGGCGATACAACGACAGGGGTGTTTTTTGTAAGTGTTTGTTTACCTGAGAGGAAGGTCACGTATGGTAATTTCGTCTTTTCACTCAAGGATGATGGAATTACCGGTATGACACTGAAGCTGCTTTTACCCCTGTTACTGCTCGCGCTGACTGGAATCGGGCTCTACCACACCCACAAACCCTTGCCTCAGGGCATCAGTTATCGGGGTGAAGCCCTGCCGCTGGAAGATCCTGTCCTGCTGACCGATGTCACCCGTCACTACACGGACGGTCACGAAGAGAAAGACCACGAAATCTTCAACGACGTGTTCCGGCTGATCGGGCAGGCCGAAGAGTTCATTCTTGTCGACATGTTCCTGTTCAACAGCACCAAACCGGAAGGTGTCGTTCACCGGCCCCTGGCACAGCAGCTGACCGAAGCCCTGCTGGCCCGGAAGTCGGAAAAACCGGGGCTGTCTGTGATCGTTATTTCCGATCCACTGAACACCATGTATGGCGGGACAACGTCACCCTGGTTTGAAGCCTTGCGTAAGGCCGACATTCCCGTTGTTGAAACAGCGCTTCGTCCCCTCAGGGACAGCAACCCCACCTGGTCTTCAGTCTGGCGGCTTTGTTGCCAGTGGTTCGGTAACAATCCGAAAGGGGCCTGGCTGGACAATGCCCTGGGCAACAAGCCAGTCACGGTTCGAAGCTACCTTTCGCTGCTGAACTTCAAGGCCAATCACCGCAAACTTGTGGTGGCCGATGAGGCCGGCTCCCTGAGAGCTCTCGTGACCTCAGCCAACCCGCATGACGGCAGCAGCCGCCACAGCAACGTCGGGCTGAGCTTCAAAGGGCCCGCCGTGGCCGATGTGTTGCGAAGTGAACGGGCAGTGCTGGCCATGTCTGGTGCCGACACAGAATCCCTTGATGACTGGATCAGCCGGGTTGAAGAAGCGCCTGAATCCGGAGAAGGTAAAAAGGACAAAGTGGCGGTACTGACCGAATCGGCCATACTCGACCAGGCTTTGGAAATGATTCGCGGGGCCGCGGACGGAGACCAGCTGGATCTGGCGATGTTCTACCTGTCACACCGGCGGATTGTCGGGGCGCTGATCAGGGCCTCGGAACGTGGCGCACAGCTTCGGATTTTGCTTGATGCCAACAACGAGGCCTTTGGTCTTCAGAAAAGTGGTATTCCCAACCGGCAGGTGGCCATGGAACTGGTCCGGGCAGGTATTCCTGTACGTTGGTGTAATACCCGGGGTGAGCAATGCCACAGTAAGCTGTTGATGTTGGCGAAGGAGAGTGGGACAACCGGGATATTGCTGGGGTCCGCCAATTTTACCCGCCGCAATCTGGATGACCTGAACCTGGAAACCGACCTGTGGATCTCGGTTGCGACCCAGTCTTCGGTTGCAATGAAAGCAAGAGCGTTCTTCGACCAGCAATGGCACAAAGGCCCCGGCGACGAGCCGGTTATGAGCCTGCCTTATGAGCGCTGGGCCGACGAATCAACGCTGCGCTACTGGCGTTACCGGATTATGGAAGCGACCGGCCTGTCGACCTTCTGAACATGAGGGACAAGCCCCATGCTCACCCGGTCAGCTATACTGCATTGGCCTGAACGGAAACTTGAAGTAGCCAACAAACAGGAGTGAACCATGTCAGGAATTCGCAAGCATCTGAGGTATGTTTCTTTTTTCATGGCCATGATGATGGCCCTTGGCTCTGTCTGGTCGGCCACCGCATCCGCCGGGATGGTAGGAACCGGCGAGATGATTGGCGAACAACAGGTCCAGCTGGACAGACAACAGCTGATCGATATGCTTGAGAATCAGGAAGTCCAGGACAAACTGGCAGATCTGGGCGTAAGCCAGGACCAGGTCAAGGAACGTATTCAGAACCTCACGCCGGCGGAACTGGCGGATTTTGAACGTCAGCTTGCCGAAGCCCCTGCGGGTCAGGGTGTGGTTGGCATTATTGTGCTGTTTCTGCTGGTCTTCATTATCACCGATATGTTGTGCGCCACTAACATCTTCCCATTCGTGAACTGCATCCGATAGCGTCGGTCCGTGGCAGTCATTTTGCAACGGGAGAGGGCCGCGTCAGTCAGGCTGACCCTGTTTTTACTGGTCGGCCTCCTGGCCGGTTGCGCCAGCGCCCCGAAATGGCCGGGCCCGGACACTGGAACAGACCGCCCTTCTCTGCCAGATCAGGTGATTCTGGAGGATGTCCCGTTTTTTCCTCAGGAAAAGTACCAATGCGGTCCGGCCTCACTGGCCATGACGCTGAACAGCCAGGGTCTTACGACCGATCCGGAAGTTCTCAAAGAACTGGTTTACATCCCCGGCCGGGAAGGTTCCCTGCAGGTTGAGATGGTCGCCGGTGCTCGGTCCCACGGGATGCTGGTCTATCCGCTGGACGGCGAGCTTGAGAGCATGCTGGCAGAACTGGCGGCGGGTAACCCGGTGCTGGTTATGCAGAATCTGAGATTTGACTGGTGGCCCCAGTGGCACTTCGCGGTTGTGATCGGTTACGACGCGGAGCGAAGGGATCTGATTCTTCATACCGATACCCGCGAACGCCAGCGCGTGGCCCTGGAAGTGTTTACCAACACCTGGGGGCGGGCCGACAACTGGTCTGTGGTGATTCTGCCTCCCGATCAGGTTCCGGCAACCGCGAAACCACTGCGGTTTCTCCAGTCAGCCCACGATCTGGAGACAACCGGGCGAACCACTGCCGCGGCGATTGCGTACAAGACTGCGGAAACCACCTGGCCTGACCAACCAGCCGCCATCATGGCCAGAGGCAATCTGGCCTGGCAGATGGGCAGGCATACCGAGGCGGCAGGGCATTTCCTCCGCACGGTTAACCGTTTCCCGGAGTTCGCCGGAGGCTGGAACAACCTCGCCTTTGCCCTGGAAGAGACAAGTTGCCCGGTAACCGCCACCAAGGCCGCCCGCTGCGCCGCTGCCCTGGCACCGGAACGCTTTGGCAATTCAATATTGCTCCGATCAAACCCGGTAACGGCACCGAAAGACTGCCCGACATTACCGGAGTGTCCCCGGGAAGCGCCCTAGTGTCCCGTCTGGCTGCCCCTCCTGAAAAGCACCACGTCCTTTCTCGGGATCTCCATAACCCAGCCAAATTTTTCAGCCAGCAATGCCAGGGTGGACTCACGGTAGAACACAACATGGGTGGGGTCGCGGCGATAATGCCAGTTGTCGAACCGGTCGTCGTCGGTCTGGAAACAGGTCATCACCCCCAGCCAGCCACCCGGTTTGAGCAATTGATCGAGTTGCCGGAACACCTCCGCTGGCTCGTACAGATGCTCCACCACCTCGGTACAGGTTATGAAGTCATAGGTACGGGACAAGGCTGTTTGCGAGGGGTAAAAGCAGGGATCATAGAGGCTGACAACCATGCCTTCGGCCTCCAGCATCCTTGCCAGGGCCGGGCCGGGCCCACAGCCGAAGTCCAGCCCGGTGGCGCCCGGTGGCAGGCGCTCCAGCAGCGGGTCTGCCAGCTTTGAAAGAAATTTACGATAGCCCGGATCAGACGGGTCGTTATCGTGCAGTCGGTAGATATCCCGCTCCTGATCAGGAGAAAGCCGGCACGACTCATCCATCACCGTTGCCTCGCATACCGGGCAGCGGAGATACCGCCGGGTCTTCACCACCCGGAATTCCACAAGGCTGCCCTGCTCACAAACCGGACAAAGATTCATGCCACTACCCCGGATCAAGCCGCGGCCGGGCTTCAGTCAGAGTTTAAAACGTTATACCATAACATTTTAGTCACCGGGACGCTCCTTCTTCAGGAAAACGCTGACCGCTTTATCCGACATCAGCACATGGGCGAGTGCCGGATACGGCAGATAGTGAAGAAACAGTGTGGCGAGGGTTACTGCATCCATTCCTCCATCAAGGAACATCCAGGCGCCGAAAGCAAGAAACAGCGCACCCAGAAAACCGCCATAAAGCCACAGAGCCCGTGAACGCTCCCCGGCCATAGGCAGCCGCTCCAGGGTGCGCGCCACTGAAAAGCTCATGTAGACCGCAATCAGTGCTGCAATCACCAGGGAGGCAATCAAACCCGTAAATCCGATCAGGTACCGGAACAGATAGTTGGCGAGAAAGAACAGGGCAATGCAGGTTACAGCAACGATGGTTATGCGTGTCTTTTCCATGGCGGCTCTGAATTGGTTGGATTTATGGGTAGCCCCGCAAAGAATGGCAGAGACGCCCTGAAAGAACCACCCCCTGCTGCGACCCGTGTTCCAGCCTGATATGATGCCTCCCATTCTAACCGGCAACCGGAAAACCGATGACCACTGGCAAGTCCACCCGTCTCAATAAATACATCAGCGAAAGCGGCATGTGCTCCCGCAGGGAAGCCGATCGTTATATTGATCAGGGCAACGTATACATCAATGGCACGCGTGCCACGGTAGGGGATCAGGTGCTGCCCGGGGATACGGTCAGGGTTAATGGCCAGGTGATTGAACCGCGGTCCGAAGAGGATCTGGTCTTTATTGCCCTGAACAAGCCCGTGGGCATCGTCAGCACCACCGACAGCGCCGAGAAACACAACATTCAGCGGTTTGTCGGCCACAGCGAACGCATCTTTCCGATCGGGCGGCTGGACAAGGACTCCCAGGGGCTGATCTTCATGACCAGCAATGGTGATCTGGTCAACAAGATCCTGCGGGCCGGAAACAACCATGAAAAGGAATACCTGGTTACGGTCGACAAGCCGGTGACCCGGGAGTTCGTTGAGGGTATGGCCAACGGGGTGCCGATCCTGGGAACTGTCACAAAAAAGTGCCAGGTGTCCAGTGAATCCCGGTTCGTATTCCGCATTACCCTGGTTCAGGGCCTCAACCGCCAGATTCGCCGCATGTGCGAGCACTTCGGTTATGAGGTAACCAGGCTGGAGCGCATCCGGATCATGAACGTCAGCCTGAAGGGGCTGGCTGTGGGCCAGTGGCGCAATCTGACGGAGAAAGAACTGGCCGGACTGTTTGATGCCATCCGGGACTCCTCCTCAGAGGCCCCGCCCCAGCCCGGAAAACCTGCGAAAAAGAAGCCTGCTGCAAAGCCAAAGCATCGTCCCAAAGCCAAACCGGGTGGGCCCGGCGGTTCCCAAAGGCCGGGACCGAAAGGTAAGCCTGCGTCGGGCAAACGCCCCAAGGCCGGAAAACCCCGGCAAAAGAGTGTTAAACGGTAATTCTGGCCCGGCACTCAGAGCGCAAGGCTACTTTTTCACCCACTTGCCATTAACCTGAATGTACTGGCCACCCGGCGTTTTATCGATGGCCTTCTTCCCGGCAACGGTTTCAACCTGGGTGACCGGGATACTGTGCTTCTCGGCAATGCGCTTGTACTCATCCCGGCGGGCACTGTTGATCGCCTCAACCACCTCCCTGGCCTGGCCTTCGGCACGAACCACCTCCAGGTAGCCCGTCGGCGTTTCTCCAACCAGTCCCTGCTGCTTGACGGTATCCAGTTTCTGTTTGGCCTCATCCAGCCCCATGGCGAACACGGACAGACTGACACCAACCGCCAGAACCAAGGCACACATCTGTATGAATCGTTTCATCTTCAACCCCTTAAGCTATCCGGATCCGGTCAGAACAACCCTTTTTCGCTGAACAGGTCATCCACTTCCTTGTCTACTTTTATATAGATTTCGTGCTCGATTTTCACGTTCAGGTTCACCGTAATCGGTTCTTTGGGTGCCGCCATCTGCACCGTTGGCGTGCAGGCAATCATTGCCAGCGGCAACGTCAATATCATCAGTACTCTTGCCAAAACCGACCCTGTTGGCCGCAACGATTTTTTCATGGCACTGCCTCCTTGCCGGACTCTTGCAACAGCTTCCGGACCCGTTCTGTAACGGCTTCGTTTACCCTGCCACTCAACTGCAGGCTGGTCAGCAGCGCGGGAATGTCTTCCTCAAGGTTCACGTTAAGTACAACCGGCTGCCCACCCCTGAGTTCCGGATTCTTTCCCTCGAGGCGAAGATCCAGCGTCAACTTCCCCCTTTCATCGTAGTCTATCGTGCTGTCCAGCACCGAATAGTGAAAGTTTTGCAAGGCTTGAACGACCACATCCATGGCCTGGTTGCCACCCAGCATGGCCTGCAGTTTCTCGCCGGGCAGCCGCAACCGACCGCCCGGCGCCTCCGCTGAAATGCGACCTTTCGCCACCTGAACACCGTCGCTACTGAAGCCTATGGGAATACGGCCACTGAGCAAACCACTGCCCTCAAGGCCCTCTGCAGGGTAAGCCTTCATCAATCTGTCCAGAGAAATATCCTGAACCTCCACGGGTATCCCGCCAGAGCTGTCTTCCAGATCATAGACGCCCGGAGGTATTCTGAGTGCCCCCTCGAGGAACCGGGCCCTCGCCTGCTGTACCTCCAGCTGGCCTTCCAGCCTATTGGTAACTGGCGCAATGTAGTCACCGGTAAAGCGAATGGAGGTTACCGGGATACCAGGATTCACCTGCTCAACGGTGAGATCCCGGAACCCGGCGGTCAACCGGTCATCTTCCAGGGAGGCAAGTACCCGTCCGCTCAGCCCGGAGAAAGCGGTTCGGTTGAACACCCCGGTGACATTCTCCAGGTTGGAGCTGCCGCTCGCTTCCAGTTCACCATCCGGGTTCAGACGAACCTGTGCCGACACCCCGGCAATGCCTGAATCCACTGCCAGCAGCTCCGGCCAGCCGGCAAAAGTTCCGGCCAGGGCGCGAACCCCCTGTTGCCCCTCGATAACGGAATCGACCAAAACCGAGACCCCGCCACCCGGATTGAGCTGAATCGTGAGGTCGGCCTTCAGCCCCGCGCTGGATGAAAGCGTGCCCTGAATCCGGAGGTCAGCCAGACGGCCCTGCACCCTGCCCTGGAAACTCCACGCCTGCGGCACCATGAATGGGTGTTCAATCCGGGTTGCCTCGATCTTCACCTCGCCTTTGATGGCGATCCGCTCGGTCCAGGCACTCGATGCGCCATAATCGAGCGTAAGCGTGACATTGCTGATATCGGTTCGGAGATCCTGTAGCAGCAGGGGCTGCTCCGAACCGGTGTACGCCAGCCGTTCGGTAAGAACCAGGGATGGGGGGGTGAACTGGATAACCGCCGACCCACCACTGGCGTTGACCGAGGGCATGATATGGGCCTGACTCCCTGCCACTTCCCAGCCGCCATGGTGGATATCCGGCAACGCCATGCCGACCTTTCCCTGCCCGACCACCAGCGACCAGCCCGCGGCAACGGCTGGCAAGGCCAACGCGATCCAGCCGACCAGACGGACCCGCCGGATCCTGCGGCTCGGCTTTCCAGACCCTTCAGCGTGCAAAACGACACTCCTGTCTACTCGGTCTACTCACCACGCCAGGTCACGCTGTAGAGGTCGTGACGACGATCCTGAAGATTTTTCACGGTTCCACTGTTTCGGGCCGTGATCAGCACCTCCGGCCGGAGATCGGCGAAGGCCACTGTTTCAACATTGGGTTCCGTGTCTGCGGCGATACCGTCCCGGGCAAACGGAAAATCACAGGGGGTAAGAATACAGCTCTGGCCATACTGGATTTCCATATTCGGCACCTTGGGCAGGTTGCCAACGTTACCGGACATCACCACGTACACCTGGTTTTCCACCGCCCTGGCCTGACAGCAGTAACGCACCCTCAGGTAGCTCTGGCGTTCGTCGGTACAGAAGGGCACAAAGATGATATGAACGCCCTGATCCACCAGATGGCGGGTCAGTTCCGGAAACTCCGCGTCATAACAGATCAGAACTCCGATGGTGCCGCAGTCGGTCTCGATGGCGCTGACCCGGTTGCCACCCTGCACGTTCCACCAGAAGGCCTCGTTCGGGGTCGGGTGAATCTTGGGCTGGGTAAAAACCTGGCCATCCCTGAGGAACACATGGGCCATGTTCCGAATGGTGCCGTCTTCCTCACGCACCGGAGTGGAGCCGGCCACAATGTTGATGTTGTATCGCAGGGCCAGGTCCCGCATCAGTTCCCGGTAGCGCTCTGCGTAATGGGTGACCGCCGCGAAGGTTTCCGCCGGGCTGCCCTTGCGGGCCTCAATCGATAGCAACTGGAGAGTAAACAGTTCCGGAAACACCACAAAATCGCCCTTGTAGGTGGATACAACATCGACGAAATAACGGACAATCTCGCTGAATTCGTCAAATGATCCCACCGGCCGTTGCTGATACTGAACCGTGCCAATACGCACTGTATCCCGCATTCGGTGGCCATAGCGTTTGCGCCGCTCGCTGTTTTCGATCCGCGGTACTTTCGGGTTGCGCCAGACCAGATGAATGCCGTAGCCCATGGAATCGTGATCGGCGTCCAGATAATGGGGAATGATGTCGTGCACTTCGAAGCCCTGATGGAGCTGAAAGGACAGCACCGGGTCCTTCTGCTCCTTACCCTTGATGGCCTCGACGTAGGCCTCAACACTGCCGAACTTTTTCAGGCGCTGGCGCAGGCTTGGCAGGCGCCCGGCAAATACCACACCCTGCAGGTTCAAGGCCTGGCACAGTTGCTTGCGCTCGTTGTACAGCCGCTCGCCGATGCGATATCCCCGACACTCCGGGTCAACACACACCTCCATGCCGTACAGCCAATCACCCTCGGGATCATGCCGTGAGGCGTAACCATTGCCGGTTATGGAGGTCCAGTCATGAGGCGCCAGCGCCACTTCTTCGGCAATACGGAACGTGGCGCAGTAACCCACCACGGTGTCACCCAGCATGGCAACGAACTGGCCGTCCGGGAAGGTGTTGATCTGACCGGTCAGCGGCCCCTTGGTGTAACCATACATACCGGTGCCTTCGTAGACACGGTGACTGAGCTCAATGATGCCCGGAATATCCGCCAGCGTGGCATTGCGGACGTACAGGCGCTGATCCGGGTCGGAAAATGGCGGGCACATAGACACCTCGAAAAAGGCGTTGATTTGCCCTCATCTTTGGTGGCCTAACGGGATTTCGTCAAGGGAAATCGGTTAATCGGAGCCCTGAAGGGGAAAGCGTTCGACCACGCTGTACATGGAACCGGCCGAGCCCTGTTTGCTTTCAAACAGCGCGAACTGGTTAACCGGAAACTGCCCGAAAACCGATTCACCATGCTGCGCCAGCAAGTTCCCGACAGACCCGGGCGGCCGTTTAAACCTAGCCAGCGTGATGTGGGGACGAAATGCCCGGCTCTCCGCTGTGAATCCAAGGCTCTCCATTCGGCCTTTGAGCGCATCATGCAGCCCGGCGACGGGGGCCGCGGGCTGCACCCCCACCCAGAGGTTTCGCGGGCTGCGAGGTTGACCGAAGCAGCCAAGACCGACGACATCCAGCTCAAAAGCTGCCACCGGAATATCGCGAGCCGCGGCGCGCACAGCCGCAACGTTTTGCTCTTCCGTGCGCCCCAGGAACAGCAAGGTGATGTGCAATTGCTCAGAACTTTGCCATTTGGCATTTGAGACCGGTGCCTTTACCTCCAGCAACCGCTGCCTGATGGCAGCGGGGACCTCCAGCCCGAAGAAAAGCCGGGGCATGGCTTCACTCCTCATAGATCAGCCTGCGCACCACAACGCCGTCTGCCACAAAGTTCTGGCCGGTAATCAGGGCAACCCGTCCCGATTGACTCATATTAACCTCCGTTTTACCCAGCGTCTGAATTTACTCACCCAGGGGCGTTGGCCTGACCAGAATCTCGTTCACATCAACATGGGCCGGTTGCGCCACGGCGTACATCACTGCGTTGGCAATGTCCTCCGGCTTCAGGGCGTGAGCCGGCGGCTCGTCGAAGAATGGCGTATCCACCATGCCAGGCTCAATGAGCGTGACACGGATGCCAGAGCCACGAAGCTCTTCACGAACGCCGTAGCCGATAGCGGAAACCGCCCACTTGGTGGCACTGTACATGGAACCGGGGATCGTAACACGACCGGCTGCAGAGCCGGTCAGAAGCAGGTGCCCCTTGCTTTCCCGCAGCGCCGGCAGGCAGTGCTGAAGGGTCAGGCCGACCCCGTAGATATTGGTCAGGATCATATCCTTCCACACCTCCGGATCAGCCCGGCTGAATCCTCCGGGTTCGCCGCCACGGCCGGCGTTGGCGAAGACGGCATCAATGCGGCCGAAAGTCTTAAGGGCGTGATCGACCATATTCTTCTGGTCGTCGCCATTCTGCACGTCGCATTGCACCGTTAGCACTTGTGCTTCGCCACCAAGCTCCTGCTGCAGACCTTTCAGTTTGTCTTCGGAGCGGGCCGCCAATACCAGGCGATACCCCTGTTTCGCCACTGCACGGGCCGTTTCTGCACCAATGCCCGATGAGGCGCCGGTAATCAGCATTACAGGTTGATCTGCCATAGCTTTCTTCTCCTGTCGTTTGAACAGTTTGAGAGGGGCTACGCCGGCAGGCGCCAGCCCGATCATTCAGTAGATTTGAAACAGCAGCAGGCCGACAATGGCCAGGGCCAGCAGGAACCAGCGGGCGTAGTGATCGGGGCGGTCATAATCGTCATCAGTAACCTGACAGGAACTTCCGCCAGCGCTGGCCTCATACTCGGCCACCAACTGACGTGCCTGGTACAAATCGTCGTCGTCAACGTGAACGTTGCTGAAACCGGCGGCGCCGATCTCGCCCATGGCACCCTGGAGATAGTGGCCGCCCACAAAGGCCTCAATGCCGTTGGCTTCCAGCAGGCCAGCCACAATGTGGGCTTCGGTAATGTCTCGCGCCCGATAGGCAATTTGCAACACACGACTCCTTCTGTGACCGTTCCGGGCAGAACCGGGACAAATCTGCGAGTATTATCTCAAGCATAGTTCGCCCCCTCTGGCGAGGCCAATAACCAGCAGCCTGTCGGACTTAAGTGATCGTCACGAGCAAGGTGGGAAAGCGAGCGCAAATTTTTTGGATTTTGAGGCGCATAGTGGTTCTATGTAACGAAAAATCCGGGAAATTTGAGCCGCTTTCCCACCGGCACAGTAGATCAGCCTTAAGTCCGACAGGCTGCGAGGGACTGACCATGCTCTGGATTATTCTTGCCATCATTGTGTTTATTGTTGCCGCAACACTGCTGCTGTTCCGCCTTGAGGATCTGTCTCACCTGGACCAGGACGACTACCCGGTCCGGGATGGCAAGCCCAGCGATGCAAACCGGGAGGTTCTGGGGCGCATTCGCGAACTGGGGCAATCATCGAAGGGCCTTCGCGGCAAGGCCCGGCTGATGGCCCTGCGCAAACACATGGACGAACTCAGTCAGGGGCTGGAGTTGGCGTCCGAATTCCGCCACTGCGAGTCTCCCCGCGGTGAGTGGGTCATTGCCCCGGGCTGCGATACCCGCCGCCGGATTCTGTACATCCATGGCGGAGCCTGGGCCGCCGGCAGTCCCCGAAGCCACCGGGCGATTACCGACCGGTTGTCACAGATAACCCGAGCGGCGGTGTTTGCCCTGGACTACCGGCTGATGCCGGAAAACCGCTTCATGGATGGTGTCCGGGACTGCCGGGAGGCCTACACCTGGCTTCTGAAACATGGTCCGGAGAGCCCCGAATCTGCCGGTTTCATGGTAGTGGCCGGGGACTCCGCCGGCGGCAGCCACACCCTGGGGCTGATCGCCTGGATACGGGATAACGGGCTAAGGCAGGCGGATGCCGCGATTACCTTCTCGCCCTCAACCGACCTGACCCTGACGGCACCGAGCAATCGCAACAACATCGAGACCGATCCCTTGCTGGGGCCGGCGTTTGGCGGATTATCGAAAATCCCCCTGCCGGTGATCTGGTGGGCCACCCTGGCCGCGTTTCGGGTCTCTCCGGCCAGCCCTGTGGCCTCACCACTGCGGGGCGACCTGAGAGATCTGCCACCAACCCTGATTCAGGCCAGTGATACTGAAATGCTGCTGGATAACGCCCGACGTTACGCTTCCAAGGCACAGGCTGCAGGCTCACCAGTAACCCTGCACACCTGGCCCGGGATGGTGCACGTATGGCAGATCTTCGTGCCTCTGCTTCCCGAGGCGGAAGAGGCGTTTCAGGACATCAAGTCATTTCTGGAGCAGGTTGAATCAGGCAGCAGGATGCACCCGGAAGGTCAAACCTGAACTTTTCCGCGAAGCGCCTTGGTTTTGCCCTTCTTGGTTTTCTTGTCGACGCGCTTGCGCTGGGAGGAGCGAGTCGGTCTGGTTGGCCGCCGGGCCTTTTGGGGTTTCACCGCTTGCTGGATCAGTTCCTTGAGACGCTCAAGGGCGTCCTCCTTATTCAATTCCAGGGTACGAAAGGATTGCGCCTTGATAATCAGTACACCTTCCTTGCTGATTCGCTGGTCATTAAGCGACATCAGCCGTTCCTTGTAAAAAGGCGGCAAGGTGGAGTGCGGAATATCAAAGCGCAGGTGCACTGCGGAAGCCACTTTATTCACGTTCTGGCCACCGGCACCCTGGGCACGAATCTGGGTTATTTCGATTTCCCAGTCAGCAAGTTCAACAGCATTGGATAGTTTCAGCATCTGCTAAGGTTAACAAATCCCCGACACCCGGGCTTCGAAAACACGGTAATCAACCATCATGTGCGGACGATTCACCTTTTATACGCCACCCGACACCCTGATCCTCGAGTATTTTCCGGAGGGCATGGAGGTGAATGGCCATTTTGACCCCAGCTACAACATCACCCCCGGCATTGGCATTCCCATGATCCGGATGAGCATGAACGGCACGCTGATCATGGCACACTCCCATTGGGGGTTCCGCCCGGTGTGGGCCGGCGACAAGGCGCCCTCTCCGATTAATGCCAGGGCGGAAAGTGTGGCCACCTCAAAATACTTCCGGGAGGCGTTCGCCCACCACCGATGTCTGATTCCGGCCAATGGCTGGTACGAGTGGACACAAACAGAGTACGGCAAAGAGCCTCACTACGTGACGCCGGCAGATTCTCAAAGTTACCCCGCGATTTTCTTTGCCGGGCTATGGACACCCAGAGAGGGAGACGAAACCACGGCCTGCGCCATTATCACAGAGCCAGCCAGCGAACACCTGAAGCACATCCATGACCGCCAGCCGGTGGTTCTTGACCCGACCTGCCTGAGGGACTGGCTGAACCCGGAAATCACGGACCGGAAGCAGGTGCGAACAGTTACCCATCGCCTGGCAGCCGACCAATTGAAAGCGGTGACCGTCTCTGCCGCAGTCAATAACCCAAAGCACAACACCCCGGACCTGATTCACGAGGTGCGAAAACTGTAGTAGTCCGTTAATACCCGCTCCGCCATTACCACTGCTACTGTTTTCGGACCTGGCATGACAATCACAAGGAGACAGCCATGAGCGGGAAGAAGATTCTGATGATCACCGGTGATTTCACCGAAGACTACGAGACCATGGTGCCGTTCCAGGCACTTCAGGCCGTTGGCCATACGGTTCACGCCATCTGCCCGGACAAAAAAGCGGGTGACACTGTCGCCACCGCCATCCATGACTTCGAAGGAGACCAGACCTACACCGAAAAACCCGGACACCGGTTTGCCCTGAATGCGGATTTCGAGGGCCTGGACCCAGCGGATTACGATGCCCTGGTGATTCCCGGTGGCCGTGCTCCGGAATACCTGCGCCTGAACAGGGACGTGCTGAATCTTGTTCGCCACTTCTTCGACACCGACAAGCCGGTGGCGGCAATCTGCCACGGTGCCCAGTTGCTTGCGGCAGCGGGAGTGCTTGAGGGCCGCAAATGCTCTGCCTATCCGGCCTGTCAGCCGGAAGTGGAGCTGGCCGGGGGCAGCTTTGCCGGGATCGAGGTTGATCAGGCCGTAACCGATGCTAATCTGGTAACAGCACCTGCCTGGCCCGCCCATCCGGCCTGGCTGGCGCAGTTCTTAAAGTTGCTGGATAAATAATGACGCGGGGGCCGGCATGCCAGCCCCTCGTTAACCCCAGGGAGACCGCCATGTGCAAGCTCTTTATCAATGCCGATCCGGAGCTATGGGTCAGCAAGACTCACTCCCTGCGTATCGACGGCATGGTTACCAGCGTGCGCATGGAGAACGCCTTCTGGCATGTACTGGCAGAGCTGGCCGAAAGGGACGGCATGAACCTGCCCCAGATGATCACGCGCCTTTACCACGAGTCCATTGATGCGGGCCACGACCTCGGCAACTTCACTTCGTTCCTGCGGGTATGCGCCCTTCGGTATCTGGAGCTCCAGTTAAGTGGCGACGTTCCGAGGGATACCCGGGTGCCTATAGCCTCCCTCGATGCAGACCGCATTCTAAACGCGAAACGTAACGAACCCGTTGTTCCGGATGTGGTCAACAAATCCACACACTGAACCGCGACCACCGGTTCCCTGGGCGCTAACTCTGGCCATACTGTTTTGCTTTGGTATCTCGGGAATCCGAGGTTTCAACAACTTCCTGCAGATTGCGTCTCGGAGCAGCTGGCAGATCGGTCGCCGGATAACCAATTCTTAGCAGGATCTGGGGGAATCCTGAGCTGCCCAGAAGATGCTGAATTTTCGGGCGAAGTACCGCCACCTGAATCGGCTGATTCAGGTAGGAGGCCTGCAGCCCCTGGCCTAAGGAGGTGAGTAGCACCCGCTCCAGTGCCTGCCCCGCTTTCAGCCAGTCTTCGTCGCCGTCTCCAGAAGTTCCCAGCGCTGCAATAACCGGGGATTCATCCGCCAGCTGCCGGTCTTTGGCACCGACACCGTTACCCATATCGAAGGTGCGCACGACCAGCTGTGCCACGGGGGCAACCATGCCCGGTACTGTCAGGCCATCGCCTTTGCGGCGGGGATGCATCCAGGCTGCCAGTTCCCGCCGCCAGCTGGGATTGGACCACTGGGCAGCATCACCTTCGGCAACCAGTTCAGCCACCTGGTGGCGGGCCGACTCAGATTCCAGAACCTGGAACCAGGCCCCTTCGGCCTGTGCCGCTTCGGTCAGTGTATCCAGCACACCGGATGGCACCTGTTTTGGCTCGAAACGCTTGCGGTAGGTGCGGCGCCTGGTGATCGCCCGGAACAGCGCAGTTTCCCGATCTTCTATACCAACTGTTTGAGAAAAGGGCTCAAACGAAACCGTGGCGAGCAGATCCTCATCTTCCGGATCCGGCAGAAGTGCGCAATTTGCGGTAAACCCGGCGTGAGCAGCGGCAACCCGGAGATTTAACAGTGCACAACCACAACTGATGGTGAGCTCCCTGTCATCCGGATCATTCACCGGCAACGCCCGCAGCCGGTCCGCGAACAGTGATACACCGTTCCCGCTGATTTCAAAACGCCAGGGCTGGGTGTTGTGACTGGAAGGGGCCAGAACGGCGCTTTCCAGAATGGTTGCAAGGGTATCCTGCGATATTGAATCCGTGCGGCGTCCTTCGCTCATAGGCGACTCTCCTCGTTGGTCTGAACCCAGACTATTCCGGCCTGCCCGAAAAAGATAGCCAGGGATTGGCGGGGAATTCCACACGCCGTATCAACAAAATCACACGAACCGTAACCTGACATATTCGCGTTCGAATAATACAGTGGGAAGGGAGTGCCCTATGAGTATGGCGGTACCTCTTCCGACGGCTTCGATTGCTCCGGGTTCATTCTCACGGCCTATCAGGAAGGCCTTGGCAAACAACTGCCCCGAACCACCTCACAGATGCTGGCGAGCGGTGATGTGGTTCATCCCGGCGAGATCAAACCCGGTGATGTGGTGTTTTTCCGTATCGGCGGCAAGGAACAGCACGCCGGCATCTACATGGGTGGGGACCGATTTATCCACGCCTCCACCTCGGTCGGTGTTACCCAATCCTCGATCAGCGGCTACTACTGGAAGGGCCGACTCACTCAGGCACGGCGTTTCGACTAATCCAGACGGCCCTTTCCGGGATTCGCTTCGGAAAATTCCAATCCTACAGCGCACCACCAACTGCAAGATGCAGCGCGATACTGGCCATCATCAAGCCAATAACGCCATCGATAATCCGCCAGGCTACGGGACGTGAAAGCACTGGCGCCAGCGCCGACCCGCTCCAGGCCAGCAGACCGAACCAGAGGATGGAGGCACTGCTGGCGCCGGCCACAAAGGTGGTGGCATCCTCCTGCTGGGCACCCACTGCCGGGATTAGCAGCAAGGTGTCGAGATACACCTGGGGATTCAGTAGGGTGACTGCCAGCGTGGTAAACACTACGGCTTTCAGACTGCTCTTTGTTACCTCCCCGGCCTCAAGGGCTACCCTGCCCCGGCCGGCACGGGCAAATGCCTGGATGGCCAGCCAGCCAAGGAACGCCACCCCCAGCCAGCGCAGGATTTCCAACGCCTCTGGCATTGCCATCAACGCCGCACTGATGCCGAACATACCCAGGGTGAACAGGGTGACATCGGCCACCATGCACAGCCCCGCCGACCACCAATGGTGCTCCCTGCGGATTGCCTGGCTCAGCAGATAGGCGTTCTGCGCTCCGATGGCAACGATAATGCCGCCGCAGACAATCAATCCAGTCAGGTAACTCTCGAACACGTTGGTTTCTCCTCTATCGATAGCGCAAGGTTACCGGTTTACCTCTATACTGGAAATTCATACTCATAATGCTGCATCAGTTTTACTTATGATTGATTACAAGCTTTTGGAAGCGCTGGCGACGGTTATTGAATGTGGAGGATTCGAGCGAGCCGGCCTGGCTCTCGGGCTGAGCCAGTCCGCTATCTCCCAACGGATCCGCACCCTGGAGATCCGGCTCGGGCAACCGGTCTTGGTGCGCAGCCCGGTGCTCAAGGCCACCCCGGCCGGACAACGCCTGCTTAACCATGTTCAGCAGGTGCAGCTCCTGGAAAGAGACCTCACAAAATCCATCCCGGCACTCTCCGAACCCGCTGCGCGGCTGCGCATTGCACTGAATGCAGACAGCCTGGCAACCTGGTGGGCAGCTGCCGTGGGCAATTTCTGCGCCGATGAAGCCCTGCTGCTGGATCTGGTGGTCGAGGACCAGGACATTGGCCTGCGCCGGATGCGCGAAGGTGATGTGGCTGCCTGCGTCTGTAGTAGCCCTCAACCGGTTGCCGGCGCCCGCTGTGTACCGATCGGCACCATGACTTACATGCCACTGGCAACCCCGG
Organism: Marinobacter sp. Arc7-DN-1; assembly: GCF_003441595.1. Taxonomy (NCBI): domain Bacteria; kingdom Pseudomonadati; phylum Pseudomonadota; class Gammaproteobacteria; order Pseudomonadales; family Marinobacteraceae; genus Marinobacter; species Marinobacter sp. Arc7-DN-1. Next base: position 3,833,219 of record NZ_CP031848.1, on the reverse strand, counting down.
ACTATGTTCAGCGGTATTTTGGGAAAGGCCTGACCGAAACCAGCCTGAAGAATGCCCCGGCAATCGTCTTCGGACCTAACGACCAACTGCAACACAGGTTCCTGGCCCAGTGCGGGTATCACGGTACCTTTCCCCATCACCTTTGCCCTTCCTCGGAAGGTTTTGTAAAACTGGCACTGGCCGGCACGGGCTACGGGATGATTCCGGAGATGCAGGCGCGCCCGGAAATTGATGCGGGGCGACTGGTGAGCATCGCCCCGGAACAAACCCTGGAAGTGCAGCTATACTGGCACTTCTGGCGCCACGGCGGCGGCGTAATAGACCGCCTGACAAAGGCCCTGCAAACGGCTGGAACTTTCGACTCGCGCTGATCCGCCAACTCAGGCAAATGGACACCGAAGAAGACCACGGATTAATCGCCCGACAGATCGGCATGCTGCGAAAACGGATTGTGCTGACCAAACGGATGCGGGCCAGCTTTGAAAGTGCTGGTGGGGAGGATGTCGATCACTCGTGATGGCAGTTCCGGCCGGGGTCCACGATGGTAACGCCAAACCAGCGCGGAAACCGGAGCAGGCAAAACAGGGCAATCATGTCGTAGACGGCGTGCCAGACCATCACCAGTGTCAGACTCTCGGAAAACACATAGGCCGCACCCAGTATCAGCCCCAGGCCGGTTGCAACCAGAAAATAGGTGAACGATATATAGTGCGCCAGCCCGAATAACACCGATGCCGCCAGAACCGAGGTCACTGCACCGGTGTGCGCCATCAGCCAGCCCTGGATTGCGCCCCGGAACAGCAGCTCCTCGCCAATACCGGCCAGCAGGGACAGCAGAATCAGCACAGCCGGGGAATAGCGGGATGCAAACTCATACAACCCCTGCATCTGGCGTTCGAGGTTCTCCGGAAACAGCCCTGGCACCCGCGTAAGCAGTAGCAACACGGCATAGGTACCGGCCGCGCCGAAAGCCCCGTAGAAAATGCTCGGCCACAGGCCCGGACCAAGGAGCAGCACCGGAATCCCGAAAACCAGAATGGCAATCAACCCCAGCACACCGATACCACCCTGGAATAACAGGGCGGCATTGGAGGAAATACTGGATTTGCGCCGTTTTCCCAGTGCCATTTACTGCTCGAACAATGGCTTCACCGGAAACAGGGCGTCGTACTGCGGCGCCTTCTTCTGGACCTTGGCCTGGAAGGATTTCTTCATATCCGTCGGCCGGAACATGCCCGCCTGCCAGGTGGCCATGTACTTCAGGCTGTCTTCCACGCTGTGGTCACGGCTGTAGTTGAGCATTTCCTTGCAGCCGGTGACAGCCAGGGGTGAATTGGCGGCGATCTGCCCGGCAATATCCAAAACTGCCGTGAGCATGGTTTCCTGGTCGGCGTAGACGGAATTCACGAAGCCCAGATTCCGCGCCTCACTGGCGGAAAACCTGCGCCCGGTGTAGGCCAGTTCGCGAACCACGCCTTCCGGCATCAGTTTTGGCAGGCGCTGGAGAGTGCCGACATCGGCTGTCATGCCCAGCCCGGTTTCCTTGATGGTGAAGTAGGCATCTTCCGTGCAGTACCGGCTGTCAGCGGCACAAACCAGATCAAGGGCACCGCCAATACAGCCACCGTGGATGGCCGCCAGCACGGGAAGACGTATTTTCTCCAGGGAAGTCAGGGTGTCCTGCAGCTGCAGCACCACCCTGCGCAGGTTTTCCGCCATCCGGCCGGGGTCGCCATTCATGGGTACGGCTTTGGGGTCGCTGAACACACCCAGATCCATGCCGGCGGAGAAGTGCTTGCCGGTGGAGGAGATGACGATCACACGGGCGTCTGTGTTGGCTTCGATCTCCTGCATGCAGCGGGGTAACTCAAGCCAGAACGCCTTGTTCATGGTGTTCAGGGCCTCGGGGCGGCTGAACTGGACATGGCCAATGAAGTCTTTAACCTCGATCGAAAAACTCTCGTAACTGGACAACTCAGACAAGACAGCACTCCTTATGTAAATTTCGTATTATGGCGAGCATAAAAACCACAAGTTAACCCGAAAAGGCCTGGTATGGAATTCTCCTTCCCCGGAACCTCCGCCGGAACACCCACCAGATCACGCAATGTGACCGGCCTCTACCAGGGAAACCTGTATCTCGCCAGGGACTTTGCAAGCTATACCCTCGGCAAGGATCTGATGCTGAGAGTCAGCAAGAGTCTATAATGCGGTCGTGGATTCAGGGCGCTTTCCGGCTTTAGGTGTGTCGCTTTTGTGGATTCACTTTGCGTTTGGTGAAGATCAAATTACACTGCCCCAAGGGCTAGACTGAAAACCGATTCAACTTTCACTGCTCAGGAAGGCGGTCAATGACCCGGGCCAACACAAAAGAGCTTCATCTGCTGCAACAGCATGAATTCGAAGACTGGCTCGATTTGCAGGCTGTTGCTACCGGTGTCAGCAAGGCAAACACCGGCGCGACCTTCCTGCTTAACCTGTTTCTGAACCAGATCTTCCGGCAGGACGTCAACGATGACAATAACCCGTTGACGCCCAGGGCGCTGTGCGCCTGCCTGCAATATATGGTCGATCATCTGGGCATCGCGCGGGAGCACCGCGTCACCATTTACCGGGCCTGGGAGAGCGCACTCGCCAGGGTCTGGCCCGCCGCAGTCCGGTCCATGATCAATGACTTCCGGCGGGCGGGGCTGGAAGCTCTCGACCTCACCGAATTGCCGGCAAACTGGTCGCTGAGGGAATACGCTTCAAATGACACAGGTTTGACGGCGGAAAACAACGAGGACACACCCGGCCATCATCCGGAAACCGACATACCTGAGCGAACAGCAACGGAGACGCCATCAGCCGGACGCTCCCTGTTCCAGTTGATGGCGCTGGAGGACAACCCGACATCCGAGCTCGCTGGATCGCACGGCCGTGGAGAAGGCCAATCTGGTCGACCGTTTGTTTGCACCGCTGAAGACTCACGAAGAGCTTTCGGGTTCGCTTCGCCATCAACTGCAACAACTGCGGTTACCGGTGTTCGAAACACTCATAGAAACACCGGATTTCCTGAATGCAGACGACCATCCGGCCCGGGACATCATCAACAACCTGATGCATATCTGTCTTGCCGAAAGGGCGTCAAGCAAGAAACTTGAAGCGACGGTTGCCGATATCGTCAAAGAACTCACACAGATCGAGTCATCGAATCCCGACCTGCTGGAAAGTCTTGGCCAGTGACTCAGGCGACTTGTAGAGCGCCAGGATCAGTCATTTATCCGGAACTCGGAACGACTGGCCAAAACCCTGGAGGGGAAGGAGCACCTGCGCAGGACACGTAAGGATGCCCGGCAACGACTGAACGCGCTCCTGGGCGGGAAACAGGTTCCGAAGATTCTGATCCGTCTTCTTCAGGCCGGCTGGGAACAGCTGATTGTTCTCACAATTCTTCGGGAAGGGCCGGAAAGCCGCCACTGCGAAGAACTGTTTGACGTGGTGGCACAACTGCACGCGTGGCTGTCTCCTGCCGGCACTTCCGGTGAGCTGGCGTTTGAGAGAGAGCTTGAGAGCAGCGTCATGCTGCAGTTCATTGAACGCGAGCTTAAAATGGCCGGTGACGTCTCCCGAATCCGCCCGGTCATAGACGAGTTATCCGGAACTCTTCAGGGCCAGGTGGAGGCAGATACCCTCTGGGTGGAGGAATACGGCGAGGCGGATGAGGCGCCCGTGACCATACCCCCGGAGCTCGAAGACAGTCGATGGGTCTCAAGGGCGAAGGGTATTTCGGTTGGCGACTGGGTCGAAATCTGGCTCGACAGCGGCGAGACACGCCGAATGCGCCTCGTGTGGGGAGGAGAGGACTCACTCAGATTTGTCTTCCTCTCGCCCAAAGGCATGACTGAAGTCAGTTACGGGTTCCCGGAGTTTGTTCAGAAACTTGCCGGGGGGGAAGCCTGGCTGGTTGAGGGCGGCGACATCCCGTTCCTTGATCAAAGCCTTTTCAGCATTGTTGAAGACGTCTATCGGAAGCTGAATTTTCAGGCCACCCATGATGCACTGACCGGCTGCATGCATCGTCATGATTTTGAGAAACAGGTATCGCGGCTGATCAACACGCCTCCATCCTTTACCAAGGACGGTAGTGGGGCCCTGATCGTTCTGGATATTGACGAGTTCAGTGTCATCAACGCCTCCTATGGCTCAGAGGCCGGCGATACCCTGTTGCGACACGTCGCCGGCAAACTTCGGGATGAGTGCCAGTCCCGATTCCCTGAGTCACATGTTGGCCGGATAAGTGGCAATGAGTTCGCCGTGCTGATCAATGACATCAGTACAGAAGACTGTCTGGACTTCGCAGAACCCATCCGGCGAAACTTCGAGCAGCAGGTTTTCCAGCATGGTCCGGAGGAATATCAGGCGACGGTGAGCATCAGTATCCGGCCAGTAACAGGCGCTGCAAATTCGCCCGGGGATCTCCTCAACCAGGCGAGCCTCTCTCTCAAGGCTGCCAAGAAGCAGGGCGGTAACCGGATCGAACTGGCCAGAGAAACCCGTGACCCATCACAGATTGGCACTCCGCAATGGGTGACTGAAATTGACCGGACTATCCGTGATGGCAGTCTTTATCTTCGTGCCCAGCCCATTGTTCCGCTGGGCCCGGAAACCGGCGAAGGAAAAATGTACGAGCTCTTGCTGGGGCTCCGGGACAGCTCCGGCAAGGAGATTTCACCTCAGGGGTACATCGAGGCAGCGGAACAGTTCCACCGCAGTACACGGGTCGACTTGTGGGTCGTTTCAGAGGTTATGGCCTGGATGCGCAGCAATCCGGAGACCCTGGACGATATCGCTACCCTGAACGTAAACCTGTCAGGCTCGTCGTTGAGTGATGACAGCTTCATGCTCGGCCTCGAGTCAAACCTCAGGGCAAACCCTGAGCTTGCCCACAAACTCTGCTTCGAGGTGACCGAAACCTCAGCCGTTGCCAACCTGCACTTTGCCTCCGACTTCATGCGGGAGATGAAGCGCCTCAGTTGCCGGTTTGCCCTGGATGACTTCGGTACCGGATTGTCCTCTTATGCTTACCTTCAGAAGCTTCCTGTGGATTTCGTGAAGATCGATGGCATTTTCGTCCGGGACATGGCTACAAACCTGACAAACTACGCCATGGTGCGCTCGATCAATGAACTGTGTCATTTCCTGGACCTGCAGACGATTGCCGAATACGTCGAGGATATGGAAATCATGGACACCCTGAAAGAAATTCAGGTGGACTATGCTCAGGGCTTCGCCATTGCCAAGCCGCGCAGGCTGGATAGCCTCGGTACCGGAAAATCCGACACCCCGGTTTATGCCTACAAGAAATAGCTTTGCATTTCCCGGCAGTAAGAGTACAGTGGGCCTCGTTGGAAAGATTTAGCAAAGCATTTCATCAATAAGACCGCTCTGAGTTGTAACAAGTAGCACGTCCTGTTTTTGATCACGCCAGTTTTTTGTTTCCGCATACCGCTGATCAGGCATCACAAAGATGTTCTGACGGCACATTAAAAGATTGAATTCAGGAAAGTATATTATGTCTACAGTTACCGGTAACGTTAAGTTTTTCAACGAAGCAAAAGGTTTTGGCTTTATCACTCGCGAAAGCGGCCCGGACGTTTTTGTTCACTACAGCGCTATTCAGGGCGGCGGTTTCAAGACTCTGGCTGAAGGCCAGCAGGTCGAGTTCACCGTTACCCAGGGCCAGAAAGGTCCCCAGGCGGAAAACGTAGTCGCTCTGTAAAGAGTCGCTCTATAAAGAGTTGATCTGTGAATAACAGACGACACGTAATGAAAAAGGCAGCTCCGGCTGCCTTTTTTCGTTTGCCCGGCCTTTAGTTGCGGGTTTTTGACATTCACCTGTGTCTGGTGCCAGTCTAAAGTGAAGGATCAGTGGCTTTGAAACCTCAAACGGAAAAGGAAAACTCTCATGTACAGTAAAATCCTCGTTCCGGTCGACCTCGCCCATACCGATAAAATGGTAAAGGCACTCAACACCTCCATCGATATCGCCAAACACTACAAGGCAACCCTCTGCTACGTGACGGTGACCAACAGCACGCCCTCGGCTGCAGCCCATAACCCGAAGGAACTGGCGGAGAAACTCAGCGTCTTCGCTGAGGAACAGGGAAGATTGCACGGCATTAATACCGACAGCATCGTCATGGAGTCCGCCGATACGGCTATTGAGCTGGATGACAAGCTGCTCGAAGCCATTCAAGAAACCGGTGCCGACCTGGTCGTAATGGCCTCACATGCACCTGGCATTGGAGACAGGCTTCACGTTCTCCATTCCAATGGTGCCAACATCGTCAGGCACAGTGACATTTCGGTTTTCGTGGTGCGCTGAGCTGTTCCCGGAGTTGCCCATCTCGCCCAGAGGGTCACCGGCTTCAATCTTCTCACCCATTTTTACCGGGATGCTGCCCTGTCTCAGGTGAGCCATGATCGCGAAGAAATTCAACGCTGCTGACCCTGGCAACAAAAAACGGAAAATACGCCTCCGTGCCAAAGAAATTTCCCGCTTCCACGCGCGTTGGCGGCCTGAAACGCCGCCAACCGCGCCATGGCAGAACGATCAGCGTTGTGGTCAGCCTGGCGCCAGAGCCACAACACCGCCACAACGGCAACAACCAAAATCAACCGGATTAACAGAAAGATTTTCATGTAAGCTATGCTCCGTAGCGGCCATTTTCCCTGCCCTGCTCATACCCGGCCTTGCCCCACATCAACGAACACGGTCGGCACGCTCACTGTCAGTCTGAAAGGTTTTATGAAAGTACCGAAAAGATTACAACCCCTTGTTGATGATGGCATGGTGGACGAAGTCCTTTACCAGCTCATGAGCGGCAAGGAAGCTCAGGTGTATGTAGTGCGTTGCGGCGACCAGATACGCTGCGCCAAGGTATTCAAGGAAGCCTCAAAGCGAAGCTTCAGGCAGGCAGTGGAATACCAGGAAGGCCGAAAGGTTCGGAACAGCCGGCGGGCCCGGGCCATGAGCAAAAAGACGAAATATGGCCAGAAAGAGCAGGAAGATGCCTGGCTCAATGCCGAGGTCGATGCCCTTTACCGCCTGGCTGCCGCCGGCGTCCGGGTTCCAGAGCCACTGGGCTTTGTAGACGGGGTGCTGCTGATGGAGCTGGTAGCCGACAAAGATGGCAAGGCCGCACCACGGCTGGGCGACGTTACCCTTTCTCCCGAGCAGGCCCGGGACTTTCACGGCCAGGTTATCGGGGAGGTGGTCCGAATGCTGAGCGCCGGGCTTGTTCATGGTGATCTGTCTGAGTTCAACGCTCTGGTCGATCCCGACGGACCGGTCATCATTGATCTGCCCCAGGCAGTAAATGCCTCTGGCAACAACAATGCTGAACGGATGCTTGAGCGCGACGTCGACAATATGCGCCGGTATTTCGGCCGCTTCGCACCGGAACTGCTGACCACCGACTATGGCAAGGAGATCTGGGCGCTCTATGAATGCGGGGACCTTCACCCGGACAGTAAGCTCACCGGCTGCTTCCAGCATGATGACACAGCTGTCGATGTCGATGAACTGATGGAGATTATCGACGCCGCCAAGGAAGAGGAATGGGAGCGACAGGAACGTATGAAGGATGCCGAGGAAGACTGAGAGCAACTGGTTATTAGCGGGATACCGATTCCTGCTCGCGAATCATCGCTGACATAACCGCCTGCTCCCCAGGCCCGGGCAACACGCCCGTCAACCAGGCTTCGATCACCGTTTCGCCATACTGGTTAGACAGCACCGCCTCGGCCCGGGCACGGTTCCGTTCATCCACTTCAGTAAGGGTGAATACGCAGGTGATGGTGTCACCAAAATAGACGGGCCTCCGGAAACGGAAATTCATCCCGGACGCCAGCCACCCGATTTGCCCACCCACTTCTGTGATCATGCCGCCGACAAGCAGGCCGTGGCAGATTTTAGCCTTGAGATTCTTCGATTCCGCAAAACGGTCATCGTAATGAACCGGATTGTGGTCGCGGCTGATGTCACCAAAAACCCGGGTGTCTTCCTCGGTAAAGGTGCGTGTCACAGTGAAAGTGTCACCTGATATCAGGCCACTGATCGATTTTTTCCGGATGTGCGACATGCCTTCAAATCCTCGCTTTCACTCCTGGCGGTCATTCAAACGGCCTCAAGCTCAACCCGGTTCCGGCCGCTGGCCTTGCTCCGGTAAAGTGCCATATCGGCCCGGCTGACAGCGCTACTGAGGTCGTCACCGGCCCGAAGCTCGCTCACTCCGATGCTGATCGTAACCTCCAGATCCCCTCCGGTGATCGCCCGCCAATCCCTGGCCAGGAAGGCGTTGCGCACCCGTTCCGCGCTCGCCTGGGCCTTTGCGGTATCGGTATCCGGAAGAATGGCAAGGAACTCCTCACCGCCCCATCGCCCGATCAGATCCTGTGCCCGCAACTCCTTTCGGATGACATCGGCAACGCAGACCAGCACCCTGTCACCGGCTTCATGGCCGTAGGCATCATTGATGGACTTGAAGTGATCCACATCCAACAAAAGGAAACCCACCGGATGGCCACTGCGCTGGAACCGGGCCAGCGCTTTTTCAGCCAGGTAACTCATGTGGCGGCGGTTGGAGAGCCCGGTCAGTGAATCCGTTGTCGCCATCTCCCGGAGTTTGCGCTGGGCAGACACCACCATCCTCAGATAATAGGAGGAAAGATAGCTGAACATGGCAAAGACCACACTCAGATTGAACAGATGGACGATATGCAAGGCAGTCTGGTTGATAGGCTGTAACGGTTCGATAAACCACATCAATACATCCAGCGCGATGTAGTAACCCCAGAGCCCCAGCAATGCATAAACGGCCCACCTTCGTGATGCTGAAACGCAGATCGCCGGTATGAACATCAGCAGGTAATAATGAAAACCGCTCTCCCAACCGATCAGGATGATGCCGAGCGCCGCATGTATCAGCACTTCCGCCCAGATCAATACCACTGCGATTTTATTCCTGTGGTATTTGAGCGCGTAATAGGCGCCCGCATACATGGCCACGCTGACCACATTCACCCACGCAAGAATCGGCGACCCCAGGGCATGAAAAAGAAAGAAAAAGATAACATCGACCGTACCTGCAATCTGGGCACATCGCATGGCCAGGCGCCAGAACTGCGGCCGGCGCTCTCGTGCCGGCTCATAGGTCGCTGTGGTATTGAAGCTTTCCATAAACTGCAGAATTCCTTGAATGTGACACAAGATTACCCTGAAACCCGAAGCCTTGCGTAATGGAAATGTAAACAACGGAAAATTATTTCGTCGTATTGCCAGGCTGAAAAAACACCATGAAGCACGGAGCGGACCTGCTGGCAGTTGCAATTTTTCGGTAAGATACCAGCTCGCTCATTCAAACGGTCGCTGGAAGCAGCATGTCAACAGCACTCATATTCGCAATCTTCGCAGTAGCCCTGATAGCGGCCGCGGTTTTCTTCCTGTTCTTTTACCGAACATGGCGAAGAGAGTGGGAGCTTAAGGAACCGTTTCCGAAAATCTGGCGCCGGCATCTGAAATCCCAGGTTCCGCTCTACCGAAAACTTCCCGGGCACCTCAAGCAAGCGCTGGAACAGCGGGTACAGCTCTTTCTTGCCGAGAAGGAATTCTATGGCTGCGATGGTTTCGAAGTGGATGACACGGTGAAACTGACCATCGCCGGCCACGCCTGCCTGCTGATACTCGCCCGCTCCTACTCGGATTTCGATGAGGTCCGCAGCATTCTGGTTTACCCGGACGCCTACCATGTGCGAAATATCGAAAGCGATGGCATGGTGGTCAGCGAAAGCAACGAAATCCGGGCGGGCGAAGCGTCGAGCCGGGGCCAGGTCGTGCTGGCCTGGAAGGAATGCGAACAAGCTGCCGGCAACCTGCACAGCAGCCACAACGTCATCCTCCACGAATTCGCCCACCAGCTGGATTATCTGGACGGCACCGCCGATGGCGCACCACCCCTGAGCGGCGAGCAAGCCAGGCACTGGCAGCATACAATGACCGAAGCCTACCAGGATCTCAGGCATTCCCTGGGCCATCATCACAAGCCCTGGCTCGATCCTTACGGCGCAACCGAACCGGCCGAGTTCTTCGCGGTGCTGACCGAAGCTTTTTTCCAGCAGCCGGACCACCTGAAGAAAGAGCAACCGGAAGTGTACAAGGCCCTGCTGGGGTATTACCGGCTGGATCCGATGAACCTTCCTGAGGCATCTGTCGAGCCTTGAGCCCGCCAGCCGTCAGCGTTATTCACCAACAGAACACGCCAGAATCCGGGATAAATGGCTGTAGGGCAGCCCGGTTTCACGATGCCAGGTGTTGAAAGCCTGCTGGGCCTGAACAAGCGCTTTTTTGCTGCCCGGACTCGCATCCAGCAGCGCTTCCCTGCGTAAGCCCGCGATCACGTCCGAGGAGAGAATAAAGCCGTCCCAGCCGACACGGCGAAGAAAATACTGGGCGGTATTTCCGCCAAGGCGAGCCCCATTGCGCTTCAGCCAGAGCAACAGCCCCACCTGATCTTCCGATGGCCACTGTGCCAGAAATCGTCCGAAACTGCCGTAGTCCCGGGCCGCATCCACGATCATCCGGGCGTTCTCCGGCACCGTACGGATCTTCTGCATGTTCCGGACAACTCGCTCATCCCGGGCAAGAGCTTCCAATACGTCCGGCGGCACCTGCTGCCAGTACAGCGGCACAAACCCCTCAAACGCCACCTCGAAATCCGGCCACTTGTTCTCGATCACTCGCCAGACGAATCCGGCCTTGAAGATACAGCGGGTCAGCTCGGACAGATAGCGGTCATCGCCTCTGGCCTCCAGTTCGTCGCGCCCGGCGACAGGAGGCAGCAGGGCGCGTAACGCATCTGCTCCGCCCTTGTGGGTGATCGCCTGGTCGTGGATTCGGGAGAAAGACATCTGGTGGTCTCCGGATATCTGGTTGTCGGCATGCCATCGCGTGGTTCACTATAAAGGAAACCGGATCAATCAGGGAGCCACGCACATGCCGATGATAGGATGGGTCATACTGTTTCTCGCACTGGCGCTGATAGTGGGCAGCATGATGATACTGCGTAACAGCGCCCACAGCATGAAAATCTCCGACGAGAAAATGAAGAAAATCCAGGCTCGCAAGGCGGAAATCGAGGCTGAGGAAAGCGCAGAAGACAGGGAATCGTGACCACCGTCTCAAGCCTCGCCGATGAATTCTTCATGAAGATTCAAGCCGGGTTGACATGTGTCACCCGGAATGACTGCCCTTCTAGACACACTGCAAGAATAGCCCATCAGGAAAGGAGATCCCTGAATGACCACATCCAACAGCACCGGAAATCTCGGCTCAAAACTCGCCCCTCATGTTGAAGCGCTCAAAAAGCAGGGGGTCGAGGTCACCCCGGACGCCTCATCAAGACACCTGCACAACGGGATCGACACGCCCCTTCCGCCGGCTGACCTGCACGGAAGCTACACCAACAACCGGCCACTTCCGACAGAGGGCATTACGGAGCGTCGGGCGTGGATCATCGGTAGCGGAATAGCCGGCCTGTCTGCTGCCTTTTTTCTCATTCGCGACGGCCACATGCCCGCTGGCAACATCACCTTTCTTGAGGAGCAGGAGATAGAAGGTGGGTCGCTCGATGGCGCCGGTAATGCCGAAGACGGGTATATCGTTCGCGGAGGTCGTGAAATGGAAATGACCTACCAGAACTTCTGGGATGTTTTCTCGGAAATACCTGCGCTCGAGTTACCGGCGCCATTCACCGTGCTGGATGAATACCGCATCGTGAACGATGCCGACAAGAACTGGTCGAAAGCTCGCCTTCTGGAAAACCAGGGCCAGATCAAGGACTTTTCCACCATGGATCTCACCCGGCGCCAGCAGCTGGAAGTCATCAGACTGCTACTGGCACGGAAAGAGGATCTGGACGACATCACTGTCGAGCAATGGTTCAGTGGAGGGTTCCTGAGCACCAGTTTCTACACGTTCTGGCGCACCATGTTTGCCTTTCAGAACTGGCACTCCGTGCTCGAAATGAAGCTCTACATGCATCGTTTCCTGCACCTTATGGACGGACTGAACGACATGACGTCCCTGGTTTTCCCGAAATATAACCAGTATGACAGTTTTGTCCGGCCTCTGATGACCTGGCTAAAAGATCAGGGCGTGAATATCCAGTACGACATGATCGTTACGGATCTGGACCTGGATCTGGATACCGGGGATGGCACCAGAACTGTCAAAACCATCCAGTGCCATGGCGGAGATGGCGATAAAACCTTCAATGTCGGCGCTTGTGATCTGGTGTTCGTCACCACTGGCTCAATGACCGAAGATACGGCCTACGGCGATGACGATACCGCCCCGCGGTTGAAGGACAGTGATAAGGCAGGCCGGGGATCCGGCTGGCAACTCTGGAGGAATCTGGCCGGGAAATCCGAAGTCTTCGGGCGCCCGGACAAATTCTGCGGAGACATACCCGGCTCAACCTGGGAATCAGTGACTCTTACCTGCAAGCCCTCACCATTGATGGACAAGCTGAAGGACCTGTCTGTGAACGACCCGTATTCGGGCTTCACGGCCACTGGCGGTATTGTCACCTTTACGGATTCCTCCTGGCTGATGAGCTTCACCTGCAATCGCCAGCCACACTTCCCCGACCAGCCCGACGATGTGATTGTGCTGTGGACCTACGCTTTGCTGATGGATAAGCCCGGCGATTACGTCAAGAAGCCGATGCCTGAGTGCACCGGCAAGGAAGTGTTGATCGAGATGTGCTACCACCTCGGGTTGACCGATCAACTCGATGAAGTACTGGCTGCCACAAAAACGCGGATCGCCCTGATGCCCTACATCACAGCCCAATTCATGCCGAGGGCCAGGGGCGACCGCCCTCAGGTGGTCCCCGAGGGCTGCACCAACCTCGCCTGCATGGGGCAGTTCGTTGAAACCCATAACGACGTTGTGTTCACACTGGAAAGCTCGGTTCGCACTGCCCGCATCGGGGTTTACAGCCTTCTTGGCATCGACAAACAGGTGCCCGATATTTATCCGGGGCAATACGATATACGGCGTTTGCTGAGGGCAACCCGCACCCTTAACAACAACGAAGCGTTTCTGGGCGAGGGCATTTTGCGCCGCCTCCTGGGCGGCACTTACTTTGAAAATATTCTGCCACTTGGTCCGGACGAAGACCCGGCGGATCTGCACAAATCCGGGCTGTTCGACAACCAGTTACAGGTTATCCGCCGACTGGTGGAAGAAAACCACACCCTCGACGAAGCCAAAGGGTGGGTTCAGGGCATCCTGGACAAGCTTCGCGGGCGAGGCTGAGTAATATTCAGCTCGACTTCCATATCCTCCGCGCCCTCAAAACTGAGGGTTAGCGGGATAACCTCGCCTTCCTGAAGCGGGCTTTTCAGTTTTTCCAGCATCAGATGGTAACTGTAGGGTTTCAGCTCCACGGTTTCGCCGGCCGGAATTGCCAGCCCGCCTTTTACCGGCGTCATTCGCATAACGCCCTCTTGCATGCTGCTCTTGTGGATCGACACCCTGTCTGCCCGGGGAGTTCGGGCGCCGACAAGAACGATATCGTTGCCGCCGGTGTTTGAAATGCTCATATAGCCCACACCCACGGGCGTGCCCGGCGGCGTAGGGCGGCTCCAGGGGTGATCAACCGTCACCGCACCCTGACTGTAATCATGGGCGGAAGTTGCCGGCGCAGCCAGGGCCAGTGCGAGAACAAGTACGCTCAGACAGTATTTCATGTTCAGTGATCCCTATTGATGGCGTAGGGGGACAGCATGAAAAGTCACCCCTCGGTTGCCAAGCCGTTCACTGCGACCGATGGTCGCTGCTGACGCTCATACGCCGACCTCCAGAGCCAGATCGGCTTTCAGCTTGTCGAGCCGTTCAGGCCGGCTGAAGTAATAGCCCTGAAAGCGGCGGCAGCCCATTCGGATCAGGGCCTGGGCCTGGGCTTCTTCCTCGACACCCTCCGCGACCAGTTCCATGTTATAGCTCTTGGCGATAGCGACGATACTGCGGATCATGTTCGCAGCTCTTTCGTCTTCCAGGATGCTATCCACAAAGCTCTTGTCGATCTTGAGCTCGTCCAGCGGAAGCTTGCGCAGAAGGCTCAACGACGAGTAGCCCGTGCCGAAATCATCCATCGAAATCCGGACCCCATGCTCACGCAATCGTTCGATAGTCGCCAGCACCGGCTCAAAGTCGTCCATAAACAGGCTTTCCGTGATCTCCAGCACCAACTCCCGTGGCGATACATTGTGAACCTTCAGGGCCTCGAGTACCGACTCAACGAACTTTGGCTGGCGGAACTGGATCACGGAAATGTTAATGGCCAGATCCAGAGAACGCCCGGCGGCCTCCCGCAAAATACTGTACTCGTAGATGCTGGTTTCCACAACGAACCGCCCCAAAGACACCATCAGGCCGCTTTTCTCGGCAACCTCAACAAACTCGACAGGAGAGACAATACCAAGCTCCTCATCCTGCCAACGTACCAGGGCTTCCAGGCCAACCGTTTTTTCCGTCTCATCCACCTGGGGCTGAAACATCATGTAAAGCGCGTTTGACGCCAGGCCATACCTGAGGCGTTGCTCCACCGACAGCCGACGCAGATAGACCATCTCCATTTCCGCTCGATAGATGCAGACGTCGTTTCGCCTCTGTTTTGCCTCATACAGCGCAAGCTGAGCACTTCGAATCAATTTACTCAGAGACTCCCCATGATCCGGGAAAGCTGCCACCCCGATACTTGCGGTCACTTGTAACCTCAGCCGACCCACCTCAAAGGTTCGGGACAGGTCGCCGACAAGAGAGACACAGGCCTTTTCAACCGCGGCAAGGTCCGCATTCTGGGTTACAATCGCGAACTCGTCACCACCGAGCCGCGCAAGATTGTCACGACCATCTACCAGACCGGCCAGTCGGCGGCTGAACTCCAGCAGGGTTTCATCACCGTATTCGAGGCCGAACCGGTCGTTGATGCCTTTGAAGTTATCAATATTGATAACCACCAGGCAGAAAGGTTTTTTACCCGACAACAGAGCGTCAAGCCGGTCCAGCAGGCCGTTGCGGTTAAAAAGCCCGGTCAGATCATCATGCCGGGCAAGGTAGTAGAGTTCCTGTCGCCGTTTTCCTTCAGCGGTATCAATAACCCGGAACCACTTATAGAAAACAAGGATAACGGCCAGGAACACCAGAAGGTATTGCGCGAGAGACACAGAGAATGCCCGGTACATCGGGACAAACTGGGTTTCCGACAACGCCCACAGCTGGTAGCGGGGGTTGAAGACAGCCACGGCAAGGTAATCCTTCCCTGCCCGGCGCGTTCGGACGACCACCGCTTCTTTGTTCGCCATCATGGCTTCAACACTGTGACCAAGGTCCCGCTCAAGCCCTTCACGATTCTGCTGCCGCTGCGCCATCGACTCCTGAACCTTCCAGTATTGCTCAGGACCAATACCTTCGCCTGAGATAAACTGTACAAAGCCATCGACTTCCCGGAACAGGATTACCGTGTCGTGGGCGCCGTCATGCAGGGTTTCGTCGAAAACCGTATCCCCGCCGCCAAGCCGGAGGCCTGCTGTCATTACGGCTATCACGTTGCCGGTTTCGGACCGTATCGCTTTACGAATCGGTATGACCCAGGAGCCCAGCGCATCGACAAAGTAGGTTCGCCCCAATACCATCGACCCGGACGACAGCGCCCGGATAAAAGTGTCGCGGGTCTTGGGATTCGTGCGCAGGTTCGGCAGTTTGGAAAGATCAAGGTTACTGCTCACACGCACCAGAGTGCCATCCGGCCGTGCAAGACCGAACCCCACAAGAACCGGATTAGCAGCGAGGATGCTGTCCAGTAACGGTATTTGCCGGCTTCCAGACAGCATATCATCCTGATTGAGCAATTCCCGGCCAATAACATCAAGCACAAGCTCCTGCGTTCGCAGGATGCTGTCAACTGATTGCCCCACCAGCTCAGCACGGGCGCCGTGGTAAAGCTTTTCTTCCGAAACAATGGCCTGCCAGCGGAAAAACAGAACGGTGCCAAGAAGCACCAAACCACCGAGGAGTATCAGAAAAAAGAGTGTCCAGAGGTTTCTCTTGAGAATCGTCAAAAGCAGTTCCAGGAAAACAGGGGATGAACCGACAGCGTTGCAACAGAATACGAAAGAGAAGGTAAACCGTATTACTGTTTTTATATCCAGCTCGCGAGCTGGAACAGCAAATCCAGACTGCAACCAAGGGATAACTGTCAGACTTTCTTGACGAATTCCGATTTTAGTTTCATAGCACCGATGCCATCGATCTTGCAGTCGATATCGTGATCGCCCTCCACAAGCCGGATATTCTTCACCTTGGTGCCAACCTTCACCACGGAACTGGAGCCCTTGACCTTCAGATCCTTGATAACAGTAACCGTGTCACCGTCCTGAAGTTCATTCCCGTTGGCATCCCGAATTACCTTCGCGGCCGCTTCAGCCGCGGCCTCCGCCTCGGACCATTCATGCCCGCATTCGGGACAAACAAGCTGGACGCCGTCCTCGTAAGTATACTCGGAACTGCACTGCGGGCATGGGGGAAGCTGTGACATTATCATTACCTGTTAATTGAATGGGCACGGGATTATACCATCAACGTCCGGACCTGCTCCCGCCCGGTGTCATTCAGGTTCCGCCGGGTACTGCAATCGTTGATGTTCAAAATTGGCCGGCCCTCTCGCAGGGCGGCCCCGACGCCTCCCCCACCAAAAACCAGATCCACACAAGGGGATACGCGGACCACCCCTACCAGGCTCACATCAACAAACGGTAAACTGCATCCAGAACCAAGCCAAACAAGGAACCACCATGCCAATCTGGGTCGACGCCGACGCCTGCCCCGTCCCCATCCGGGAGATCCTCTGCCGAGCCGCCACCCGTTGGCAGATCGACACCACTTTCATCGCCAACCACATCATCACCCTGCCCCCGAGCCCTTATATAAAGCGCCGACAGGTCCCCCAAGGCTTCGATGTCGCCGACAACGAAATCATGGACCAGATGCAAAAAGGCGACCTCGTCATCACCCAGGACATTCCGTTAGCAGCAGAAGCCATCGAAAAAGGCGCCGACGTTTTCAACCCCCGCGGCCAGGCCTTCACCAAAGAGAACATCCGCCAACGCCTCGCCATGCGCAACTTCATGGAAGAAATGCGCAACGCCGGCCAGGTAACCGGCGGACCGGCCCCCTTCAGCCAGACCGACCGCAAGGAATTTGCCGACAAACTGGACCGCTGGCTACAACAAAACACCCGCAAGTGATAATGATTCTGTTTTAAAATCCCAGCGAATCCTGGACCTGCTGGCGCTCCAGGGTTTCAAAAACACTCATCACATGCCTGGCCAGGAGGGCTGGAACTGGACAGCACTCCGGGCAGTACTTAGGCACCAATCGCAGAGCCCAGAGCCAAACCTATGGCCACCAGGCCAATAAACGCGCCGGCACTGGCGGCCAGCTTTAATCCTTCAATCATTTCCTGCTCGGGCGTCATTCCGCTTCCTCCCCATTCATACTCGATAAAGAGGGCGGGAAGGTTTCCCGCCCTCACCTTTCTTCATGGTGGTTGTGGTCGCGCCGCCGGTGTAACTGCCGGTGGATTCAGACGAGACCTCGCCACGTTCGGCAGATACATCCAGCACTTCCAGTGTGGCGGGTCCCGCGTCCTGCGCCGATGCCAAGGCAGGCAGGATCGCACACAGGGTTGCAGTAAACAGCGCCCTGTGGCGGAACAGGGATTCCGGAATTCGGGACATCTTCTTCTCCGTTCTGGGGTGTGATTCAGTGTTGAACTGCTATTCTCACATAATAATACGAATCATTCTTATTTAAAACATCAAAAATAATGATCCGGGAAGTTTTTGACGCCCTATATACCCGCACTGCTATTCTCAACCATCAACCGTTCATTAATTGGCGCCGACGAGGCGGATTTCCAGCTGGAAACCGTGGCGCAGGACCTTGAAAACCCATGGAGTCTCGCCTTTCTGCCGGATGGCTCCAGCCGGAACTTTGCCGGGCGCATGGAATTTAATCGGGAAGGCAACCTGTATGTGGCCGTGGGTGACCGGGGAGAGATGGGCCGCGCCCAGGACACCGCTGACGATAGAAAATAGAGCGGTAGTCGAAGAGAAGAATTTGCTCACCGATCTTGGCAAGCGGATCCGCGATGTGCGCATGGGCCCGGATGGGGCCCTGTGGTTGCTGACGGATTCACCGCGGGGCAAGGTTTACCGGATGGTTCCGGTTTTCAGTGAGGATCGTTGGTTCGCTCGGTCTTCTCGAACTGTGGCAGCTCGTCGGTAATCTCGAACCAGTCGGATTTTGAGCCGACAAAAACATGCCGGGCCGGGCCCTTGCCCAGGGGTTCGTTGACCCACCCGACCCGCAGACGGAGAATCCCGGGAATGGCATCAACGCGGCTGTATAGCTGACTGCCGCAACAGCTGCAGAAGCCCCGGAACTTGCCGGGGCGTGACTCGAACTCGGTAATCCTGTCTTCGCCGGAAATGAAACGGAACCGCACCTTCTGTACCGGCGCACTGGCTGAAAAGGCACTGCCGTGTGCCCGCCGACACTGGCTGCAGTGGCACAGGGCAACGGGGCCAAGGGGGCCATCGTATTCAAAGCTGATGTCGCCACAGAGGCAATGGCCGGTGTACATGGTCTAGGCCTTATCGTTTCGGTTCACAGGTTAGTTCAGGCGCGATGATACCCGGAGGCCACTTGAAGAACCAGTGTGCCGGCACCACCTTAAAAACACACGATTCGCAAAGGAGGACAGCATGTCATTCAGCGCACTTCCAAAGATCGGCATGGGAACTTTCCGGCTCAGGGGCAATGATGCCCGGGACGCCGTCAAGAGTGCCCTGTCCCTGGGCTACCGTCATATAGATACTGCCCAGATGTACGGAAACGAAGCGGAAGTGGGTGATGGCATCACTTCCAGCGGCATTCCGCGCCGCGAGATTTTTGTCACCACCAAGATCTGGCATGACCAGCTGCACGCCAGCGACCTGATCAACAGCCTGCACGACAGTCTCGCGCGGCTGAAAACCGACCATGTCGACCTGGCGCTTATTCACTGGCCATCACCGGGCGATGAAGTGCCCATGAAAGAATATCTTGGCGCCCTCAGGGATGCCCAGCGGGAAGGCCTGGCAGAGCATATCGGCATTTCCAACTTCACCTGCGCCCAAATGGATGAAGCAAAAGAGATTCTCGGCGACACCGTCATCTTTACCAACCAGGTGGAAGTCCACCCCTTCCTGGCGAACCGCAAGGTTGTGGCGCATGCGCAAAAGCTCGGCATTGCTGTAACTGGCTACATGCCATTAGCCGTCGGCAAGGTCATGGAAGACGAAACCCTGCAACGCATTGCCGGCGAACGAAACCTGACCCCGGCCCAAATCGCGATCGCCTGGGTGGCTTCGAGAGGCGTTGTGCCTATTCCCTCCTCCACCCGCCCGGCGCACCAGAAAGCCAATCTGGACGCCCTGGATATTGAGCTGAGCGAAGAGGAAATCCGCGCCATTGATGCGCTGGACCGCAACGAGCGGATCGCTAATCCAGACTTTGCTCCGGCCTGGGACTGAACCAGAACCCGGCGCCAACGAACAGCAGCGTGGCCACTGGGGTAATGAGCAACCACCAGGTTTGCAGCACCCAGAGCGTGGCCGCGCTGAACAGACTCCACAGCACCAGCAGCGGCAGGTAAAGCCACCGCCAGGGCCCGGTCACCAGGGCGAGCACCAATGCGCCAGTGGCTGCCGTGGTACCCGGCGCCACCCCAAACAACGCCAGCGACTGCCAATCGCCGGAATCAGCCACCGCCAACCAGGGCAAACCACACACTGCCGCCAGCCAGAAGACAGCAAGCTGCTTCGGCTGCGGCGTTTGCCCATGGACAGCCCCGAAAAACGCGGCGGCTGCGAGCAGGGCGCCCTGCGCCACAAAGGCCCAGCCAAACCACGCCGCCGGCCAGTTGATGGGGCTAAAGTAGCCCACGAGAAATCCGTAACCACTCCCTGCCCAGGCTACTGCCATCAGCCCGACGGCCAACCGCCGGGCCCGGAGATCCGGTTTCAGAAACAGCACGGGTATACCGATGGCAACCACCACAGCCAGCAATTGCCAGGGCCAGAGATCCTGATTGATCCGGACAAACAGCCGCAGAAACACCTGCGGCCCGAACATCACGAAATCCTGCAACGAGTAGCTCAGCCAGTCAGCGCCCGTCACAGGGACCTCACATAATCCGCCATCCGCCGCCGCTGCTCTGGGTTCGGCAGCGCCCCGTAAAGCGCCCCCATGTTCTCCTTCATGTGCTCGACTTTGCTGGTCGCCGGAATCGCACAAGTCACCGCCGGATGGGAAATGATGTACTTGAGAAAGAACTCCGCCCAGTTGCTGACGCCAGCCTCACCGGCCCAGCCCGGCAACGGCTCTGACTGGAATCGACGGAACAGCGAACCACCCTGGAACGGCCGGTTTACAATCACCCCGATTCCCCGTTCCTCGGCCAGGGGCAGCAACCGATCCTCAACCTCACGATCAAGGACGTTATAGGTCAGCTGCACAAAATCCAGAGGCTCCCGCTTCATGATCTGCTCAAATTCGCGGTGTCGGCGACCGTGGGAAGTCGTGATGCCGATATACCTCACTTCGCTGTCCGCCTTCATCTGTCTCAACGTCTCAAGATGCCCTTGCCAGCCCAGCAGATTATGCACCTGCAACAGATCAAACCGCTCAACACCCCAGCGTCTGCGGGAGCGCGCCGCCTCCTGTCGGGTCTCTGACTCGTCACCGGTCCAGATCTTGGTGGCCGCAAAAACCCGGTCATGGGCATCCAGGGCATCCAGCGCCTCGCCCACCACATCCGAGGCGCTGCCGTACATCGGCGAGCCGTCTACAACCGTCCCACCCTGATCGAAGAAGGTTTTCAGAACCCTGGTGCGCTGTTCAACCAGCTGTGTGTCGCCACCAACATTGAAGGCAATCCAGGTACCCATGCCGATGGATGGAATTACCTCGTCTGTTCCGGGAATTTTTCGGGTGATGGGAGATGAGGCGGGATTGCTGGTTAGGTTCGCGAACAAGTGAGGGGACGTCAGAGCAAGCCCTACCAGCCCGGAACTGACCAGAAACTGTCTTCGGGTAAACCGATTCGCCATATCTGCTGCCCCACTGTCATAAATTTCAGTGCGAATAGCACAAGGCCCAAAAGCGCGGGTGGGTCATCCCTTGTCCAGACCGTGGAGGGCCATGGATGGCCCGACCGAGCCTACATGGATGTATTTACGGTGTGTCTGGACAAGGGATGACCCACCCGCGCGGCTACTCGATGACTGACAGTCTTACACGCAGGTCAGTTCCCGTAGTGACTATCGAGATAACCCAGAATACGAGCAGATTCGAACAGCCCCTCTCCGGTGTTGGGGTCCTCCAGATAAGGCACCTGAACCCGCTTGTGCACCTGAAAGAACGCATCCCGTTTGCCACCGGGAATCGGCGTATAAGGCCCAGGCTTGATCCGCTGCTTCGCCGGCCCGATTTCCGTCCAGTGCTCCTTGGCCAGATTGTGCAAAGTGTACGGAATCTCCAGCTCGCACAGCCGCTCCCGCACCAGCCGCGAGAACGGGCTACCTTCAAAGCTCCAGAGATGCAAAGGCTGCTCCGGCCGCTTCCCGGGGCTAACCCGAAGCCCCCTCATGGCACTGGCCACCGATGCCACCGAGCCCAGAACCGGCTGCCAGACCCGGTCACGGTAATATTTGGGCACCGGCCGCCCGGTATACTGGCGGAACAGATACTCAATAATCTCCTCGGACTCATACATCACCGCCCCCGTGTTCTGGTCCGCCAGCAACGGGAACTGCTGGCTGCCACCCAGAGCCTCCGCCTGCGCCCGGAACACCGAACCACCCTTCGGACAGGGGCGGATTTCCACATCCAGATTCAGGGCGGTCAGGGCCTCCCGGACCCTGCGGCAATAGGGGCAGCCTTCCATATCATAGAGCACGATCGGCTTTTCCGGCTGAGGTACCTTTTTCACCACCAGGCAACCGCGCCACGCCGTCAGCGACGAAGTGGTGACCGAACCCAGCACGTGAATGTTGCGAAACAGCATATTGGACATAAACAAACCTTCTGTTGGAGACCACGTCATTATCACGCAATCTGACGATTTTCCATTGGCTCCCGGGTGCCATGCATGACATTAGTTAATTTTTGTCCACCTAACTCCATGATTCACAAGGGCACTTACATTGAGTCACAAAAGTTCAATACAAACAACGACACTACTGGCATTTTTTAACGTCATGTAGAGCTTTTCTGCATAGTACAACCAGAAAAGATAGGCTATTGTTTAGCCATAGGAACTCATTGGACGGCAACCATGGAAATTCGGGGAATGCAGCGCTCTGACAGTGCAGGAAAAACGTGTCTTGGATTCCGACGTTCAGCGCTGGTATCGGTGGCGGTTTGTGCCCTGATTGCATCTCCTCTGACTGCAACTGCCGAAACCGATGATACTGGTTTCTCCGGCAACCGTCTCTGGACCAGCCAACTCAAGGATTACGCCCAGGAATCGCTCCACAATGAGAATGCCATGAGCATGGCAGCCATCCCCCTGAATGGCCCCGGCATTAACCAGTACATCAATGCCGATACGCTCATGAGTCCCGGTTCCATCATGAAGCTGGTTACAACCTTTGCCGCGCTGGAAGTTCTCGGCCCCAACCATCGCTGGGACACCGATTTCCTGACTGACGGGACCATGGTCGGCGACACCCTGAAAGGCAATCTCTATGTCCGCTTTGGCGGCGACCCCAAGCTCACCATTGAGCGACTCTGGACGACCCTGAGGGATTTGCGGAGCATGGGCATTACCAGAATCGAAGGGGACCTGGTGCTGGATGGCAGCTATTTTGAAGTGGATGGCGGTTTCCCAGGCTTCGAAGACAATGGTGACAATCCCCATGCGCCCTTCCTCGTTGAGCCTTCCGCTTATCTGACCAACCTGAACCTGATGCACCTTCAGGTGCGGGCGGATGAACGGGGCACCCAGGCCTGGAGCACCCCTTCACTGAGTGAGTTAGTGATCGACAACCGCGTCGTTGCGACGGCCGAAGGGCCGTGCCCCTCCCGTCACAGTTTTGAGTGGGAGCCTGTTTTCCATGATGACCAGCGGGTTACCGTGCGCGTAACCGGCGAATTGCCTCAGGGCTGCCGTACCACGACATACATGTCCCTGTTACCCCATGAGCAGTACACCGCATCGTTGATCCGTTCACTTCTGACGGACATGGGCGTGGTCATTTCCGGTGGCAACCTCAATGGCGTTACCCCGGAAGGCGCAAGGCTGGTGCTGAAAACCACTTCGCCGGATCTGGTGTCCATGGTGCGAGACATCAATAAATGGAGCAGCAACGTTATGGCCCGCCAGCTGTTGCTTACCATTGGTGCCCAAAACCGGCTGGAAGACGAAAACGATGACCGGGTAGCCGGCATTCGGGTGATCTACGAATGGCTGGAAGGCAAAGGCATCAACACTGCCGGCATGGTGATCGATAACGGCGCCGGGCTCAGCCGGCACGGCCGCATCACCGCCCGCCAGGGCGCCCAGATATTGCAACACGCCTGGAACAGCGCCTACTCGGCAGACCTGATGGCCTCGATGCCAATCATTGCCATGGACGGAACCATGGCGCGCCGCCTTCGCAATACCGGCATGGATGGCGAAGGCCGCATCAAAACTGGCTATCTGGAGAATGTAAGATCGATCGCCGGCTTCACTCGCGATGCTAATAACACGACCTGGGCTGTGGTGGGCATGGTCAATAATGACCCGGCGTGGAATGGCCAGGCGGTGCTGGACCGCATTCTGTATTCACTGCATTTCAGGCCGCCGACGGGCACAGCGATTTCACACGCTTCTTCCGGCGCTTCTGAAACCAGCATTCAGTAGGCACCTGTTCGCCAGCCTGAAAGCTGAACACGACCTCCCGTGAAAGAGGGGTCAGATGAACGCTTTCATCTGACCCCGGGCCATTCAGATAGTGAGATAACCGCCGTCTGCGTTGATGCAGGCACCGGTGGTGTAGCTGGACGCCTCAGATACCAGATACAGTACCGTACCCGCCATTTCACTCGGGTCGGCTACCCGCTTCATGGGGATGTGGGCCATGGCCTGTTTCTTGATTGCGTCGTTCGTTGTCAGGGCACTGGCAAACTTTGTGTCTGTCAGGCCGGGGAGCAGAGCGTTCACCCGGATCTTCTGCTGGCCAAGCTCCATCGCGAAGGACTTGGTCATGGAAATGACCGCAGCCTTGGTCACCGAGTAAATGCCCTGGAAGTGCCCCGGGTTCACACCGTTCACCGAGGCCACGTTCACGATGGAGCCGCCACCGGCTTTTTTCATCATCCGGGCACCGCGGGCACACATGAAAAAGTAGCCCCGGATATTCACATCCACGGTCTTGTTGAACGCGCCCAGGTCGGTGTCCTCCACCGGCCCGAAATAGGGATTCGCCGCCGCGTTGTTAACCAGAATGTCCAGCTTGCCGTGGGTTTGCTCGATGTGCGCCCAGATGCTTTCGATCTGATCCATTTCCCCGATATGGCAGGCGTGGGCTTCGGCGCTGCCGCCGGCTTCACGGATGCTGCTGGCGACCGCTTCGCAGCCGTCAATCTTGCGGCTGCTGACGATCACGTGGGCACCGTAATCAGCCAGAGTGCGGGCGATATTCTCGCCGATGCCACGACTGGCGCCGGTAATCAGGGCAACCTTGCCCGTCAGATCAAACAGGTTCTTGCTGCTCATTCGTTCACCTCAATGCATTATCGGAATGTCACCAGGGCGGGGTCGTCCGCTTCCAGGTGGCTGTAGTTGTTAAACACGGCCAGGCTGCGCCGGGGGCCTGAATACAGGACCCGCGTGACGCTGGTGTTGGCGATCACCTCGTTCAGCCCCAGCGCTTTGGCATCGTCCAGCCCGAGCAGGTGCTGGGCAATCACCGAAACCGGACCAGCAGAGGTTGCCACCAGCACATCGCCACCATCGGCGTACTCAATCATCTCCTCGAATGCGATCAGTACCCGTGCCTTGAACTCAGGCCAGCTCTCGTCATACTCATGGTCGAATTCGCCGGATACCCAGCGGCGCACTGCCTGCACGAAGGCCTCCTGGAAGGCTCTGGCCGGCTTCGGGAAGGCCTTGAGGTCTCTGGCCATCACCGCACGGTCATTCCACTCCGGGCGATAACGGGCCACTACCGTGATGTGGTCGAATTCGTTGAAACCCGGTACCACCTGCATATCCGGCAACTCGGTCCCGTATCCGGTGGTGATGGCCTCGACCGTTTCACGATGTCGTTCCAGATCGCCACCAAAAACCGCCGCAGGCTCAACCTTTCCGGCAAACCAGCGACCAAGAACCCGGCCCTGCTCCCACCCGCAGGGCGAGAGCTGGTCGTAGTTCTCTTTCCCGAAACTGGCCTGGCCATGGCGCACCAGATAGATGGTTGCCATTACAGGGCGCTCTCCGAAATCAGTCGCTGGCAGCGTTTCTCCAGATAATTGGCGGCATGACCAAAGGCCGCAAAGCGCTTGTCTCTGGTCTGGCCATGATAGAAACGGTAGTAAATCTGCTGGATGATCACCGCCAGGCGGAACAGACCGTAGATCTCATAGAAGTCGAAGTTGTCGGCTTTGAAACCGGACTGCTCCATGTAGTAATCCACCACTTCCTTGCGGGTCAGCATACCCGGGCGATGGGTGGGCTGCCGGCGCAGCATCTGGAACGGCCCCTCGTCATCCGCCTCGATCCAGTAGGCCAGGCTGTTACCCAGGTCCATCAACGGGTCGCCGATGGTGGCCATTTCCCAGTCCAGAACGCCAATCACTTCAAACGGGTTGTCCGGGTTCAGCACCACGTTGTCAAAGCGAAAATCGTTGTGGATCACCACCTGGGCAGTGTCCGCCGGCATCTTGTCGTCAAGCCAGCCCATCACCGCCTCAAAGTCACCGACATCCTCCGTGCGGGCCTTGCGGAAGCGATCACTCCAGCCGCCAATCTGGCGCTGCACATAGCCCTCGCCCTTACCCAGCTTATCCAGGCCCGCCGCCCTGGTGTCCACACAGTGCAGATCCACCAGCTTGCCAATCACGTTCAGGCAGAGCTTGCGGGTGTCCGCCTCACTGAGCTCAAAGTCCTTCGGGAAATCCTGGCGCAGAATGATGCCTTTCAGGCGCTCCATCACGTAGAAATCGCAGCCCAGCACGTCGTGATCATCGCAAATGGCAATGATGTTGGGCACGTAAGGATAGACCGGCTTCAGAGCCTGCATCACCCTTGCCTCACGCAGCATATCGTGGGCCGATTTGGCGATCTTGCCGAACGGGGGCCGACGGAGAACGTAGGAATGGTCGCCGTAATCCACCTGGTAGGTCAGGTTAGAGGCACCGCCTGGGTACTGGCGAATGTCCGGCTCGCCTGCGAGGTCAGGAATGGCCTGTTTCATGAACCGGTCTACAGCGGCTATATCCAGCTCTTCGCCTTCACGGATATCCATCGCCTCATCAATCTGGGTCATTCAGGGCTCTCCTCTTGTTCATGTGTTGGGTTCAGGCCTTGGCCTTACCGCCCATCTTGCTCATCCAGCGCTTGCTTTCCTGATGCATCAGCCAGTCAAAGGCCTTGGGCGCGTGCCGCTTGAGCATCCACATGCGGCGCTCTTTGGCGTGGGGCAGCACCCAGAAACTCTTGTCTTGCACTGACCTTACAACGTCCTCAGCCACATCCCCAGCGGTAATACTGGAACGCTTCATCAGTTTGTTCACATTTTGCTGAATTCCGGGAAGGTCCGAGCGCATGCTGCTGGCCAGATTGGTCTGGAAAAACGCCGGGCAGACACAGCTTACATGGATGCCGTCGTCCCGCAGCTCCTGACTCAGGGTCTCAGACAGCGCAATAACCCCGGCCTTGGAAACGTTGTAGCTATCCATCAGCGGTGCCAGCATCAGGCCCGCCATGGAGGCGATGTTCACAAATGTGCCGGAACCCTGCTTCTTGAACTGGGGCGTGAACGCCTTGCAGCCACGAACGACACCCAGCACGTTAATATTGAGAATCCACTCCCAGTCCGCCATGGCGGTATCTTCGATGGAACCGGCAGACGCCACACCGGCGTTGTTCACCACCACATCAACGCCACCCCATTTCTTCACGAGATCATCGCGGACCTTTTCGAAGTCGGTCAGGCGTCGAACATCGCACTCGACGTAGTAGCCCTCGCCTCCGGCTGCGGTAATCTCTTTCTCAACGCCAACCCCCTGCTCCGGGTTAATGTCGCCGATGCAGACTCTGGCGCCTTCTTTGGCGTACCGCAATGCAATCGCCCGACCGAGACCGCTGGCTCCGCCGGTTATGAATACTCGTTGTGTCATGTGTGGTTCTCTCCGTTTTAGTTCGCGCTAGCTTTATGTCACGTTCGGTGCAAGAGCTGCTACCGGGTAGAGCTTTCCAAAACACGCTGTGAATACGTCCATGTAAGCTCTGCTCCGCCATCCATGGCTCCGCAAGGTTTTGGAAAGCTCTACCCGGCATCAGCTCCCAGACTTATGTGCAAGCTGTTCAGAATCCAATCCGAATGTTTGCAGGATCGGGTGGGGACAGGTTTCTGAAACTGTGCGGAGCCATGGATGGCGGAGCCCAAGCGTCACAGGGATGTGCCGCAAGGAGCGTGTTTCAGAAACCTGTCCCCTCCCGATCCCGGCACCAAATGTCGAATACTGATCAGGATTTGTACTTCCGGAGTTCCAACCGGGCCACCATGGCGCGATGCACCTCATCAGGCCCATCAGCCAAACGCAAAACACGAGCATAGGCGAACAATTGCGTCAGCGGGAAGTCGTCATCGCTGACGCCGGCACCACCGTGAATCTGGATGGCCTGATCAACAATAGTCTGCAACATGGACGGAATCACCGCCTTGATCATCGAGACCTCCTGCAGCGCCCCCATGATGCCCTTGGTATCCAGCGCCCAGGCGCATTTCAGGGTCAGAAGGCGGGCCTGCTCGATGGCCATACGGGCATTAGCTATGATGTCCGGGTTGCCGCCCAGCTTGGCGATCGGGCGCCCGAACGCTTCACGGGTGGTCGCCCGCCTGATCAACAGCTCCAGGGTGCGCTCTGCCGCACCGATGGCGCGCATGCAGTGGTGTACGCGCCCCGGCCCCAAACGGCCCTGGGCGATTTCAAACCCACGTCCCGGGCCGGCAATGAATGCGCTCCGGGACAGGCGAACGTTATCGAACAGCACTTCGCCATGGCCGTAGGGCTCATCGTACTCACCGAACACCGGCAGCATTCGTTCGATTTTTACCCCCGGGGCGTCCAGCGGCACCAGCACCATGGAATGACGGCGGTGCTTGTGGGCATCCGGATCCGTCAGGCCCATGAAAATGGCCACCTTGCAGTCCGGATGGCCGATGCCGGTGCTCCACCATTTGCGGCCGTTCAGAACCACTTCATCGCCTTCAACAACGGCGGTTGCTTCCATGTTGGTGGCATCGGAAGATGCGACAGCCGGCTCGGTCATGCAGAAGGCGGAGCGGATCTCGCCGCTGAGCAATCGCGGCAGCCATTCGGCTTTCTGCTCTTCAGAGCCGTAATGGATCAGCACTTCCATATTGCCGGTGTCCGGCGCGTTGCAGTTGAAGATCTCCGGCGCGATGAAACTACGCCCGGTTTCTTCCGCAATGAGGGCGTAATCCGAGTTCAGCAGGCCACAACCGTATTTCTCGTCCGGGAAAAACATGTTCCACAAGCCCTGGGCTTTGGCCTTTTCCTTCAGTTCCCGGATGATCGGCAACACAACCCAGCGGTTATCCAGGGAGGCAAGCTCCTTGTGGTACTGCTCTTCAACGGGAAAAATCTCATCCTTCATGAACTGTTTCACGCGGTTGAGATAATCCTGGCCCTTCTCGGAAATACTGAAATCCATCGCCGTATCCTCGCTGACTGTTGCACGGTGGCGTGCAGGGAATAATCACGTTGAGACCAGTCTAGAGGTGACTTAACTATTACGCGACTGAATTATTCTTATCGTTTATTATTAACCGTGCTTATTCCCAATTCCCCAAAAACGGACCCTGCTGATGGCCCTGAATCGCCTGGACCTGAACCTGTTGCACGTTTTCGACACCATCTACCGGGAGGGCAGCCTGACCCGCGCAGCCCGGGCGCTGCACCTGACCCAGCCGGCCGTGAGCCATTCCCTGTCCCGGCTCCGGGACCATTTTGATGATCCGCTGTTCACGCGGCAGGGCAATCAGATGGTGCCCACCCCGCTGGCCAGGCGGTTCCTGGAATCCATGCGGCCGGGCCTGACCCAGATTCAGGGCGCGGTAAACCAGTTTCATGCCTTTGATCCGGTAACCCAGCGCAAGACTTATTCGCTGGGGCTGAGGGATATTCTGGAATCCACCTTTCTGCCCCGGCTTATGACGCGTCTGGACGCCTATCCGGAGCTGGAGATTGTCAGTCAGCGGATCGCGCGACGCGATATGGAGACCCAGCTGGCCGCCGGCAAACTGGATTTTTCGGTGGACGTGCTGCTGCCGGTCAGTAACCAGACCGCCCACGAATTACTGCGACGGGATCGTCTGGTAGTGCTGGCACGGGAGGGGCACCCGCTGACGACAAAAACACTGGATATGGAGGGTTATCTGGCTGCGAAGCACGTTCTGGTGTCTTCGCGCACCGAGGGGCCCGGCATCGAGGACTTTGAGCTGTCCAGGCTGGGTGTGCAGCGCAGTATCAGGCTGCGCTGCCAGCATTACTACGCGGCTTGCCGGGTGGTTGAGGATACCGACCTGCTGCTGACCATGCCGGAAGCCTACGCCCGAATCATCGCCGAGCGGGCAAATATCCGGATTATGAATCCGCCAGCGGATCTGCCATCAATTGACGTGCATCTATACTGGCACAAAGCCTACGAGAGAGAGCCTGCGCTGATCTGGTTCCGGGAACAGCTCAGGGCAATCAACTGAAGGCTAATAGGCACCCACGACCATCAGAAACCCGAAAAAGCCGATCCCGGTAATGGCAAGGGCCGCCAGAACGATGCCGAAGCCCCACCAGATCGCAGCGGCATCTGAAATACCGACACCATGGCCCCGGAGGGTTCGGTAAAAGGCCCAGGGACCAAGAACAAATGCGCCGACCACCGCAAACACCAGCCCCACACTGATGCCGGCAAAGGTCCAGGTGGCGAGCACCGTGGCGCGATCCTTGACCTGGTCAGTCACGCCATGGTGCTCCAGGAATTTCTTGCAGAAAAACCAGAGCAGGGCGAACAGGGCGATGACGAATACCAGTCCGCCAACAATGGTTATCATTCGGTAGAGCAAAGGGTCGATCCTGTCGGTTTACAAAGGACTCACACCGGAAACTCCGGCTCCGGAAGGCACTCAAAACCTGGCTTGGCAAACAGGTAGCCCTGATACAGGCTGATGCCCCGGGAGCGTAACCAGAAGTACTCTTCCCTGGTTTCAACGCCCTCGGCAATGATCTGGCCGCCCAACTGTCCCATCATGGTGATGATGCCTGCCACAATGGCCTGCTTGTTAGGCTCCTGGTGAATATTACGTATCAGCGCCATATCCAGTTTAAGAAGGTCCGGGGGACTCGCCATCATAATGTTGTAACGGGAAAAACCGGCACCAAAGTCATCAATGGCGGTGCTGAAACCCATCTCCTGGTAGGCCTCGATAATCGAAACCAGGTGGTCAACGGAGGTTGAGTTGAGCTGTTCGTCTTCGGTAAGTTCGAAAATGATCTTGCGCGTGTCGAAATCGTAGGTTTTTGCCGCCGCCAGCGTGGTGCGGATACAGTACTCGGCCCGGTAGACCGCGTTAGGCATGAAGTTGATACTGAGCATTGGCTCCATTTTCAGCTTAGCGGCAAGCTTCACGGCTTTTACGCGACACACCTGATCAAACGCGTAACGATTGCGTTCGTTTACCCTGGAAAGAACACTCATGGCGCCCTGCCCTTCAGGGCCCCGCACCAGAGCCTCGTAGGCAAAAACAGACGCGCTCAGCACATCGACAATCGGCTGGAACGCAAAGGTAAAGGAAAACTCCAGTCCCGCGCCACAGGCACACTGCTCACAATGAGACTCATCAAACAGTACGGCGGGCTGGTCCACTTCAACTCCTGAACTTCAAATCTGGCGATAGCGCTGCGTTAATAAGACGTATTTTCAATTCACTATAGCCTCGATCCCTTGCCTGGTAAAACCACTTTTGGTTAAAGCATGTGAAACGCTGGCATCCCCGGTTCACATGACTAAACTGGGGTGTGTTGCTTATACGAGTCTGTTTATAAAAGGAGTCTCCCGAATGGCCGAAACTACCCGAATCGCAGTCACCCCGGGCGATGGCATTGGCCCTGAAGTGGTGGCCGAGGCTGTGCGTTGCCTGGAAACCCTGCGCGCCAGGCACAGCCTTGCCATTGAGTGGACGCGATTCCCCTGGCCTTCCCATGCCTGGCATGAGGAGCACGGAGAATCCATGCCGCGGGATGCACTGGAACAGTTGCAACAATACGATGCCATTTTGCTGGGTGCCCTGGGCGACCCGGGCCCGATGGATGATCCGGACCGCTACCTGCTGCCCGACAGTATCTCCCTGGCGCCGCTGCTGGATATGCGCAAGGGCTTTGACCAATGGGTCTGCGAGCGTCCCGCGAGGCTGCTGCCCGGTGCCCGCCAGTATCTGGCCGATGAACGCGCCAGGGACATCGACATGCTGGTGATCCGGGAAAACTCCGAAGGGGAATACGTCAGCCAGGGTGGCCGCTTGCGCAAGGGCACTCCCGATGAAGTGGCGACCCAGATGGAGGTATTTACCCGCAAGGCCACCGACCGGATCATCCGGTATGGCTTTGAACAGGCCCGCAGCCGGGCCGCAGACCGGGTGAACGAAGGCCGGACCCGGACTTTCCGCACGCTGGATGGCCGCACCTGCGAAAGCCAGGTATGCCTGGTCACCAAGCGGAATGCCCTGCGCTATTGGGGCGACATGTATACGGAAGCCTTTGAAGAGATCAGCAGGGAATACCCGGATGTGGCGCCCCACCATGAGCTGGTGGATGCCGCCTGCATGAAGTTTGTGCAGAGCCCCTGGGCTTTCGATGTGGTGGTTGCCAGCAACCTGCAGGGCGATATTCTTACCGACCTGGCGGCCGTGCTTTCAGGTGGCATGGGCGTGGCGCCCTCGTGCAACCTGAACCCCACCGCCCCGGACATGCCCTCCATGTTCGAGCCCACACACGGCAG
Source organism: Marinobacter sp. Arc7-DN-1 (assembly GCF_003441595.1). Classification (NCBI taxonomy): domain Bacteria; kingdom Pseudomonadati; phylum Pseudomonadota; class Gammaproteobacteria; order Pseudomonadales; family Marinobacteraceae; genus Marinobacter; species Marinobacter sp. Arc7-DN-1. Next base: position 3,800,778 of record NZ_CP031848.1, on the reverse strand, counting down.
TGCCCCGGACATTGCCGGCCAGGGCCTGGCAGACCCGACCGCCATGCTGTTTACCACGGCCCGCATGCTTGAGTGGCTCGGCCGCAAAGACCCGGCAATTGCTGCCGCAGGCAAGGAGTTGTTCGATGCGGTTGCAGCAGATCTTGCGGACAACGCCGGAACCCGGCGGGGCACCCATGAGATAGGGGCGGCGATCTGCAAGCGCCTGTCTGGGTGAAGCCGTCCCCCTGATCAGGAAATCTGCATCTTCGTGGCCAGGTCGAGTACCTGGCCACGCACTTACTCGTCTGCCATAACAAACTCAAGCCGGCCCGGCGCCACCCGCACATCCACGGGCATCATACCGAACATTCTCTGGGCAAAATTGGCCTCGTCAAGACGATACACCGGCATGGTCTCCAGCATCTGGGCGACAAGCCGCATCACCGTGTCGGTAACCGGCTTCAGGTCACCTTTGAAAAATGGCGAATCAATGCTGCTTTCCAGCAACTGCAGCCGCCTGATGAAGATCGCTTTTTCCGTACTGTCGTAAACCGGAGCACCTTCCACCTTCAGGGCAATATCCACCGGCAACTTTGCCATCAGCGCATTCAGGGCCACCTGGCCCCGCAGGTCAATCACCGCCACATCCCGGCCATCCGGCCCCAGGGTAATGTCGGCGTCGTCCAGGCTCAGGCTCAGTGGCGAACCGCTGCTCAATTGCTGGCGGTCAAACTCACTCACCACGTCCTGAAGGTGCCTCTCCAGCTCGCCTTCGGAAATGGAGTAGGGTGACATGCTGGCGCAGCCGCTTGTCAGTGCCAGCGCCAGAATCAGAAGGGCCCAAAGACCTTTCAGGGGTGTTATCTTCATCAGGGTTTCTCCAGGGAATCTGACTGTATCCTGCGGCACAGGAGGAACCTGGGCAAGGCCGGCGGGTTAATAATTGGTCAGAAACAGCCCGGGCCGGTTATTCGTTCTCGGCCCGCGCATCTAGGTGAGGAGTCAGGTCTTCATCGAAGGCGACATGCAACAGAATCGGCCGGCAGCAGACCTGGCAGTCCTCGACATACTCCTGTTCAGGCACCGACGGGTCGACGCTGATATCCAGCGTCTCCCAGCAGTAGGGGCACTGAATGAGCACTGAGTCGAGGGCTGACATGGCATTACCTCAGAACTGTTGTTTTGCCATCCAGGGAATGATTCGATCAAACGCCTGCTCGAGTTTCTCGCAGGTGGTGGAGAAACTGATCCGCACGGCGTTAGTACATCCTTCCCCGAAGGCATCGCCCGGCACCAGACAGACGCCGGTTTCCTTGAGCATACGGAGGGCCAGATCCGAACCGTCCACATGGGGTGGCAGCTCGGGGAACGCAAAGAAGGCGCCGCCTGGCTTGTACCCGGTCATGTAGGGAGTCTGGTCAATCAGCTCAACCACCTTGTCGCGGCGCTCGCGGTAGATATTCACCATATCCCGCACACACTGCTGGTCACCGGTCAGCGCGGCCACACCCGCGAACTGGGACGGCGTATTGGCTACCGACGTGGTGAACATATGATACCGCCGCAATGACTTGATCGCTGCCTGGCTCGAAATCACCCAGCCGATCCGCAAACCCGCCATGCTGTAGGTTTTCGAGAAGCTGCTGATGCACATGATGTTGTCCAGGTCCATCGAGCAGTTGAGTACGCTGGCAAAGTCGTCGTCGTCAAAGATGAGATGATCGTAGACCTCATCCGCATAGACCTGAATGCCCCGATAGGCGCATTCTTCAAGAATGGTTTCCACCGTGCTGCGCGGGTAAACGGCCCCGGTCGGGTTGTTGGGGTTGTTCAGAATGAGAGCGAAAGTGCGCGAGCCCATGGCACGGATGACTTCGTCCGGATCCAACTGATGATTGTTCTCCGCCCGGGTTGGCACAAACTTCACCTCGCCGCCGTTCATCCGGATCAGAGGAGCGTACAGCAGGAACGACGGGTCCGTTACGATAAACTGCCGGCCCGGCGCGGAGGTCGCGGAAATGGCCAGGTACATGGCCTCCGTGGCGCCACTGGTGATCAGGATATTGTCCCGGGTCAGCTTCCGGTTGTACCGCTTGCCGTAGTAGTCACGCAGCGCCACCAGCAACTCCGGTAGTCCGGCATCCATGGTATAGCCGGTCTGACCTGCGTTCAGGGCATCAATGTAGGCATCAATAATATGCTTGGGTGTCGGCAGATCCGGCTGACCGATGGAAAGATGAATCACATCTTTCATGGTGGCCGCCATGTTCACCATGCGCCGGATGCCCGGTACCGGAACCGCCTGCATGGCAGGGTTCCAACTGGCCTTGGTCTTCCGGTACTTCACTCTGCGCGGTTTGGTCTGGCCGGTTTCTTGGTTGGCGGCTTCTGCCATACACACCTCCTGCAAGCGGGGCAAATGGAATCCACTCCTGCAGGTTAATCAGTATGGCGGGGCTCTACAAGACAAAACGTCATAAAGATGAGGTACGTGAAAGTACGGCCACCATAGCGATTGCAGCCAAATCACATGGCCAGCAAGTTGACCCGACAGAAGCCGCCGACCAGACTGTAGGTAACCTGTAGGTAACCCCTGGGGCATCACCGGTCAGACATCGTCATTCATCACAAAAGGCGGAGGCTCAATGACTCAGCAAAGCAAACCCGTTGTAACCGTTCTCACCGCGCCGGGAGAACAGGAACCGCCGGGAATGGAGGCACTCAGGGCCCGCGCGGATGTGCGTTTTGCCTGTGACGAACCAACCCTCCGGGATACCCTGCCCGGCACCGAAATCATGATGGTGACGGACTTCCGGACCGAAGCCCTGGCCGCCGCCTGGCACACAGCCGACAAGCTGAAATGGATCCATGCCACCAGTGCCGGCGTTGATGCCCTGATGTTCCCGGAGCTGATCAAGGGGAAGGTAACGGTTACCAATGCCCGCGGCATCTTCGACCGCACCATCGCCGAATACGTGCTCTGTACCATCCTGATGTTCGCCAAGGATTTTCCGAATTCCATCCGGCTTCAGATGAAACACCAATGGCAGCACCGGGATACGGAGCGGGCTGAAGGCAGGCAGGTTCTGGTGGTGGGCGCCGGCTCCATCGGCCGCCAGATCGGCCGGCTGGTGGGCGCCGCCGGTTTGAAGGCCCACGGTATTGCCCGCAAACCACGGCATGACGACCCGGATTTTGTTGCTGTGCACGGCAACGATGATCTTTTCGAACAGCTCGGCCACGCCGACTTTGTGGTGATTGCCGCCCCGCTGACACCTCAGACCGAAGGCCTGTTCGACGAAAAAGCCTTCAAGGCGATGAAAAAATCAGCCCGCCTGATCAACATCGGCCGTGGTCCGATCGTTAAAACTGACGATCTGGTCGCCGCACTGAGGAATGGCGACATCGCCGGAGCGGGGCTGGATGTGTTCGAGGAGGAGCCACTGGCGGAAGATCATCCCCTCTGGGACATGGAAAACGTCACCATGACAGCCCATATGGCCGGCGACTTCATCGGCTGGAAGCGGGCGCTGACCGATCAGTTCCTGGAGAACTTCGACCGCTGGCACAAGGGCGAGGAGCTGTTCAACCTGGTCGACAAGGAATTGGGGTACGCCGGGAGCAAGTAGAATGACAAAGGGGTCAGAACTTCGGTTCTGACCCCACATTTGGTCTGGCCTGTCGCGCCTCAGCTACCAGACAACGACTGATCCGACGGATCAATCTCCATCTGCTGAATCGCAATCACCGCCTGGGTCCGGTTGCGGACCCCAAGCTTCCGGAATACCGCCGTGATGTGCGCCTTGATGGTCGCCTCGGAAACATCCAGATCGTAGGCAATCTGTTTGTTCAGAAGCCCCTCGGCCAGCATACCCAGCACCCGGAACTGCTGAGGCGTCAGCGATGCCAGTTTTTCCGAAAAGTCTGTGGCATCGGAATGCATTCGCTCGATCTTGTCCGCCACACCTGCCGGCAACCAGACATCCCCTTCCAGGACGGCCTGGATGGCCTCAGTGATGGTGGGCAACGGCGCCGACTTCGGAATGAAGCCGGAGGCACCGTAGTCAATCGACCGGCGCATCACCTGCAATTCCTCGGAACCTGACACTACCACTACCGGCAGCCCCGGGTATTGCCCGCGCATGAACACGAGCCCCGAGAAGCCGTGGGCACCCGGCATATTGAGATCAAGCAAAACCAGATCTGCGTCCGGGTGCGAGTCTACCGCCGCCTGCAGCGCCTTGATGCTGTCGACTTCAACCGTCTCCGCATCCGGTACCGCCTGACTGACCGCCTGCTTCAATGCTGCGCGAAACAGTGGGTGATCATCAGCGACGATAATTGTTTGTGCCATTCAGCAGATTCCTCACAGATTTATGGCCTTGAACCAGACCTTTATTTGAATTCACGACTGCTAATGAGCTCGTCCACCACACCCGGGTCTGCCAGAGTGGATGTGTCACCCAGCTGATCGTGCTCGTTCGCAGCAATCTTACGCAAAATCCGGCGCATAATCTTGCCTGAACGGGTTTTTGGCAGCCCGGGTGCCCACTGAATCACATCCGGAGACGCAATCGGACCGATTTCCTTGCGCACCCACTGTACCAGCTCTTTCTTCAGTTCGTCAGAAGGCTCTTCACCCTGCACCAGGGTGACATAGACATAAATGCCCTGCCCCTTGATCTCGTGCGGGTAACCAACAACAGCCGCTTCAGCAACCTTGTCGTGGGAAACCAGTGCGCTCTCGACTTCCGCAGTACCCAGACGGTGGCCGGAAACGTTCAGAACATCGTCGACACGCCCGGTGATCCAGTAGTAGCCGTCTTCATCGCGACGGGCGCCGTCACCGGTGAAGTACATGCCCTTGTAGGTGCTGAAGTAGGTCTGGACGAAGCGCTCATGATCACCGTAGATGGTGCGCATCTGGCCCGGCCAGCTGTCCAGGATCACCAGGTTACCCTCGGTCTTGCCTTCCAGGATATTGCCATCGTTATCCACCAGGGCCGGCTGAACACCAAAGAACGGAACGGTGGCGGAGCCCGGTTTGAGGTCAGTGGCGCCAGGCAGCGGCGAAATCAGAATGCCGCCGGTCTCGGTCTGCCACCAGGTATCCACGATCGGGCACTTGCTGTTACCAATCACGCGGTGGTACCACTCCCAGGCTTCCGGGTTGATCGGCTCGCCCACGGAACCCAGCAGTTTCAGGCTATCGCGTTTGGTGCCGCTCATGCAGGACTCACCTTCCGCCATCAGGGCACGGATCGCGGTCGGGGCGGTATATAGAATGTTCACCTTATGCTTGTCGACGACCTGGCCCATGCGGGAACTGTCCGGGTAGTTGGGCACACCCTCAAACAGAACGGTAACGGCACCATTGGCCAGCGGGCCGTAAAGGATGTAACTGTGACCGGTAACCCAGCCAAAGTCAGCGGTACACCAGTAAACGTCGCCCTCGTGGTAATCGAACACGTACTCATGGGTCATGGACGTGTAGACCATGTAACCGCCAGTGGTATGCAGAACGCCCTTCGGCGCGCCGGTGGAGCCGGAGGTATACAGCATGAACAGCGGATCCTCGGCGTTCATGGGCTCCGGCGGGCAGTCGGCAGAAGCAGACTTCATCAGGTCTTCATAACGTTCGTCGCGCCCCTCGTTCCAGGGCACTTCGGAGTTACCGGTGCGGGTAACCACCACCACCTTCTCAACACTGGCAGCGTCTTCGTTCTTCAGGGCCGCATCCACGTTCTTCTTCAGCGGAATCTTGCGGCCGCCGCGAACACCCTCATCGGACGTGATCACGAAGCGGGATTTGCCGTTAACAATCCGGGCGCCCAGCGCTTCCGGAGAGAAACCGCCGAATACCACCGAGTGGATCGCCCCGATGCGGGCGCAGGCCAGCATGGCGACAGCCGTTTCCACAATCATTGGCATATAAATGGTCACAACGTCGCCCTTCTTCACGCCCAGACCTTTCAGGACGTTGGCAAACCTGCTCGTTTCTTCATGCAGTTCGCGGTAGGTGACATTGCGGGAGTCGGCAGGATCATCACCTTCAAAGATGATGGCTGTCTGGTCGCCACGCTTGTCCAGATGACGGTCCAGACAGTTGGCGGATGCGTTCAGCTGGCCATCTTCAAACCACTTGATGGACAGATTGTTGTAATCGTAGGTCGTGTTTTTCACCTTGGTGTAAGGCTTGATCCACTCAAGGCGTTTGCCGTGCTCACCCCAGAAGGTATCCGGGTCTTCAACTGACTGACGATACATTTCTTCATACTGTTCCCGGTTCAGAAGGGCCCGCTTGGCCACCTCCGGGCTAACCGGATATACCTGTTTATCAGTCATTGTGCTCCCCCTTTGTCAGAGTCTGTTGTCATTGTCGGTTTTGGAATTCTGAGCGCTGGGACCTTTCCGGCCCTCTATAGACGGATAGCCGTAGTTCAACATGTGTGCCACTACACAATGAATTAGACTAACGTCCTAATGCGCCTGAACTTTTGGCCAAAACCGACCGGTAAACCACATGAAAACAAGGGTTATTTGTACCGAACAAGAAGCTTCTTAAAGGATAGTTCTATCGGGACCAATCGCAAACTTGCGAGGAAAACAGGCAAGGTCAGACAACGGCCCGGCCCTGGCGACCGGGCCCAGGTTTTCTACGCCGCTTTCTTTCGGGCCTTGGCCGAACGAAGACTATAGACCTTACGCTCCTTCAGGGCATACCGGTTGAGCCCGGCAAGGTGGATCTTGCGCAGGTAAACTGCCCAGTCAATCTGGCGGGCATCCACCGGGAACAGCACTTTGTCCAGCTCACCCATGCGCGAAGCCAGGGCCAGCAAGTCATCATTGCGGAAGATGTAATCCGGTGCCGTGTAGAAACCGAAAATAGTTGCCAGGGAACGGGTGGTATCAAGGTTCCGAAGCACTTTCAATTCCCGGTTCTGGCCCAATAATTTCAACACCTTCCCGGCAATGCCAAGGGGAATGCGCACTCCGCCCACTACCGCATCAAAAAGCCTGCGATTCACGGCAATGAACGGCCTGGTCGGCTGCCGATAGAACAGCTGGTCATATTCCGCGTAATTTGCCCTGGCTTCCGCCATCAGGTGATCAATGAATTCGCCCAGGGAAACCGGGTTGCAGCTGCCACTGCAGCACTGGTAAACCCGGTGACGCGGGGACTCACCCATCGCCTCGGCGGCAGCCAGGATGATGGCGTTGGCCACCAGGTCAACGGGAATGACATCAATGACCCCGGAACGCTTGCCGGGAAACAGGGTGACCTTCTCTCGGGCATAGGCAAGGATAATGGCGTCTGCCACCTTTACACCTTCAATCCAGCCAGGCGCGGGCTCCTCAAGAGCACTCTCAATAATCGACGGGCGCACAATGGTCAACGCCCTTCCCGAAAGGGCTTTCAGCAAAAGCTGCTCACCCAGCCACTTGGTAAAGGTGTAGGTGTCGCTCCAGCCGTAGTGATTGGCTTCACGAATACCCAGGTCCACCAGTTTCTTTTCCAGCGTCTTTCCGGAATACCGTGACCGGACATCGGCAATCTTGTCTTCCAGCAACCGGACCAGCTCTTCAATCTCGTAGTAGCCTTCCGTGCTGCGAGGAATGGATTCGCCCGCGGGCTTGATGACCGATTCGGTAATCTGGCCGGCGTTCATTCCGTTCACGTAGCAGGTGGACACCTGAAGCACCGCCAAGGACTTGTTCTGCCGCGCCAGCTCGGCAACGTTTTCCAGGCACAGAGTGTTGACCGCCAGGGCCTTGTCCAGCTCTTCACGGAAGTTGACGCTGGCGGCCGAGTTGATCACGGCATCAATATCGCCGGCCAGCTTGCGGAAGCGATCGCCCGACAGACCGAATAATGGTTCGGTGACTTCACCGGTAACGCAATACACCCGATCCTCAATGAAGGATTCAAAAGCCTCCTGATCCTCCTGGCGAAGACGGTCAAATACCGACGATGTAGCAATCTCATCGAGAAAACGCCCCCGGGCATCCCGGTGGCGCTTGTTACCACGGATCAGCAGGTGAATGCCGCCGATATCGGGAACGGCGCGAATCAGCTTTTCCAGTACCACCTTGCCAAGAAATCCGGTGGTACCGGTAATCAGTACGTGCTTTCCGCGGAGCTGTTCGAGTGCTTTCGATGATGCCCCGGGATTCAGCTGCTGTGTTGCCATGGGAGAACTCCTTCTCTATTCAAATTCATCGCCGGCGCATACCTGCCGGCAGGGGAAAGTTTGCGAATCAGGTACAACAGAGCCATTGCATATTGCGGGCCACGATTCAGGTTTATGCTCAATAGATTCAGATTTATGCTCAATACTTGCACAACTTCGGTGACAGAGTGGTGACACACAGCAAAGTTACGCTACAAAAAGCGCTAATAAAATGACGGAAAAGGAGGTAGGTTTTTCTGCGTATCAGGAGCGGCCCTGATCATTGCCCGAGAGTGACCGCAGAAGCCGATCCAGGGAAATATCCGCGGGCTGCTCCTTCAACACGCGCACCAAACGATCCTGCTCTCCAAAGCTGATACGGTCATAAAAGGGCTCGCGCAGAACCGAAGAAGCAGGTTCCGGTTTCCTTGCTTCTCGTGGCGGGGGCGAAATCTGGTCAGCAAGCTCCCGCAGGTGTGTGGCCAGGTGGTTCTTACGCTCCGGATCGAGGTTTTCCCACGGAAAAGACCCCAGTCCAGTCTGGACGATTTCAATCGCATCGCTGTCCAATGCGCTCCCCAGGAGTGCAAAAAGCCGGGTAAATGCTTCATAACGCAGCATCGGGTCGACGGGCGCCTGGGCGAACACCGACTCCAGTTGGCTCACCGCACTCAGGCACTGCGTTTTAGCATCTGGAATTTCCTCTTCCGCCGTTTTTCCGGGCGCGGCAACCGGGGCAGGTGTAACGTCCGCCTCCCTGCGAGACACCTTGTGCCAGTATGCCGCGATACCGGCCTTTCGCCTGGGAAGCTGAGACAGTCGCACATTCAGCATATCCGCGAGGGTATGAAATTGACGGCAGGATGGGTCTGACACCGGCAGCAGTGCAACGGGCTTCTGGTTCAGAACCGACTGACGGAGAGTTTCGTCCCGCCATATTCCGCCCATATAATGCAGGGAAATCCCCAGATGGCGTTGTGCGGCTGCATCAAGGCGCTGAAACACGGAGCGGGCCTGACTGGCCCCCTGGGCCATGTTGACGAGAATACTCGGGATCCGGTTGTAGCCCCTGCGCCGAAGAACCTTGATCAGGGAGAAGGCGTCTGTCAGGGAAGCCGGATCCGGGGTTACCACCATGCAGGCCAGCTCCGTGGCCGCGATCATATGAAGCCCCGCCGCCTGAAGACCCGCCGCCGTATCGGTAATAACATAGTCGTACCGATTTTCGAGGTTGTACAGAGCCCGGAGAACGCGCAGGCTCTCAGCCGGCCCCATGTCCATACATTCCTGAACCCCGGAGGCCCCGGGAACAATGTGGAGACCGTAGTCGGTCTCGAGAATGATGTCCTCCAGCCGGCATTCCCCGGCCATGACGCTGGCAAGGGTTTTCCGGGGATACAGACCCACCATGATGCTGACATTGGCCAGATCCGTGTCACCGTCCAGAAGCAAAACCCGCTTATCCTGCCTCGCGAGGGTGAGAGCCAGATTCAGGGCGACGGAGGTTTTGCCCACCCCACCCTTCCCACCGGCAATGGCGATGGTCCGGGGTTGGTTCGGATTGTGTTTTACAGGTTCTCTGGCAGTCGTCACCGGCAATCTAGGTCCCTGATTTTACGGTTGCAGGCTATTTAACCTGTCAAAATTCTACACATATCACGAATCAGATAATATATTGCTTAAAAAAACAGCAACAAGTATTTAATAACGACGGTTTATTGTCTAAGCTCTTTCCGGTACAAGAGTGAACGATTCGTCAAATACCGATTTGTTACGTCGCACGGCAGATAGGCCTATGCAGATTGCGCCTGATTTACAGTTACCGAGCCTTCCGGAAGTAACCTTGCGGGCGCTGGATGCTTGTCATCGGGACGAAAGCTACCGGACCATCAGCGAGATTGTCTCCGCCGACACCGCTCTGGTCGCCCGCATACTCGCGCTAGCCAATTCCGCGCTTTACGGCCCTTCCACACCAATCCGGTCGGTGGATCAGGCGTTGCTGAGGCTGGGTACCCGGCGATTCCATACGCTCGTACTTACCGCTGCCCTGCGCCAGCTGCTGTTCGAACTCGGGGGTGACGAGTGGCAGCAACTCAGGGATTTCTGGCGGCACTCACTGACCACTGCGCTGACCGCACAGGCGCTTGCCACCCTCACCCGTTACCCGGAGCCGGACGAAGCGTTCATGCTGGGCATGCTTCACAACATCGGTGAACTGATCGCTATTAAAACGCCAGCAACCGAAACGAAGCAACACTATCTTGATCATCAATCCGATATTGCCGCCGAGCTTGTCTCTTCCTGGGGGCTGGGGCCGATGGCCGCCGATGCCATGCGATACCAGCAGGCCCTCCCTTCGGAGCTGCGGGATGCCGGCCACCTGGTGAAGCTGATCAGCCTGGCTAACCGGCTGGCGCTTTCCGATGCCGCCGGCATTGCGGCGGCAGGTACGGTATTCGGGCTGAATGAGGAGCTCACCCGCGAGATCAATCGCCGGATCGGACATGAAGTGTCCGGAATGGCAGCATCTCTTGGCATTCCCCTTGATGAGGAATACAACGGCGAAAGCGCGTCCAGGCAACTGAAGCAGACCATTCTGCGCCAGGCCATGGCCAGCCAGGCAATCAATCTTGCCGATGTAACCGGTGAAACCGAGGACATCCTTGCCGAAACGGTCAACAGCCTGACCCTGATTACCGGCCTGCCCGCCCTGTGCTTTGGCCATACCGGGGACAACCTGGTGCTTCTGTCCGGAACAATTGGCGATATCCCGGATCTGGCCGTGACCGCCAAACCGGGCGGCAGCGTACTGACCGAGGCCTTTGTTTCGGGAGTGCCCGTCAGCCTCGGTGAGCGTTCACCGACGGTGCTCGACAGGCAGCTGCTATCCTTGTTACACACCCCGTCGCTTTTGGCTGTCCCGGTCGTCAGTGGCGACGACTGTCCGGGAGTCTTTGCCCTGGGCACCGACAACGATCAATTGCCGACCACGCTGGAACTGGCAGACATTTTCACCCGCCAGCTGTCTTCTGTACTCGCAAACCGGCCACTCCCGGACAAAGAGGCCGGGACTGACGGTAAACGGCTGGACCAGGAAATAGCCCGTGACCGGCTACTCAGACAGGTCCATGAGGTCAGCAATCCCCTGACCATCATCCGGCAGTACATTTATCAGCTCAGAGGCCGGCTGGAGGATACCGACGTTCAGCAGGAACTGGACGTGATCCGGGATGAGCTGGACCGGGCCGGAAATCTTTTGCTGCAGATGAGTCACACGGACACTACGGATCACGATGCCGACGTCGTTGAACTGAATGCGGAGCTGGAAAGCCTCGCCCGGATTCTGGAAGACAGTCTGTTCAGCTCCGAAAGCCGTCAACTGACGCTGAAACTTTGCAACCAGCCAACGCTGGTTGCCGCCGGCACCACCCGGATTCGCCAGGTTGTGATCAATCTGATCCGCAATGCAGCCGAGAGTCTTCCGGATGAAGGTGGTATGGTAGAGGTCCGCACGTCTTGCCCGGTGTGGCAGAATCAGCGCACCTGGGTGGAAATGGAGATCACGGACACGGGCACCGGAATACCCGGTGAAATCAGGGACACCCTGTTTTCACCGGCAAGGACCACAAAAGGAGAGGGTCACAGCGGTTTGGGCCTGAGCATTGTGAAACAGCTTGTTGATGACATGGAGGGCATCATTGCTTGTCGCACGGGACAGGAAGGCACCACCTTCAGGATTCTGTTTCCCGCGGCCAGCCATAAAAAAAATGAGACCGACTGACGCAGAAACAACGGACACAGACCGATGGCACCTGAACTCACTGATCAGCCTTTCCGTGACGGGTTAACGGCACGGATACTGGTGGCAGATGACGAACCCCGCCTGCTGGACACCCTGGCTTCGCTGCTGCGCAGTCGTGGTTACGAGGTATCGGAAGCCCACGGTGGCAGGAAAGCCTGCGAATTGATCGACCGGCAGGGGTTCGACCTGGCGCTACTGGATCTGCGGATGCCGGAGGTGAACGGGTTTGATGTCATGGCCCACCTTGCCAACGGACAACCGGAATGCGGCGTGATCGTTGTCAGCGGCGAAAGTTCCTTCCGCTCAGTCAGCCGGGCGCTCCGGCGGGGCGCCCTGGACTATATCCGCAAGCCCTTTGACCCGGAGGAATTGCTGGCGACTGTCGAAAACGTCATCGGCAAAAAGTCCCTCCTCAAAGCCCACGAACACATCCAGCTCCGACTGGAAAAATCCGAAGCCCTGCACCGGTACATCGTCAACAGCTCCCCGGATATCGTCTTCATGCTCGACCAAAAAGGTCATTTCTGTTTTGTAAACAGCAAGGTGGAGAGTTTGCTGGGATATCAGCCATCGGAACTCTGTGGGCAGCATTTCCGGCATATCCTCGACGACCGGGATGTTACCCGGGGAACCATGGCCCTGAAGGGCCCCAATATCACCGCAGACACCCCGAGAACCCTGGAAGTCCGGCTGAAAACCCGTGGCAGCCGCCGGGCAACCCGCCACTTCGAGATCACTGCCTTCCCCATTGACCCGCAGACCTGGCCCCATTCCGGGACGACCCAGGGCGGTGGCAATGGCAACGGTGCTCAATATTACGGTACCGCCCGGGATGTGACCGAACGGAAAGAAGCTGAGGCGTTTATCAACTTCCAGGCATACCACGACCTGCTAACCCGCCTGCCAAACCGGGCCCTGTTCAAGGACCGCCTTGAACTGGCGATCACCCATGCCAAACGCGACGGCCAGAAACTGGCGGTGATGTTCCTTGACCTGGATCGTTTCAAGGTAATCAACGATACCCTGGGGCACGCCATGGGGGACCGTTTGCTGCAGGCAGTGACCCACAGGCTGGAAAAATGCCTGCGCAAGGGTGACACCCTGTCCCGGTTCGGTGGTGATGAATTCACTCTGTTGCTGCCATCCATCCACAACCATGAGGATGCGAGGCAAATTGCAAAAAAACTGATTGATGCACTGCGCGCGCCTTTCCAGCTGGGCGATCATGAGGTGTTTGTCGGCGTAAGCATTGGTATTTCCATCTTCCCGGACGCCGGCGAAACCATGGATCACCTGATCCAGAACGCCGATATTGCCATGTACCACGTGAAGGCCAAGGGCAAGGACAGCTATCGCTTCTATTCCGAAAGCATGAGCATCGACACCGCCAACCGTCTGAACCTGGAGAGGGATCTGCGCCAGGCGCTGGAGCGTGACGAATTGCGGGTTTTCTACCAGCCCCAGATGTGCTCGACCAGCAACCGGGTCGTTGGGCTTGAGGCACTGGTGCGTTGGCAGCACCCTGAACGGGGACTGCTCTACCCCCGGGATTTCCTGCCGCTGGCAGAGGAAACCAAGCTCATTGGCCAGCTCAGTGAGCGTGTTCTCGACCAGGCCTGCCAGGACGTCGGGCACTGGATTCGCTCAGGGCGCCCAGATCTCCGCCTGGCAGTCAACCTGTCTCCCATCCAGGTGGAGCACTCCCGGTTTGTGGAGACCCTGATGCAGCAGGTCGAGACTCACAACTTCCCTGCCGGCAACCTGGAGATTGAAATCACCGAAAACGTGATCATGAATGATCTGGAGCAGATCAGTCAGAAACTCCGGGAACTGGCCTCTTTCGGCGTGCGGATTGCGATTGATGACTTCGGCACTGGCTATTCCTCCCTGAACTACCTGCATCGCCTGCCCATCCATACCCTGAAGGTGGACCAGTCCTTCATAAAGGCCATTCGCAGCGGCGACGACGGCGCCTGCATCGTGAATGCCATAGTCGCCATGGCCCACGGTCTCAAGCTCGAGATTATTGCGGAAGGCGTGGAAACCGACGAACAACTTGAGTACCTCAGAAGTCTTGGCTGTCATCAGGTCCAGGGCTTCTTCTACGGGCCGGCACGGCCCGCGGCCGAGATTTCAAAAATCCTCGGAATCACCAAGGCCCGCGAAGCCTCGTTCGGATAGGCGATTATTTATTGTCGGACACTCAGATATAAAACCGCGATCTGGTTTGCAAAGTATTGCAGTACGTTACTTTGTGTATCCGGAAATGCGCATTACTGCACATATTTCTCCCACCCTGTTCTCTAAGCTCAAATCCATCAGGCGTTGACCACCGAAATGTCCGACAGTCTGTCGGGTCAAAAACGACAACAACGGTGGCGGCATCCAGGGAACAAGAACAGGCAGCAGTCATCATGCGCGACAAGTACAAGTACATTGGCCCCGTCTACGATTTTCTGAGCAACCTCTACAGCGGCAAGAACATACACCACTGCAAAACTGCCATGCTGGACGTTGAAACCGTCAAACCCGGAGACAGGATTCTGTTTGCCGGTGTTGGCCATGGCCGGGACGCCATTCGTGCAGCTGAACTGGGTGCGGACGTTACCGTGGTAGACCTGTCAGAAACCATGTTGCGCAAGTTTGGCGAAGCCCAGCAGAAGGAGGCCCCTCACCTGACTATCCGCCGTATCCACTGCGACATCATGAAGGTGGACGAGTTCGAGCAGTACGACATGGTGGTGGCCAACTTCTTCCTCAACGTCTTTGATGAAGACATGATGGTCCGGGTCCTGGAGCACCTCATTCGTCTTGGCAAGCCAGACGCCAGAGTGGTTGTCGGCGACTTTTGCTACCCCACCGGCAACATCCTCTCCCGGATGTTCAAGAAGCTTTACTGGTACATGGCCGTATTCATCTTCTGGCTGTTTGCCAATAACGCATTCCACAAGATCTACAACTACCCCGAGCACATGCAGCGCCTGGGTCTCCAGGTCACCGAGAAGAAGCATTTCAAGCTTCTGAATATGAACTGTTACTGGTCCATTCTCGGACGCAAGCAGGCCTGAGTAGCGTCGCTCAAGGATCGCCCAACAAAAAAATAATCGGGGAGCAGTAGCATGTCGGATCAGATACTCGCACTGGACAGAATCAGCACACTGGATAGCGGTTCGTTCACCTTCAGCGAACGGGTTGGTTATCTGAAGAAGTTCGGAACCCACTCCCAGTCCTTCTCGACGCTGCAGCCGGGCATGCAGTATTTTGATGTGCCGGGCATTGGCTATATCGCCTACATGCGGAAATGGGGCGGGACATTTGTCCTCTCGGACCCGGTTTGTGCGCCGGGCGATTTCGGTCGGCTGCTGGAGAGCTTTCATCGGCGCTTCCCGAACGCCAGTTACATTCAGGTATCAAAGCCGGTGGTGGATTTTCTGCATCTGCGCTTTGGTCTCTATGGCACCCAGTTCGGCAGCGAATCCCGAATCGATCTTGCCCGGTGGTCCCTCAGCGGGAAAAAGAAACAGGTGCTCAGAACCGCGCTGAACCAGGCGGAAAAAAATGGCATCACCGTCATGGAACGTTTCAGCGACGATCACACCCGGGAGATCTCCGAGGCCTGGATACGCACCCGCAAGTGTAAAAGCAATGAGATCCGCTTCCTGATCCGGCCCATGGAAATGGAATACCGGGAAAATGAACGGCATTTCTATGCCTATCAGGATGGCAAGGCAGTCGGCTTTATCTACTTTGATCCGATTTACCGCAACAACGAGATCATCAGCTATGTGCCCAATATTTCCCGGGCCAATGCCGACTTTCGCCAGGGCATTTTCTACACCCTGATGGCCCATGCCATAGGCGTTTTCAAGACCGAGGGCGTGCCCTATCTGGATCTGGGACTGATTCCCCTGTCGCTTGATCCGGCGACCGAACATCAAGAGAGCCGCCTGCTCAAACGCCTGCTGCACGGGCTCTATGAGAAAGGCAACTTCCTTTACAACTTCAAAGGGCTGGAGTTCACCAAGTCACGCTTTCGGGGCGACAGCTTCAAGACCTATTGCTGCCACAAACGGTCGATTCCGGCGCTGGAATTTCTCGCCATGTTCAAGCTCACCCGGCTTCTATAGCCACCGGGCGCTGGTCGGGCCAGTCTCCGCACACCCGCCGGGGAGACAGGCCCAGCCCGGACATGAAGCCGGCGATTCCTTCCGGGGACGGGCCGGAAAACAGGGCAGCAGTGACCGGCAAGTGTGCCGGCTCCGCAATGGATCTCTCGGCGACGGCAAGCTGGTCTGTCTGTTCCAGCAGCCAGGCTACCCGCCGAGCGATCGCCTCTCCCGAATCCACCCAGAACCGAACCGCCGGCAGGCTCCGCTTCAGGCTTTCCAGTAACAGGGGATAGTGGGTACAGCCCAGCACTACCGTATCCACCTCTGCGTCACGAAATGCCTCCATGGCATCTGCCAGTTCGCGGGCCGGCACCACACCGCCGGCAACCAGCTCTTCCGCCCAGCGCACCAGGCCGGGATGCCCGATACGCTCCACCCGGCAATCACCGGCAAATTCCTCGATCAGTCTGTCCAGATAGGGTCTGCGGACTGTGGCCGGCGTTGCAAGGAGCCCGATACGCCGGTTCCGGGTTTTCGCCGCCGCGGGCTTGATCGCTGGCACCACCCCCACAACCGGCACCGATGTTCTCCCACGCAGATGGGGCAATACCACGGTACTGGCCGTGTTACAGGCGACCACGATGACATCGGCGGGGTATTGCTCAAGGGCACGGGCAATCAGGGTGCAGCAGCGTTCAATCACTACCGGTTCCGACTTGTCGCCGTAAGGAAATCCAGCGTTGTCCGCCAGGTAGGTCAGGTCCGCGCCCGGCAGGTACCGGTGAATGCAGGCAGCAACACTCAGACCGCCGACACCGGAATCGAACACCAGAACCCTGGGCGGCGCCTGATCGTTCAAACCGGAATGCCTCCCCGGGAAATTTCCTTCTCCATAGCCCGGATCAGACGGCCTGAAATCGTGGTTTCCGGCGGCACCGGCGGTGTGTCACCCGGTAAAAACCAGTCGGCATCGGCGAGCTCGTCTTCCTGCAACACCAGGTTCCCTCCGGCGTAATCAGCGAAGAATCCAACCATCAACTGGTGCGGGAAGGGCCAGGGCTGCGACGCGTGGTACCGGATATTGGTCACATCCAGGCCGGTCTCCTCTTTCACCTCCCGGCAAACAGCCCCTTCCAGGCTCTCCCCCGGCTCAACAAATCCGGCGATCAGGCTGTAGAAGTGGCGTTTGACCCGTGACGACCTGGCCAGCAACAGGCGGTCATCCCGACGGATAACAACAATAACGCAGGGGGCGAGCCTCGGGTACCAGGGAATCCCGCAGGCTTCACACCATCTGGCACGCTCCCGGGCATGAAAACCGGTTTTCTCACCGCAGCGCCCACAATACTGGTGGTCACGCCACCACTGCCAGACCTGGAAACCGGTACTCAGCATATCCGCGGGGGCATCGTTCATCATCAGCAGGGCCTCCCTCAGGGGAATGATCTCCTGTTGTTCAACCGAGCTTTCCGGCAACTCGGTCACGAATACATCGCGACCGCCGAAGGTTCCCACAGAGACGGCATCGGACAGGACATCCCCGAACAGCGCGCTGTCCCGGGGATGCAGCCAACCGTTACCGGGCTTCACCACGCCCGATCCCGCAAGCGCCAGAATCAGGTCGTTCTGCTCCGGCGGTCTGTTTGTCCAGCCGGGTTTCCACTGAGTCATCGAGACCACCATCTGATGTGCTGCCTGAGTGATTATAAGACCAAACTGAAATGTACCACATTGCCTTGCTGGCCAAGAATGCAACCTCGGCTTTCCGCTCTGTACTCAACCAAGTAAACTTGGCACCTGTCTTTTCAACGGAGTTGCACTTTATGCGTCTTTACCAGGGCATTCGCAGCCTGATCCTGACCCTTTTTCGCAAGATACTGTTTATCTGGGTCCGGACAGATGTCAGCGGCAACAGCGTTGACGCCCTCGCCCTGGATCCGGACACGCCGGTATGTTACGTGCTTCAGTACAGCTCCCTATCCGGCCGGCTGGTTCTGGAGCAGGAAGTGATCCGGGCCGGATTACCCGGAGCGGCAGAAGCCCTGCCGGTTAAAAACGGACCGTCGCATTCTTTCTTCTTTCTGTACCGCCGGATTGGCGGTTTTTTCCGGGGGCGCCAGGCACCGGCGCCTACCAGCGAGTTCCAGGCTCTGGTTCACTACGGCCTCGAACACCCGGATCAGGATGTCCAGATCGTTCCGGTTTCCCTGTTCTGGGGCCGCTCCCCGGACAAGGAGAAATCCCTGGTAAAACTGTTGCTGTCTGACACCTGGTCCATTGCCGGCAGGCTGCAGAAACTTCTGATCATTATGGTCCACGGCCGCAACACCTACGTTCAGTTCAATCAGCCCCTCTCGCTCAAGCAGGTTATTGATGAATACCGGCATAACGAAGAGCGCGCCAACCGGAAACTGGCCCGGATACTCAGAACCCACTTCCGCCGGGTACGCCAGGCTGTACTGGGACCAGACCTGTCACACCGCCGCACCCTTGTCGCAGGCCTGGTGCGGACCCAGTCAGTAAAGGAAGCGATCCGGGAAACGGCCGCCAAAGATGATATCCCGCCGGAAAAGGTTCGCGCCAAAGCCTACAAGTATGCCGACGAAATTGCCGCCAACATGTCCGTCGTCACCATTCGCGTTCTTGAGGTGGTGTTGTCGCGGCTGTGGAACCGGATCTACAAAGGCATCGCCATCAACAACATCCGGGTGGTGAAAGACGTCGCCCAGGACAATGCTGTCGTTTACGTACCCTGCCATCGTTCCCACATCGACTACCTGCTGTTGTCCTACGTGCTCTACAAAAACGGCCTGATGCCGCCGCACATTGCTGCAGGGGTCAACCTCAATATGCCCGTCGTGGGCCCCATTCTGCGTCGGGGCGGCGCCTTTTTCATGCGCCGCAGCTTCAAGGACAACCCGCTGTACGCCACCGTGTTCAACGAATACATGCATGTAATGTTTTCCCGGGGTTACTCGGTGGAGTATTTTGTCGAGGGTGGCCGAAGCCGCACAGGCCGGATGCTGCAACCCCGGCCCGGGATGCTGGCAATGACAGTACGCAGTTTCCTTCGGGATCACCGCAAGCCCATCGTGTTCGTCCCCGTTTACATTGGCTACGAAAAGGTTATGGAGGGCCGCTCGTATCTGGGTGAACTTCGCGGCAAGAAAAAAGAAAAAGAGAGTGTCTTCGGGTTGGCCAAAACGGCGCGTAAACTCAGCAATTCCTTCGGTCGCGTGGCGGTCAACTTCGGTGAGGCCATTCACCTTTCCGACGTTCTGGATGATGTCCATGACAGCTGGCGCGAGGAAGCCTACGACGCCGGGCACCGCCCGGCCTGGCTCAACACTGCCGTATCCGAACTCGCATTCCGGGTAGCCTCCAGCATCAATGCCTCTGTCGCGGTTAATCCGATTGGCATGGCCGCAACGGTTCTGCTCGGGACCGAGCGTCTGGCGATGGACGAAGGCCAGTTGATCCGGCTGATGGATCAGTACGCCGCCCTGCTGAAAGCCTTTCCCTATGCCGCGACGGTCACCCTGCCCGAAGGCAGCGGTAAAGACTGGGTGGCCTACTGTGAGGGCATGGGGCTGATTAACCGCCAGCCCCAGAAGCTGGGCGATATCATCGCCCTGGAAGGCAGCAATGCCATTCTGATGACCTACTACCGCAACAATATCCAGCACCTGTTCGCGCTGCCTTCACTGATTGCCAGCCTCTTTGAGAACAAGGATTCCCTGAGGCGAGAGAAGATCGTGTTCCTGGCCAGCGTGGCCTACCCCTACCTGCAATCCGAGCTGTTCCTGAAGTACCACTCGGATGAAACCGAAACCGTCATCAATCAATGGATCGATGTTCTGATAGCCCAGGGTTTGCTCAAGCCTCTGGACGACGACCGGATTGGCCGGCCAGACGAAGGCACCGAGGCCATGCTGAGGTTGCGTGTGCTGTCACGTTTTATCATCCAGACGGTAGAGCGCTACCATATCGCGCTCGGCATCCTCCGGAAATACGGCTCGGGCAAGATCAGTGCGGCAGAACTGGAAGAGCAGAGCGCACTGCTGGCCGAACGCATGTCGATCCTGTTTGGCCTGAATGCACCGGAGTTCTTCGACAAGAGCCTGTTCCAGAACTTCATAGCCAACATGCAGAAGAACGGCGTGATCACCACCGATGATAACGGCTTGCTGTGTTATGGCGAGGGGCTGGATGAGGTGGCAGAGGACGCACGGCTGGTGCTGGGCGTCGAGAAGCGACAGGCGATTCAGCAGGTCACGATGATGGGAGCCTGAGGGGCGCTTCACAGGGTAACCAAGGGCTTTTTACAGGCTAAGGGCTCACTGGGCAGGCAGGGCCTTGATGGCATAGACATCGTAGCGGCTGCTTTTGCCCTCTATCCGTGTGGTTGGGTCCGGCCCGGCAATCGCCGGCGCCTTCCGCGGCCGCTTGACCACCACCCGGTAACGGGCGCACTCCAGGGCACCCGCGAGCAGGCGTCCGGAATCGTCATCGTCGCCGACAACTGTCCGGAATACCTGCATTTCCTTTTTAACCAGGGCCGATTTATCCCGGTGCGGAAACATCGGGTCCAGATAGATTACATCGGCAGCCTCACCGCCAGCCCGTTCAAGCCAGTCGATACTGCTGCCTTCCATCAACTGCATGCGTTCAACGATCATCGCACAATCCACGTTCAGAGCGGCACGGGCCAGGCCATCCGCCAGGAGCGCATGGATAACCGGATTGCGCTCAAACAACGTTACCCGGCACCCAAGGCTGGCGAGGATAAACGCATCCTGGCCAAGCCCTGCCGTGGCATCAACAATATGCAGATTGGCGCGGGTTTTCTGCAGGCCGACAGCCCTGGCGACCAGCTGACCGGCCCCGCCGCCGTGTTCACGCCGGTAGCCCATCTTGCCGGTAACGAATTCCGCGCGCACCGGCCCGGGCGCTCCCTTGCCGGTAACTTGCAGGCCCAGGCCCTGCTCATCAAGGAACAACAGAACCGGGACATCGCGAACGTCCCTGGGCAGCACCACCCCTAAATTCTCCAGTAACAGAGACTCGGCCAGAGACTCAGCCTGAAACCTGTCCCCCAGGGGACTTCGGGCAATGGCAATGGTTTGTTGCCAGTCGGCGGGCATTACAGAAGAAGCAGAGGGATCAGACATCAGACCAGAATATCGATTCCGGCCAGGCTGCCGCCGGTGCCGGCGTCCTGACCGGCGGCCGCAACGGAAGCAAACGTGGACAGGGCTCGGGCGGCGGGCAAGGAGATTTCACCAGCCCGGAAACGTTCAAGGCGGATGTCTTCGGAGGCACGCCTGGCCTCGACCCGGCGCTCGAGACTTTCGGTGGGGGTTCGCTCACTGACCACACCCTGGCGGCCATCGGCAAGATCACGGCGAGCGGAATCGCCCGTTTTCTCTGGTGCCGAAGCGGGAGCGCGTGCGACATCACTGCGCTCGCGGACCTGGCTGTTGTTGCCCGTCTGCGAAACGACATTGTTGCCCGGATTAATGCCACCAATCATGTTCAGATACCGCCATGTTCAGATACCGCTGGCCCGATGACAGGAAAACCTGAGCTGGAAGTATGGAAGATTGTCGCCCGGAAGAAAAGGCAGCTGTTCAGTATTTACTCAGGCCTGAGTGATCGGACTGACTACCGACCGGGAAGCTTCTTCCAGGCCACTTCGTCCCGGATATACACCGGTTGGGCCTGTTCCGCCGGAACCGCCTTACCCTGCCGGTATCCGATAGCGGCCAACCGTGCAACCCAGGAGGCACGAAGCACCAGTGCTTCATCGATCGTTTCTACCTGTCCGGTTATTGCGGAGGGCATCCCGGAGCGATACTGCCAGCCCTGGCCAACGCCATACCAGTGATCGGGCCCCGACGGGAGAGCAACGTCTGAGGGAAGACAAACCTGCTCCTCTCCCAGTAAAACCGGAATGCCAGCCCGGCACTCGAAACAGCCCCAGTAGACCTCCCCCATGCGGGCATCAAAGGCCACTGCGATACCACTGTGCCCGGGAATACTGTGCCCGGGAATATCGAGGGTTTCGATCGCGCCAAGGGCAACGGCTTCAAGAGAAGAAACCGGTACCACCGGAATATCCAGACCCCATGCCAGCCCCTGTACCACCCCGGTTGCGATTCGCAGGCCGGTAAAGGAACCGGGGCCACAGGCAAACGCCAGGACATCCAGATCCGCGGGCACCAGGCCCTGCGCCAGGAGCAGCTCCCGCACCATCGGCATCAGCAGCCGGGTATGACCGCGCGGGGCAAGTTCAAAACGTTCAGAGATCTCGCCATCAACAAGAAGGGCTGCGGAGCAGCCCTCTGATGACGTATCCAGTGCCAGCAGTTTCACGTGTGTGAAAACCTCAGGTCAGGATGCCGTGGATTTACGTGAGTTCAGACAGGATCTGGTCGCGAATGCTGTCCAGGCTGCCAACACCTTCTACCCGCACGTATCTGGGTGCCGCGGCCGGCTCTTTTGATGCCCAGTCCTGGTAGTAACCGATCAGCGGTGCAGTCTGGTCGTGGTAGATTTTCAGACGCTTGCGAACCGTTTCTTCCTTGTCATCTTCACGCTGAACCAGTGGCTCACCGGTTTCATTGTCCTTGCCTTCCACCTTGGGTGGATCATATTTTACGTGGTAAATCCGGCCACTACCTTCGTGAACCCGGCGGCCGGACAGACGGCTGACGATTTCGTCGTCGTCGACAGCAATCTCGACAACATAATCAATGGCAATCCCCTGATCTTTCAGGGCCTCTGCCTGTGGAATGGTGCGGGGGAAACCGTCCAGCAGGAAGCCGTTCCTGCAATCCGGCTGCTGGATGCGCTCTTCAATCAGCGCGATGATGATGTCGTCAGACACCAGGCCGCCGGTCGCCATGACTTCCTTCACCTGCTTACCCAGCCCGGACTCGGCCTTAACCGCCGCCCGAAGCATGTCACCGGTGGAGATCTGGGGAATATCGAACCGCTCGGTTATGAACTGGGCCTGAGTTCCCTTACCTGCGCCCGGCGCGCCTAACATGATGATTCGCATAACGCTGTGCTCCCGTTTTAGTCATTATCGTTTGAAAAGCTGTGGCAAAAACCCCTGCCTTTGCGACAGCCTCTCTCATCCGGAACAGGTGTCAGCCGGAATCGGCGAGGGCGCATTATACGAAGTCAGCCACGTCAGAGAAAGTCGACCTCCGTATCATGCACCGGAAGTGCGCATTTCCCCGCAAACAACGCCAGGGTGTCAGGATGACAGGGAGCTGGCCAGGGCGTCCAGATCCGGAGCTACCCGATCCATTTCTGCCGTGAGTTCATCCAGTACATTTGGCTGCAGCCCCAGCCCCTCTACCAGCGCTGGCACATCGTCGGGATTGAATTCATCACCAATCCCACGCTCCTTGAGCAAGGCATTCGACAGCTGCACCATCAACACGTAATTTTCATGCTCTCCGTGATAGCCGGGCTGCTGATGGATACCAGCTGCCTTGATCACGGGGTCCGGCAGTTGCCACAAACGATGGAGAATCCCGCCAATGGCACCATGGCCCACAGCAAGAATTTCCTGTCCGTCCCCCTGGCCGAATACCTGCTGCTCAATGGAATGCATACTGGCTTCAGGGTTGGCTTCACGGAGCTGATTAAGCTCATCAAATTCAGCGGGAAACAGGTGCCCCACCAGCAACAGGCCGAAGTTGTGGAGCAACCCGCAGAGATAGCCAAGGCCTTTTTCAGCACCGCACCTGGGTGCAATACTCTGGCACAGGAACGCGCAATACAGTGAGTGGCGCCAGAAATTGTCCATACCCAGCAGACCCTGACGAGGCACGTCGAACGCCCGGACCGACGCGATGCCCAAGGCGATATGGGCCACGCGGTCGAAACCGAGTACCCGGGTAACGGCCTCCTGTACGGAATTGATCTGGCCCGGGTAGTTGAACAGGGCCGATCGGGCATAGCGCATAACCTGGGCCGTCAGACTCGGGTCAAACTCGATGAGCTCGGCCAGCTCGCGAGCGGTGGCTTCGGTATTTGCGGTCAGCCGGAGAATGCGCAGCGCAAGGGCCGGCATCGGTGGCAGGCGGTAGAGTTTCTGGAGTTTGTCGGCCACTTCCTCCAGGGTCAGCGCCTCACGGTTGCCGTTGCCCGGCCCGCGGATTACCAGATGCCCTTCTCTGGCACCCGCAAGCGCCAACCTGAGGGACCGGCCATCCATCTCCATCAGCGAGTGATCGGTACCGCTGGAGAAAAGCACCCGCTCGGCCTTGGCGACATCTTCATCCACCACCACCGGAAGCTCATAAGCCTGGCCAATGGGCGGTGTGAACCCCGGGTCGCAGTCCCCGAACAGGCGCATGGTCTGGCGGGCGGTCAGGGGCTGCAATCGGCGACCGGTCAACTGGTAGACCGCATCCGGGTCAAGGGAGCTGTCAAATTTGTGAACGGCCATCACCACACCGCTGATATCAATCAGCAGTGTGGCCTGGATAAAATCGGCCTGGGGGAGCCCCGAGGCAATAACCGCTGAATCCAGGCTGGTTACCGGGTCAATCGGCAACTCCTGAAAACCAATACCCTTGCGGGCAAGAAAACGCTCCAATCGTGCAGCCAGTGCCACAGCTTACTCCTGTTATCCAGCGTCAGTGGCCGAGCTACCCGGCCTCTTTCCAGCACTTTTTAGCCGGTGTTGCGCATGCCGGCCGAGATGCCAGCCATCGTGACTTTCAGGGCACGCTCCACCAACTCCGGCACTTCGCCCTTGCCTTCACTTTCCCGGTCACGTCGGAGCAACTCGGCCTGCAGATAATGCAAAGGATCCGTGTAGGGATTACGCACCCGCATGGAATGCGCGAACACCGGCTCACCTTCCAGCAAGTCGTTCTGTTCCTTGAGCTCCAGAAGCCGCTGAATGCAGCCCTGAAGCCGTATTCTCAGGCTTTTCCCGAGGGCCTTGAGTTTGTCATCGTCCAGCAACGTCTGCTCATAATAGCTGGCGATGCGCAAATCTGCCTTGGCCAGCACCATCTCCAGCATATCCACATAGGTGCGGAAGAAAGGCCAGCCATGCATCATATCCCTGAGGACCGGGAGCCGGTTATCCCGTGCCGCCTCTTCCAGCGCCACATCACTGCCCAGCCAGCTGGGCAGCATCAGCCGCATCTGGGTCCAGGCGAAAATCCAGGGAATGGCCCGCAGGCTTTCCACGCCGCCGGTCGCCTTTCTTCGCGCCGGCCGGCTTCCAAGTGCCAGTTTTCCCAACGCCTGCTCCGGCGTTACCTGGCGAAAATAAGGTACAAAGTCCGGATTCTCACGGACCACATCCCGATAGGCCTTCAGGGAGCGCTCCGTGAGCCAGTCCATGGTTTCCCGCCAGCTGTCCTCCGGCTTCGGCGGCGGCGCCAGGGTCGCTTCAATAACCGCCGTGGTGTAGAGCGTCAGGCTCTGCACCGCCAGCCTGGGCAAACCGAACTTGAAACGGATCATTTCACCCTGCTCGGTAATCCGGAAACTGCCGTTTACCGAACCCGGCGGCTGGGACAGGATGGCCCGGTTGGCCGGGCCACCACCACGGCCCACGGTGCCACCGCGGCCGTGGAACAGAGTGAGATGCACACCATACTGGCTTGCAACGTGGGTGAGCTTTTCCTGGGCCTGATACTGCGCCCAGGCGGCCATGAGCTGACCGGCATCCTTGGAGGAATCGGAGTAACCAATCATGACTTCCTGGCGGCCCTGGCAATACTCCCGATACCACTCCACCTCATACAGCGCAGCCATGCTCTCAGGGGCACCACGCAGGTCGTCCAGGGTTTCAAACAGGGGCACCACACGCATCGGGTACTTCATTCCCGATTCCCGCAGCAGCAGAATGACGCTGAGCACATCAGAAGGCTTGCTGGCCATGGAAATCACATAGGAGCCCAGAGCCTGGGGCGTTTGCTGGGCTACGACTTCGCAGGTGGCAAGTACCTCCCCAACCGACTCCGAGGGTTCCCAGTTGCGGGGTACCAGTGGCCGCCGACCCTGGAGCTCCTGCACCAGAAACGACTGACGCTCCTGTTCAGACCAGGACAGGTAATCCCCCAGACCGACATAATCCACCATTTCTGCAACGGCTTCGGCGTGACGGGCCGCTTCCTGGCGAATATCCAGCCGAATCAGTGGCAGGCCGAAGGTGTGTGCCCGGCGAATGGTGTCCAGCAGCGGGCCGTTGGCAATCGCCTCCAGGCCGCAATCGACCAGAGACCGGTAACAAAGCTCCAGGGGCCCGGTAAAGTCCTCGTTCTCGAACAGAATACCGGTGGCATCTGCCGGTTCGCCGTTAACGCTCGCCTCGGCCCAGTCACGGGTTTTAATCAGCCAGTCACGGAGTTCGGCGAGGACATGGCGATAGGGTTCCCGGGAATCACCGGCAACTGCCTTGAGCTCATCGCTCGCCTGCCACATGGACAGTTCGGCCCGCAGCGCCTGAATATCCCGAAGATAGAGATCCGCTGCCATCCAGCGGCCCAGCAGGAAAACCTTGCGGGTCACTTTATGGGTCACGTTGGGATTGCCATCGCGGTCTCCCCCCATCCAGGACGCAATCCGGATAGGAGACGCCTGCAAGGGCAGCCCTCTACCCGTAGCCTCCTGCAAAGAAGTGTCGAGGCTTCTCAGAAACTGTGGTAACGCCTGCCAGAGGCTGTTCTCGATCACCGCAAAACCCCATTTGGCTTCATCCACGGCCGTTGGCCGCTCATGGCGAATCTCGTCGGTATGCCAGGCTTCCGTAACCAGCTGGGACAGGCGGTTGGCAATTTCCTCGCTCTCCGCGGGCATCAGGTCCTCGTGATCCAGCCTCGCCAGGCAATCCGACATTTCGTCGTATTTCATGATCAGTGTGCGGCGGGCCACTTCGGTGGGGTGAGCGGTCAGCACAAACTCGATCCGCAGATCGGCAACTCGCTGGTGGAGTTCCTCCGGGCTGACACCTCCGGTTTTCAGCCGATCGAAGACCTCACCCAGGGATTCAACCATCAGATCAGACTGATGCCCCCGTTTGCGTCTTATACCATGGTACTGCTCGGCCAGGTTGGCGAGGTTGAGAAACTGGTTGAAGGCCCGGGTAACCGGCAGGAGTTCGTCATCGCGCAGCTTACCCAGCAAGCTCACCAGCCGCTGGCCAGAGCCGCTTTCGTGCAGGCGGTCCGCTTTGGCAGCGGCCCGGATTTCCTCGATCAGCTCATAACAATCCTGCCCGGGGTGTCGTCGTATGCTCTGGCCCAGCAGCTCGCCCAACATTCGCACGTTTTCTCTGAGATCCGGATGTAGCTCAGTCACATTGGCGTCCTTTTGAATTGACGGAGGCAAAGTAAACTTACGATACTAAGGAACAGTCGAGAAAGTCTATTGGCGATTCAAGCCTGTAGCTGCAAGGAGTCATCATGAAGGTTACTGATCTGCCCAAACACTGGGAAAAGCAAAAAGAGCCCGTGGAGCGCACTCACGATTACAATTTGCGCCTTCCACTGGAGGATGCGGCACGGGTGGCTACACTGGCCGAGCTATACCCGGACCGCAGTGAGAGCGATATCCTGAACGATATGATTGGTGCGGCCCTGGACGATCTGGTTCGCCAGAGCCCGCTGAAGGACAGGCTGGAGGGAAAGGAAAAGGAAAAGTAAGTATCGACGGGCAGCGGGCTGCCCGTCAGGCTACTGATTCCAGCTGACGGGCCTTGAGGCGCTGAATGTGCTTCTGGCTCAGGCTGACAAACTTCGGAGTCAGGCCCTGATCTTCGTAGATCTCAAAACCGTCCTCGTCATAAGCCACCACCCGGGTTCCCTGAACATAGGGAAAACTGGTTTCCATCTCGTCCAGTGCTGCGGAAATCAGGTCCCGCATCAGGTCCTGGGGCGACTTCATTGGATAAAGCGCTGCGAGCTTTTCGAGGCGCTTGTGATGCTGGTCAGATAACGCCATGAAATAGGCGTCCCGGGTAAGCCGACCACGAGCATGCTTGTCCCAGTAATTGACCAGATCTTTGATTTTCATGGTGCCTTCACTCCTGCATCTTATTGATGGCGCACGGCGCACGAAAACCGTGCATCCGTTTCCGGAAGTGTAGACGAAGCCGTCGGTCCGGGGGCGGGAAAATTGGTAACGGATTGTACTTACCGATCGGCCGGATTCAGCATCCGTTCCCTCCCCGCTCCACGCCTTTAACCGCCTGCCAGACGGCATCCAGCGCCTCCAGTGATTCTTCGTCCATGTCGCGGCCCTCTCGTTCAAGCACACGTTCAATCGCCCGGAAGCGGGCATCGAACTTGTGGTTGGTTCGATTGAGGGCCTGCTCAGGATTGACTTTCATGAACCGTGCCAGGTTCACGCAGACGAAAAGAAGATCACCCAGTTCATCTTCAACGGCGTCTGGATCGCCAGCGCCAGTTTGCGCCGCCTCCCATGCTTCCTTGAGTTCGTCGATTTCCTCATGGAGTTTATCGAACACGGGGCCGATGTCCGGCCAGTCAAAACCGTGCCGGGCCGCCCGCTTCTGGAGCTTTTCAGCCCGGGCCATGGCCGGCAGGGTTCGGGCAATGCCGTCAAGCCGGCTGGATGGCTCGTTAGTCTCCGGGGTGGAGGCCAGTGCCCGCTCTTCCGCCTTGATGCGCTCCCAGCTTTCCCTGATCCAGGCTTCATCCGGCCGGTGATCCGGGTCGATACGGCTTTCCAGGGTGCCCTCGGGAAAGACGTGGGGGTGCCGACGCACCAGTTTCCGAACCAGGTGATCAACCACACCATCAAAGTCGAAATGCCCGTCTTCCCGACCAATCTGGGCGTAGAAGATCACCTGGAACAGCAGGTCACCCAATTCATCCTTCAGATGCGGGTAATTCTCGCGCTCAATGGCATCGGCGACTTCGTAGGCCTCCTCAAGGGTATGAGGCACAATGGTCTTGTAGGTTTGCCAGGTGTCCCATGGGCAGCCGGTCTCCGGGTCCCGGAGCCGGGCCATGAGGGTTTTCAGGTCATCAATAGTGTAGCTCATCC
The DNA here is from genome assembly GCF_003441595.1 of Marinobacter sp. Arc7-DN-1. Lineage (NCBI taxonomy): Bacteria > Pseudomonadati > Pseudomonadota > Gammaproteobacteria > Pseudomonadales > Marinobacteraceae > Marinobacter > Marinobacter sp. Arc7-DN-1. The sequence continues at coordinate 3,771,664 of NZ_CP031848.1, read as the reverse complement.
GCGCTTACGCCTTACATCAATGACATTGGGCAGGTTACGGATCTTCGCCAGCAGTCGAGCCAACTGCTCCAGACTGGAAATCTCTACCGTCAACAACATGGTGGCCGTATTTTCATCCTTGTTACTCAGGGTATTCAGCGCCAGCACATCACTCCTGGACGAGGACAGCACCTGGGTGATGTCCCGCAGCAATCCGGACCGGTCGTAGGCTTCAATCTCAATGTCCACCGGATAGACAGCCGCCGGTCGGCCGCCCCAGCTCACCTCGATTATCCGGTTCGGTTCAAACTCCTGCAGATTCAGGAATGTCAGGCAATCCTGACGGTGCACGGTTACCCCCCGACCCACGGTGATGTAGCCGCCAATGGCATCCCCGGGCAAGGGTTTGCAGCATTTTGCCACCTGGGTCTTCAGCTTGCCTACGCCGACAATCTGGATATCGGATTCAGTGTCGTAAGGCCTGCGCCGCTGGGTGCTGAGCTTGAGGTCCAGTTGCCCGGATTTCGGCTCCAGCATCTGCTGGGCCACGTTGGCCACATGAGTCGGGCGCAGGTCGCCGGCACCAACCGCGGCAAACATGTCCTCGGCGCTGTGGTAGTTCACTTTCTCTGCCAGCTCGCCGAGATCCACATCGTAAAGCGACAGGCGCCCGAATTCGTCCTCAAGGATGGCCCGGCCATCAATGATATTGCGGCCGCGATCCTGTTGCTTGAACCAGTGCGTTACCTTGGCCCGGGCCCGGGACGTCTGGATATAGCCGAGGCTCGGGTTCAGCCAGTCACGACTGGGGGCCGGGTTATTGGAGGTCAGGACAAACACCTGATCCCCGGTTTTCAGCGGATAGGTCAGCGGCACGATACGACTGTTCACCCGCGCTCCCCGACAGGCGTGGCCGATTTCAGTATGGACCCGATAGGCGAAATCCACCGGGGTCGCACCCTGGGGCAGATCCACCACATGGCCCTCGGGGGTGAATACATACACCCGGTCCGATGTCACATCGGACTTCAGATGGTCCGCCAGCCCGGACAGGTCGCCAAGCTCTTCCTGCCATTCAAGAACCTGGCGCAGCCAGTTGATCTTGGCATCGTAACCGGTGGACTTGTTGCTTTTGTCCGTGCCCTTGTACAACCAATGGGCGCACACACCCAGCTCCGCTTCCTCGTGCATCTTGTGGGTACGGATCTGGACCTCCATGACCTTGCCTTCCGGCCCGATCACCGCCGTGTGCAGCGACTGGTAACCGTTTTCCTTGGGATTGGCAATATAGTCATCGAACTCGTTGGGGATATGGCGCCACAGGGTATGAACGATCCCGAGCGCGGCATAGCAGTCCCGTACTTCCGGCACCAGGATTCGCACAGCACGGACATCGTACACCTGGGAAAAGTCGATACCCTTGCGCCGCATTTTCCGCCAGATGCTGTAGATGTGCTTGGCCCGGCCCGAAAGTTCGCCCTCAATTCCGAAGGCTTTCAGTTCCGTCTGGAGGGTCTTAATTACCTGCCTTATGTAGCCGTCCCGGTCAAGGCGCTTTTCATCAAGCAGCCTGGCAATCTTTTTGTAGGCGGACCCGTGCAGGTAGCGGAAGGACAGGTCCTCCAGCTCCCATTTGATGTGGCCTATGCCAAGACGATGGGCAAGCGGCGAATAGATGTCGAACACTTCCCGGGCAACGCGCATGCGCTTCTCTTCGGTGCCATTCTTGACGGCCCGGATGGCGCAGGTCCGCTCCGCGAGCTTGATCAGGGCAACGCGCACGTCATCGATCATGGTAACGAGCATCTTGCGAACGTTGTCCAGCTGGCCTTCACTCTGCCCCAGCACATTGCCCTTGAGCGGGTGATGAATGGAGGAAATCGCCGCCATTTGCTGAACGCCATTGATCAGGCCTGCGACCTCATCGCCAAATTCCTTGCGGATGTCTTCAAGCGGAACCCGTTCCTCACGAACGGACCGATACAGAATCGCGGCCACCAGACTGGCCTGGTCCAGATGCAGTTCCGCCAGCACCTGGGCCATTTCAATACCGATACGGAAACTGCTGGAACCGGGCGCCCACAGGCGATCTTCCCGGAACGCCTGCAGATCAATCTCAGCCGCCTTTTCGCAGGCTCGCCGGAACTGGTTAACGTCGTCCAGATGTGTTTGCGAGGCAATCTGGTGTACCCAGCCCTCAATATCCACCTGGCCGTCGCCGGTCATTGCGTAGTCTTCGCGAACTTTTACCATATCAGTCTTGTTGTTCCTGATGGTTCCCGCAGCCATCCCTGACGGCCCACGACATCTTCAGCCGGAATCCCGCTCGAACAGCGCGATGGATTCCACATGGGTGGTGTGGGGAAACATGTCCATCACACCCGCGCGCACCAGACGATAGCCGTTGCGCACCATCACCCCCGCATCCCGCGCCAGGGTGGCCGGATTGCAGGACACATAGACAATCCTCCGGGCCCCGAATGCCGTCAGGTACGTGCAGATTTCTTCGGCACCGGAACGGGGCGGATCAATCAGGATCTTGTCGAACCCTTCCTTTGCCCAACTTTGTCCCGTGAAATCCCCATGCAGATCGGCGCCGTGAAAAGCGACATTATCCAGACCGTTTAGTTCCGCGTTTTCCCGACCACGGACGACCATGGTCTCATCGCCTTCCACGCCAACAACCTGGCCACCCTTCCTGGCCAGCGGCAGGGTGAAGTTGCCAAGGCCGCAAAACAGATCCAGCACCCGCTCCTCTGGCTGCACATCCAGCCACTCGACAGCCCTGTGTACCATCGCCCGGTTGATGCCTGCATTGACCTGGGTAAAGTCCATGGGATGAAATTTCATGGTCAGTTTGAATTCTTCCAGCCGGTAGCTCAGACGTTCGTCATCCCGGCCAGCAGATTCAGGCCAGATCCGGTGCACGGTATCCGGCCCCTTGGGTTGCAGGTAAATATGCAAATCGTGGGCCTGACCAAAGGCAATGAGTTTTTCCCGGTCACCCGCCGAGAGCTCATCCATGTTTCGGAAAACCATCACAGCCACATCATCACCACAGGCCACTTCCACCTGGGCAATCCGGTTGTAGGCGTCCAGGTCGTGGAGCATGTCGCGCAGTGGCAGCACCCGCTCTCCAATGCGCGGATCCAGCACTGCGCAGCGATCAATGTCGGTCAGGAAGCTGTTGCGCTTCTCCCGGAAACCCACCAGAACGGATTCCCGGGCCTTCACGTAACGGACCCCCAGGCGCGCCTTACGGCGATAACCCAGGCTGCTTTCCGAGCGCAGGGGTTCGATCCACTCTTCGGGTTCAATGCCCCCGAAGTGGGCAAAATGTTCACGCAGGGTAGTTTCCTTGAACCGGATCTGGGCATCGCCACTCATGTGCTGAAGGCTGCAGCCCCCGCACAGGTCGGCGAACTCGCAGGGCGGTGCCTGGCGCTCCGGCGCGGCTTCCAACACCTGTTCGGCGCGCAGTTCATCAAATTTGCTGCGGCTGGACACCACTTTGGCGATCACCGTCTCCCCGGGCAGGGCGCCATCCACAAACTGGATTTTGCCGTCCTGACGGGCGATCCCCCGGCCGTCGTGGCTCAGGGATTCAATGTCACAGCGCACAGGCTCTTTGGGAAGAGCCTTCCTGCGTCGTCTGCTCATATTCGGGTCTCTTGGTAAAAACGGATTCAGGCGCCGGGAAACACGCCAGTCGACAGGTAGCGATCACCGCGATCACAGATAATGGCTACGATGATGGCATTTTCAACCTGTTGTGACAGTTTCAGGGCGGCGGCAATGGACCCGCCCGAGGATACCCCGCAAAAGATACCCTCTTCGGAGGCCAGGGCCCGCATGGTGGTCTCGGCTTCTTCCTGCCCGATGTCCAGCACCTGGTCCACCCGAGTGGCATCGTAGATTTTCGGCAGGTAGGCCTCGGGCCAGCGCCGGATTCCGGGGATCGAGGCGCCCTCTTTCGGCTGCAGACCGATAATGCGGATATCAGGGTTGCGCTCCTTGAGATACCGGGAAACGCCCATGATGGTGCCAGTGGTGCCCATCGAGCTGACAAAGTGCGTGACACGCCCTTCGGTCTGCTCCCAGATTTCGGGTCCGGTCGTGCGGTAATGCGCCAGTGGATTATCCTGGTTACTGAACTGGTCCAGCACCTTACCCTTGCCCTCGGCTTCCATCCTGAGGGCCAGGTCCCGGGCGGCTTCCATGCCCTCTTCTTTGGTAACCGTGACAATCTCTGCGCCATAGGCCCGCATGGAGGCCCGGCGCTCCTCACTCATGTTGGCGGGCATAATCAGCACCATACGGTAGCCCTTGATCGCTGCCGCCATCGCAAGGGCTATGCCGGTATTGCCACTGGTCGCCTCAATCAGAGTATCGCCCGGCTTGATTTCACCGCGGCGCTCCGCCTCCTGGATCATGCTGATGGCCGGGCGATCCTTTACCGAGCCGGCGGGGTTGTTACCCTCCAGCTTGGCCAGAATGATGTTGCTGGTCTCACCGGGGAGACGTTGCAGGCGAACCAGAGGGGTGTGCCCGACATAATCTTCAATGGTGGGAAAATGCATATGATAACCCTGTGGTACACTTTTGGCTTCGCATGATACGCGTTATCGCCCCGGTCTCCCAATACAGCTTCTTGCTATATCCATGACCGGTGGCTATATCCGCCACGAGATTTTCCGGGGCTGCCGGGACTGAATTAACACAGTTATCCGCGTCCGGATCATCTATTCTTAACAGGGAAGTTTTCCGCACCTGCGTGCGGACAAAGCAATAATTCAGGAACACAGTATGCGACGTTGGGGCATTCGCAAGAAAGTTTTGGTGGTAACCCTGGTTCCCACCCTTCTGACCACCTTGATGCTGGGGCTGTTTTTCACCTACAGCTGGGTCACCGATATTGAGAGTCTGCTCAGGGACCGGGGTGAATCTCTGTCACGCCAGTTGGCGGCAGGGTCGGAGTACGGTTTGTTCACCGCTAACCGGAGCCTGCTCAGCAATCTCTCCAATGCCCTTCTCGAAGAACAGGATGTCCGCTCAATCACCTTCTTTGGCAGTGACGGCTCACGACTGCTGCATACCGGGCCTGGCAGTTCCGAGACCGTGAACAGCGAAGAGCTGACCGCCGAACGTGCCACACGAATTTCCCGGGAGAACAGCACCCGCTTTATTACCCCCGTCTTCCTTCAGGATCTGATGATCGAGAGCATGATGGACCCGGATGCCCGCCAGTCCATGTCCGGCCTGCGGGAGCCCCTGGGCTGGGTCGTCGTGGAGATGTCCCACATCCGTACCGAGAAGGAGACCTACAAGGCTCTGCTGATCTCCCTGCTGCTGGTTCTGGGCGGCGTCATCCTCAGTATGGCGATTGCCCTGAGGCTCAGCCGGGCCTTCACCAATCCGGTGTTTGAACTGAATGCAGCCGTTGCCAAACTCAAGGAAGGAAGGCTGGACACCCGTATCCATACCGGAGCCGGCCCTGAATTCGAGCAGCTCGAATCCGGGCTCAATGCCATGGCTGAAGAGCTGAGCAAAGCCCAGGCCGAGATGCAGCAGAATGTCGACCAGGCTACCGGGGACCTGCGTGAGACCCTGGAAACCATCGAGATCCAGAATATTGAACTGGACTTCGCACGGAAGGAGGCCCTGGAAGCCAGCCGGATCAAGTCGGAATTTCTGGCCAATATGTCCCACGAAATCCGCACCCCCCTCAATGGCATTATCGGCTTCACCGAACTGTTGCTGAAAAGCCCGCTGCCAAGGCAGCAGAGGGACCATCTGAGCACCATCCGCAAGTCTTCTGAAATACTGCTCACCATCATCAACGACATTCTGGACTTCTCCAAGATCGAGGCCGGCAAACTGATACTCGACCGTGTACCCTTCCAGTTAAGGGACATTGTCGAAGAGGTCATGGTCATGCTCGCGCCCGCGGCCCACGCCAAAAACCTGGACCTGGTGCCTCTGGTCTATAACGATGTGCCGGACAACATCATGGGCGACCCGTTGCGAGTCAAACAGGTCATCACCAACCTGGTGAATAACGCCATCAAGTTTACCCAGACGGGTGAAGTGGTGCTCCGCGCAAGCCTGGAAGAAGAAGAGAAAGACACCAATCGGGTCACCCTCCGCCTGAGCATTTCCGATTCCGGCGTGGGCCTTTCCCGGGCCCAGCAGCAGTCCCTGTTCAATGCCTTCAGCCAGGCAGACGCGTCCACTGCCCGCCAGTATGGCGGTACCGGTCTCGGCCTGGCCATCTCCAAACGGCTGGTGGAGGAGATGGGCGGCAGGATCGGCCTTGAGAGCGAACTGGGCAAGGGCTCAACCTTCTGGTTTACCCTGACATCGGAGCTGGCAACCAGTGGTGAAGCCATCGCGCCGAGGGATGCGCTGCAAGGTGAGCGGGTTATCTACCTTGAACAACAGAAGACCACGGGCCTGGCGGTAGAACACCTGTTACGGGACTGGGGCATGGTGGTTGACCGGGTGGAATCCCCGGGTGCCCTGCAGGAGCAGATTGAGGAAGCCCAGAAAAGCCAGACCGGTTATGCCGCGGCCATCGTTGGTATTACCCGCCATCTGCTCAATTCCAGCCAGTACTGCGGGCTTGTACGCACCCTGGAAATCGAACGGGATTGCCGGACCCTGCTGCTGACACCAACGCTCGAAACCCATGACACCCCGCTCTCCGGGCTGGCCAGTGGCCACCTGACCAAACCGGTGTGCCGGGACGCCCTGTACGACGAGCTATTGCTTCTGGTGCATGGCATCAACTCGGCGGGACGCACCACTGTGGAATATGAAACTGGCGGCCATCGGCTGTCCACTGGCAACGTACCCAGGGTACTCGCCGTGGATGACAACGACGCCAACCTGAAACTGGTCCTTACCCTGCTCGAAGACTGCCAGCTCGAAGCCGAAGGCGCCTCCAGCGGATTTGAAGCCCTCAGCAAGGCCAGACAAAAACCCTTCGACCTGGTATTCATGGACCTTCAGATGCCTGGAATGGATGGCGTGGAGACGACAGCCAGATTACGGGAGATGGATACCGGGAGTCCCCGCACGCCGATCATTGCGCTCACAGCGCATGCTCTTGCCGACGAACAGCAAAGGCTGACCAGGCAGGGATTCGACGGCTATATGCCGAAACCCATCAGCAGCAGCCAGCTCACCGAAATTATTCACGAGTACACCGGCTATGTCTGCCCGGGCATGGCCGGCCCGGGGCGCACCCGGATACCGGAAGTCCGGGACACCCGCCGCGCCCTGCGTCCGTCAACGCGCCAGATGCAACAGGACTGCGTGAGTGTTGATGAGAGCATTCAGTTGGCGGCTGGCAAAGCTGACCTGGCCGAGGAACTGTTCAGTATGCTGCTGGAGCAGGTCCACGTAGATCTGGAGCGGGTATCAGAACTCTGGGTAAATCAGAGCATGGATGAGCTGCTGGAGTGTGTTCACAAGCTCCATGGCGCTACCCGCTACTGCGGTGTTCCGGAACTCCGGGCCGCGGCCAATCGGCTGGAAACAGCCATCAAGTGCTCCGCACCCGATCTGGAACACCGGAAAGACCAGCTGCTTTCCGCCATGGAGCGCCTGCAGATCTGGAGCGAACAGACCGACTGGCAGCAGCTGTTTCGCGAACGGCACCAGGCGGCTGAAACCTCTTGATCAGGCCCGGCTCCGGGCCTGATCAAGAATGGCTTTCATGTCGCGGACAGCCTCTTTCAGGCCGGTAAAGACGGCCCGGGCGATAATGGCATGGCCAATATTCAGCTCGTTGATGCCCTGAATAGCCGCCACCCGCTCGGTGTTGTGATAGTGCAGGCCATGGCCCGCATTCACAATCAGCCCCTTCTTGCGCGCGTAGGCGGCGGCCTCGGCGATAGTCCTGAAGGTGGCATCCTCGGCCTCGGCAGTGCCGGCTTCCGCATATTCGCCCGTATGCAGCTCCACCACCGGGGCGCCACAGCGAACCGCAGCATCAATTTGCACCGGATCTGGAGCAATAAAAAGTGACACCTCGGCGCCGATCCGGGCGAGGCGCTCACAGGCCTTCGCCACCCTGGTTTCCTGGCCATCGACATCGAGGCCGCCCTCGGTGGTCAGCTCTTCCCGCTTTTCAGGCACCAGACAAACACACTCCGGCCGCACCTGCTCGGCAAACGCCAGCATGGCATCGGTAACGGCCATTTCAAGGTTCATCCTGGTCTGCAGTACTTCTTTCAGGAGCAGCACGTCCCGGTCCTGGATATGGCGCCGGTCTTCCCTCGGATGGATGGTGATGCCATCAGCACCCGCCTCCTCGGCCATCAGCGCCGCCTGTACCGGGTCCGGATACCGGGTCCCCCTCGCCTGCCGGAGGGTGGCAACGTGATCAATATTGACGCCAAGCAAAACTCTAGGATTCATGTGATTCTCCCCGAAGGTGAGTGAAAAGGCTGCGACTGTTCAGGGGCCGCCCCTGCAGAAGGTAGTCGGTGAGCACGCGCATAACCCGCTTGGACACCCGGCGGCAGGCGCCGGATTCGAAATCCTCCCGGGCCAGGGCCAATAACACGTCCCCCGGCAGATTTTGCAGGCGTACTCCGGGCGAGCCCCCGGACACAATGCCCTGTTCCGGATCATAACAATACTGCTGGCCGGCCTCGATGGATTGCCCCGTGTCAGTGGCGACATCCCAGGCAAAGTCGTAGCCCAGGGCCGAAGCAAACGCCAGTTCGAACCGACGGAGCACCGGCTCGACGTCGGTTGTGCCGGAGAGCTGGTCGATGGCATCGATATAGGCCGCAAACAGGGTCGGGTGTGGATCAGCAGCCGGAAGAACCCGCTGCAGCAGCTCATTCAGGTAAAGTCCGCTGTACAGGGAAATAGTCCGCCTCAACGCCGGGCCACTGCGCACATCAACCTCGGTAAGCGTTTTCAGGTCGCCCCGACCGACCCAGTTCATAACCAACGGCTGGAACGGCTGGAGCTGGGCTTTCAGGGGACTTTTGGTGCTGTTGGCGCCCCTGGCGATCACGGTCATACGGCCGTGATTCAGGGTGAACACATCAACCATAAGGCTGGTTTCCCGCCATGGGCGGCGGTGAAGGACATAGGCGGGCTCCTGCAACTCAGGCCCTGTCATACCCGCCTCAGAGGTCGTTCATGCCCAGGCTCTTGAGGGCCCGGTCGCTGTCTGCCCAGCCACGCTTTACCTTCACCCAGAGCCGCAGCATGATTTTGCTGTCAAACATACGCTCCATATCGGCACGCGCCTCCTGGCCGATACGGCGCATCCGCTCGCCCCTGTCGCCGATCATGATCTTTTTCTGCCCTTCACGTTCTACCAGAATGAGCGCAGAGATGTGAAGGGTCCTGCCCTCGCGCCTGAACTCCTCAATCTCTACCGCCACCGAGTACGGCAGCTCCGCACCCAGTTGGCGGGTGATCTTTTCCCGGACAATTTCCGAAGCAAGAAAGCGCTCGCTGCGATCGGTGATCTGGTCATCGGGATAGAAATGGATGCTCTCCGGCAGGTAACGCCCGACGGCCTCTTCCAGAGGCTGCAGATTGGTCTCCTTCAGGGCGGAAAGCGGAATGATCTCGGCAAACTCGCGCTTTTTTGAGAGCATGTCCAGGTGAGGCAGCAGGCTTTCCCGCTTTCCGATCTTGTCGACCTTGTTGACCGCCAGGATAACCGGGCATTTCAGCGTGCTGAGTTTCTCCAGCACCAGCTCATCGGCGGTGGTCCAGGCCAGCTGATCCACCACGAACACCACAACATCCACGTCAATCAATGCCGACGTGGCCGCCTTGTTCATATAGCGGTTCAGGGCCCGGGGCTCATCTTCATGCATGCCCGGCGTATCCACATAAATCGCCTGGACCGGCCCGACGGTCTTGATGCCAAGCACCTGATGCCGCGTGGTCTGGGGCTTGCGGGAGGTAATGCTCAGTTTCTGCCCGAGAATGTGATTCAGCAACGTGGATTTACCCACGTTCGGACGACCGACGATGGCCACAAAACCGCAGCGACTGTCCGGGTTCTCAGGACGGGTGATATCGTTCATTACTGGTTCTCCACGCCCAGTTCTTTCAGGGCGTTACGGGCCGCCTGCTGCTCCGCCACGCGGCGGCTGCTGCCGGTCCCGGTGGTTTTTCGGTCCAGCGAAGGCAACGCACAGGATACGTGAAAGGTTTGGTTGTGGGCTTCGCCGTCCACGGAAATCACATCATACAGCGGCAGCGGAAACTGCCGGGACTGAAGGTACTCCTGCAGACGGGTTTTCGGGTCTTTCTGGGTGTCCTGAAGATCCAGTTTTTCCAGGCGGTGTTCGAACCAGCGCAGCACCTGCTCACGGCAGGTGTGGAAATCGCTGTCCAGATAGATGGCACCAATGATGGACTCCACCGCATCGGCCAAAATCGATTCCCGCCGGAACCCCCCGCTTTTCAGTTCCCCGGACCCCAGACGCAGGTAATTACCGAGCTGGAACTCCCGGCCGATTTCCGCCAGTGTGACGCCTTTGACCATGCGGGCACGAAGCCGGCTCAGCTGCCCTTCCCGGGCTTTTTCAAAATGACGGAACAGGTATTCGGCAATGACCATGTTCACAATGGAATCACCGAGGAACTCAAGGCGCTCGTTATTCTGGTTCCCGTAACTCCGGTGGGTAAGCGCCAGCAAAAGCCGCTCAGGCGATTGGAACTGATAGCCGATGCGGCGCTGCAACTGATCCAGATCCGGTTGTGAACTCACTTGCCCTTCATCTCATATTCATGCTTGAAGTGGACGACGGTATCCACGTTACTGAACAGGTTATTGCGCACTTCGTAATCAACATTGATCACAACGAACTCGCCGTTTTTCTCGACGGTGATATTCTTGGCATCAAAGCCCCGGACATTGTTCACACTTAGGCGCTTGTTAATCAGCGTGCGAACCTGAGCAGCCCCCATCTCCGACAGGCCCTCGGTACCATCAAGGCTTTCCAGCGCTTCCTGGATGGTAATGTCGTCCAGGTAAATGGGACCGAGCTTGATCACCAGAGTCAGCAAACCACCAAAAAACAGCACCATGACCATCATCGTCAATGCCGAGGCACCCCTTTGACGGCCCATGCCGGAAAGATTGTTTTTCTTCATTATGCCTGCACTCCAGATAGTCCGAGTTACTCGATTCCGCCCACACGATCAAAGGATGGCAGACTGGTAAGGGATTTCCAGTGCATCCAGATTGCAAAGGCCTTGCCGACTACCAGCTCATCAGGGACCATGCCCCAGTAGCGGCTGTCGTTGCTGTTGTCACGATTATCGCCCATGACAAAGTAGTGGCCCTCGGGCACCTGCCATTCCCCTTCACCACTTCCACCGGGGCGGCCCAGGGTCAGGTAGATGTCGTGTTCAACCTCGCCCAGATCTTCCCGGCGCAACTCCACGGGGGGCAGTCTTGCGACAAATCGGCTCTCCACAGGCTCGCCATTGATAAATAGCTGTTTGTCTTTGTAACGAATGCGGTCACCTGGCTCGCCAATGACCCGTTTAATGTAGTTGGTCTCACCATCTTTCGGGTACTTGAACACCATTACATCGCCCCGCCGAGGATCGTCAACGGTAAGGACTTTGGTGCCCGCGACGGGCAACCGAAGCCCGTAAGCGTATTTGTTCACCAGAATAAAATCCCCGACCTCAAGCGTTGGCAGCATGGAGCCGGACGGAATCTGGAATGGTTCCACCAGAAAGGACCGAAGGACCAGTACAATCGCCAGCACCGGGAAAAAGGAGCGGCTGAGATCAACCAGGTAGGGCTCTTTGGGCTCTTCTTCCTCGACGGCTGAGCCGCCTGCGGCATTGCCACTGGCACGGGAACCAGCGAGGCGACGCTCTCGAAGAAACAGCTTGTCCGCCAGCCAGATCAAACCCGTTGCGAAGGTCAGTACTACCAGAACCAGGGGAAAATCGATATCCATCCAGGGGCCTTTTAGTTATCCACTTTCAGTACGGCAAGAAACGCTTCCTGAGGCACCTCGACATTGCCCAGCTGCTTCATACGCTTTTTACCTTCTTTCTGCTTCTGCAGCAGTTTCTTCTTCCGGCTGACGTCGCCACCATAACACTTGGCGGTTACATTCTTGCGCAGCGCCTTCACCGTAACCCGCGATACTACCTGGTTTCCGATGGCGGCCTGAATGGCAATATCAAACATCTGCCGAGGAATCAGTTCCTTCATTTTCTCGATCAGCTGACGCCCCTTGCGATGCGCCTGCTCCTTATGAACAATCAGTGCCAGCGCATCCACGCGCTCACCGTTGATCAGCACATCCAGCCGCACCAGACTGGCTTGCTGGAAACGGGTGAAATGGTAATCCAGTGACGCAAAACCACGGCTGGCAGACTTGATCCGGTCGAAAAAATCCATCACCACTTCCGCCATGGGCAGCTCATAGGTCAGCTGAACCTGGGTTGACATGAAGTGCATGTTCTTCTGAACGCCCCGCTTCTCCTCACACAGGGCAATCACGTTACCGAGGTGCTCCTGGGGCACCAGAATGTTCGCTTCCACCATCGGCTCTCGCATTTCTTCAATAGAACCAATATCCGGAAGGCTTGAGGGGTTGTCCACCGACAAGATCTCACCCTGTTTGGTAACCACCTCATAGATCACCGTGGGGGCGGTGGTAATCAGGTCGATATCGTATTCCCGTTCCAGCCGCTCCTGGATGATTTCCATGTGCAACATACCGAGAAAACCGCACCGGAAACCAAAACCAAGGGCGTCTGAGCTCTCTGGCTCGAAGAACAGGGAGGCGTCATTCAGGGTCAGTTTCTCCAGCGCATCCCGGAAATCGTTGTAGTCGTCCGCGCTCACCGGGAACAGACCGGCGTATACCTGCGGCTTGACCTTCTTGAAACCGGGCAGCATGGGTGTTTCAGCAGCGAACTTCTGGTGCACGATGGTATCGCCGACCGGCGCACCATGAATATCCTTGATACCGGCAACGACAAAGCCGACGTCGCCGGCTTCCAGCACGTCGGTATCGGTTGGCTTGGGATTGAATATCCCGACCTTGTCCGCGTTCCAGGCTTTGCCGGTGGATTTGATGACGATCCTGTCGCCCTTTTTCAGGGTTCCTTCAGTCACCCTGACCAGGGATACAACACCCAGGTAATTATCGAACCACGAATCAATGATCAGCGCTTGCAGAGGCGCGCTGCGATCGCCTTTGGGGGGCGGAATCTTTTTGATCAGGTCTTCCAGCACATCGTCAACGCCCATGCCGCTTTTGGCGCTGCAACGCACTGCCTCAGACGCCTCGATACCAATGATGTCTTCAATTTCCGCAGCCACCCGCTCCGGCTCGGCCTGGGGCAGATCCATTTTGTTCAGGACCGGCACCACTTCCAGTCCCTGTTCAATGGCGGTATAGCAGTTGGCCACCGACTGGGCTTCCACACCCTGCCCGGCGTCCACCACCAGCAACGCCCCTTCGCAGGCGTAAAGCGAGCGTGACACTTCGTAGGAGAAATCCACATGCCCCGGGGTGTCGATAAAATTCAGCTTGTATTCCTGACCATCCCGGGCTGTGTAATTGAGCGTGACACTCTGGGCCTTGATGGTAATCCCTCGCTCACGCTCAAGATCCATGGAGTCCAGGACCTGTTCGGCCATTTCACGGTCGGTCAGGCCACCACAGATCTGGATGAAACGGTCTGCAAGCGTGGATTTACCGTGGTCGATGTGGGCGATAATGGAAAAGTTACGGATTCGGCTCAGTTCAGTCACAGACAATGAATACTCAGTTAAGACGAAGGATTGAGCCCGGAGAGGCCGCTACCCGGTTCCGGGAACGGCGTGATTTTACCGGTTACCGGCCGCCATTGCCATGATCAGGAAATCAGCGGCCTTTCATACTGCCGGACCAGGAAGCCGATCAGGGCATCCTCGTCCAGAGGGTAGCTGAACAGGTTACCCTGACACTGGGCGCAGCCGTGGGATTTCAGGAAACTCAGCTGCTGCGGGGTTTCCACTCCTTCGGCCACCACCGTGAGGTGGAGTTTGCGGGCCAGGGCAATAACCGCGGAGGCAACATCGGTGGCGCTTACGTTGTAGGGGATATCGCGAATAAACCGGTGGTCTATCTTGATCACATCCAGCGGCAGCTGTTGCAACGCAACCAGCGAACAGGAGCCGGTGCCGAAATCGTCGAGAATCAGGCACACGCCCAGATCGTGGAGCGAAACCAGCAGCTCGCGCAGCATTCTCGGGTCTTCATTGAGAAGCCCGGCCGGCATTTCCAGCTCCAGTCGCTCGGGCGACACGCCTGTCTCGGTAATGACCTGCCGGATCATATCCAGAAAGCCGGAGTCAGTCAGCTGGCGCACCGACAGATTCACCGCCATCTTCAGGGACTCAAATCCGGCCCGTTCGAGAGCCTGAACCTGGATACAGGCCTGGCGAAGTGCCATCTCGCCGAGGCGCACAATCAGCCCCGTTTCCTCCGCCAGCGCGATGAACTGCTGGGCCGATACCAGCCCTTTATCCGGATGGTGCCAGCGCAGGAATGCCTCCACCCCGATCACCCGTTCGCTGGCCAGATCAATCTTGGGCTGGTAGTGCAGCACGAAGCGTTCGCCATCCAGAGCCGTTGCCAGCTCCTCCTGCTGGAGCAGCCTCCGGGCAGCCTTGATATTCATCGCGGGCGTGAAGAACTGGAAGGTATTCCGACTCAGTTCCTTGGCCCGGTACATGGCCAGGTCGGCATACTTCATCAGGGTTCCGGCATCCTCACTGTCGTGGGGAACCATGGTAATGCCGATACTGACGGTGATTCCGACCTCATGATCGTTAAGACGGATGCGCTGGCACAGGCTGCGCAAAATGGTCTCTGCCACCTTGCCTGCGGCGTCCGGACCGCTGATCCGGGACAGCAGGACAACAAATTCGTCGCCCCCCAGCCGGGCGACCGAATCCTCTTCGCGAACGCAACCCACCAGCCATTGGGCCACCTGGCACAGCAGCTCGTCACCCGAATCATGCCCGAGGGTATCGTTGATGCGTTTGAATCCGTCCAGATCCAGGAACATCAGGGCGGCCGGCTCCCCGCTCCGGCGACTGCGGCTCACCACATGGTTGAGACGATCCCGAAAAAGCTGCCGGTTTGCCAGCCCTGTCAGCGGGTCGTAGAACGCCAGGCGGTGCAGCTCGGACCGGGCAGCCTTCAGCTGCGTCAGATCACGGAGGCTCAGGACAACGCCGTTAACACCGGGCACAGACAGCATGGCTGTGAACGTGCCTTCCATATCCCGCCACCGGCCCTCGGCATCGCGAATCCGGATACGGATAACCGGCATCTGCTTGCCCGGTGCGCTCACGGAATCGTCAAAGCCCTTTTGCAACTGGGGCCAGTCATCCCCATGAACCAGCTCTTCAAAATTCAGGGCCTGCACCTGGTCCGGTTCAAAACCAAGAATGTCCAGGCTCGACGGACTGGCATAAAGAGCCTGCCCAGTGCGGTCCATTACCAGCGTGACGTTGGCAGCCCCTTCGGTAATGGCCCGGTAGCGTCCGGCACTGATCTGGGCCATCAGCCGTGAGCGGATGAGAGCCAGTACGAACAGGAACAACAGTCCGCTGATAACCAGGCCTGCTCCAAGCACAATGGGCGGCCGCGGATCCGATGCCAGAAAATCGAACGCCGGGGTGGACCGGGTCTGCAGTAACCAGTCACGCCCCCCTTGGCTGATCGTCTGGCTCATCTCGAAACTGAATTCGTTATCAAGCGAACCCAGGTTGGAGCCGTACATCAGATTCTGCCGCTCCGCGACCCCCGCGTCATAGATCCGGACATCAAGAAACGGCGATATCAGACCAACAATCCCGTCAATCAGGTTGTTCATGCGAAACGCACTGAACACATAACCCGCCAGCATCATGCGGCGCTCGGCTCGGATCCCGGGAACTTCGCCGCCCTGAAAAACGGGGTAATACATCAGAAAGCTTGCCTGGTCCTTCCCGAGCTCCTCCTGAACCAGTACGACTTTCTCGGTTATGGTGGGGACGGCGTCATCACGGGCCCGTTCCATGGCCCGGCGATGGATCGGATCACTGAAGGCATCGTAGCCCAGGGCGCGGCGATTCCGTTCGGTTCCCGGTTCCAGATAGACCATGGGGTAGTAATAGGGACCGCTTCCAAGCGGCTTCACCAGGTAGTTGTGAACACCCTCAGCCCGAACGGATGAAATATGATCGGCCATCTGCCGCACGCCAATACGACGGACATAGCCAATACCCTGAATACCGGGGTAATAACGGTTGATATCAACCTTGTCGACGTATTCCCGCCACTGGTCCCGGGACACATCGCCGGCCACGGCGAAAAGCCCGGCGCTTCCGGCCAGTACCTGCTCATAGTTCAGGAGGCGCTCTTCGATGGCCGATTTCAACTGCAGTGACTGGGTGCGGAATCTGGCTTCGGTGCGGTCTTCAACAAGCCTGATTGAGACCTGCCAAAGCAGGATAGTGACGGCTACCGCCACTGCAAAAATCAGCCACGCGACCCAGGCATTACGAAATTCCAGCAGCTTGCGGAGGGAGAGTTCCTGTCTGTTTATCATGGGTTCTGGTCCGTTCCGTGGCCACTCATTTATATTTATGACAGCGAGTATAACAAAAGCCCCCGGGTGTGTCGTTTTCAACACATCCGGGGGCTTTCAGAGACTGCCTGGTGCTCAGTGACTCAGGGTCAGGGCTTCATCACCAGGTACAGCGCGCGACCCTGCCGCACCACTCTCACCGAGACCGCCTTGTCGTCTGGCAGCGCCCGGACCACCTCACGAAAATCTGCAACGGAGGCAACCTTCTTGCGGTTGATTTCAGTGATTACGTCTCTCGGTCGGATGCCGGCTTCATAAGCGGCGCCACGGGCGACATCGGCAACAATCACCCCACCATCAACACCGAGGGAATCGGCAAGATCCGCCGGCAGAGGCTCCACCCTCATACCCAGAGGTGCAGAGGATGGGCCGCCACTGCCACCCGAAGGAACTACCGCCTGCTCGCTTCCTTCCTCGGGCAGCCGGCCGATTTCGACACCCAGTTCAATGACTTCGCCACCACGGAGCACCCTGAGATTGGCCGTTTCACCGACCGGAGTGCGACCCACCATTGGCGGCAAGTCCGAGGAAAGCTCAACGGGTTCACCGTCGTAATTAAGCACGATATCGCCCGCCTGCAGGCCCGCCTGTTGCGCCGGAGAGTCTGCCATGACTTCGGCAATCAGTGCGCCTCTTGGCCGTTCAAGGCCGAAGGACTCCGCCAGATCACGATTCACTTCCTGAATCAATACACCCAGCCAGCCGCGGGAAACGACGCCCTTGTCGCGCAACTGGCGGAAAACGTTCATGGCATCGTCAATGGGGATGGCAAAAGAGACGCCCATAAAACCACCGGAGCGGGTGTAGATCTGGGAATTGATGCCGACCACTTCACCGTCCAGATTGAACAGGGGGCCACCGGAATTGCCCGGATTAATGGCAACGTCGGTCTGGATGAAGGGAACATAATTCTCAGACGGCAGTGAACGACCCAGGGCGCTGACGATTCCAGCGGTCACCGTATAATCGAAACCGAACGGAGACCCGATTGCAAACACCCATTCACCGACTTTCAACTCGCTCGAGCGGCCTATTTTCACCACGGGCAAATCTTCACCATTCTCGATTTTCAGAACCGCCATGTCGGAACGTGGATCTGTCCCCACCAGTGTTGCCGGCAGCTCCCTCCGGTCATTCAGGCGAACAATGATTTCATCGGCACCTTCAACCACATGGTTGTTGGTGAGTACGTAGCCATCCTCAGACACAATAAAACCGGAGCCCATGGACCGGCGAGGCTGGGAGTTCCCCGGAGCACCACCAAAGGGAGACTGGGGGCCGCGGAAAAAGTCCTGGAAAAATTCAGGCATCTGTTCGAGCTGGCGCTCGTCAAACGGCATACCCCGCGCGTTCCCCGCCTTGGGCGCACTGGTCGTGCTTATATTGACCACAGCGCCCGCGTTATCTTCAACAAGCTCGGTAAAATCGGGCAAACCCTGAGCCAACCCTGCCTGACTCCAACCCGTCAGCACAATGACGGACAGCACCAATAGCAGAATGGCCAGTGCGCCACCGGACTGAAAATTCCGGGACTGCGGGGCAACTTCTGTTGTTCTCGACATGTTGTACTCCCTGGTGTAGCAAAGACCTTGCAGTAGTTTTCGGGTCAAGACACCGAATTTCAACTTAAAAAACGGTAGGATTTATAGACAGTTTTGGGAGAAAATCCGGTTAACCCGAACCAACCGGGGCTCGTAGTCCGTTGTGCCGGGACGCTGCAGTTTGCGTACAACCACAAAACCCAGGGCCAGGCCACCTGCGGCGGCCAGCATGGCGGCACTGTCCTGCCCACCAGACAAATGGTGGCCAAGAACACTCGCCACCACCATCAGAATCAGCGGGATCCCATAGACTACCAGCGAGGCACCAAGCAGCGCCCGCTCATCAATTCCGATGGTGACCTCATCCCCGACCCGGGCGTTAATTGTGTTCGTCACCAGAATCTGATTCGCCCGCCCCCCGGTTGCGGCTGCCAGCACTTTCTGCCCGCAACCATTACGGGCAGCACAGCTCTGACACGCACTGGCGCGGATGGTCCGAACCCAGACACGGTCGCCCTTGAGCGCAACAACTTTCCCCGTTTCCGTAATCATGACCCACCTGCACCAAGTGCCAATGCGTTCTCGATCCGGACGGATTCAGCAACCTGGCGAGCGGTTTGTGGCGGCAATTCACCGACAACAGTGACCAGAAATGCTCTGCCCTCATCCCAGACCTTGCGCATATAGACTGTCGTGGCACCGATCCGGGAGGCGCCGGTGGGCATGTTTACCGCGCCAGCGGGCTCAACAAAGACCGAAAACGCCGCCAGGCCGTCAGAGAAAGCAACCGCCTTCCCCTTGCCAGAACGCGGAGCCGCGGCCGGCACGAAACCGTCCGGTCGCCAGCCAAGCTGCCAGCCATCCATGCGCTGAACAGTCGATGCCTGAGGCGCCGAGCCCTCGAGCGTCCTCGAAATTTCACGGCCACGGGTGCGAATTTCAAACTCACTGTCGGGGATGTTTTCGCCGATCTGCAAACTGGTGAACTGGAAATGCTCCAGAACCTCGCCCTCGGCATTGCGCACATGACTCTTTAACAGAAGCCCCGTGGACTTCTCCAGCCACAACCGGTGACTGTAGCGGTAGGGATCTTTCGCACGAAGGGCCACCGTCACCACATCGTAACCCGCGACCCGATCCTCACCCTTCATTTCAGCACGATACCAGCGGCTCACTGGCACCAGCTGGCTGGTAAACGCCTCGGCGAAAGGACCGGATGGGATAACCTGATCAAGTTTGATGCGGCCCCTTTCGGGAAGCACGCAGACCACGTTCATTCCCTTGCGGACGATTTCGCCGCTGCCGCCGTCCTGCAGAACCAACCGCTCCTCGACAACACCGTCATTGTAACGGTGCGCAATCTGCATTGAATGCACGCGGTCACCCCGGGCGTACACGAAAACGCCGCGATAGGAGGTCATGTTCAGAGCCGGACCGAGGCGTTCGAGCCAGGCCGCTGCTTCCTCTTCATCGGCAGCCGCCGCCGGCACTGGGCCGGTAAGCAAGACCACCAGGGCCATCAGCAATGACAGTGACCGATTCCGGGAAACAGCACTCAGGGCTTTGCGTATGATCACACTCACTCCAGGGATCAGTAACCGTTGCCATTGGCGCTGACCAGGCGGGCATAGCCGACGGCTCCCTGACCGGCGCCGACACTGTTGTGCTGCGCGTGTTCCAGCAAATAACGACTCATGTACTCCCACTGCTCATCATCCAGACCCTGCAGTGCAATCTCCCTGACCGGCTGGTCCGGTGCCGGCACCTCTGGCGCAGCAGAAGTCGCTGGCTGGGCAGGCCCGACATCAGAAGAATCCCAACCTGCGCCAGCGCCAAAACCAACGAGCAGCGCCGTGGCAACCATGGCCACGGCAGGCCAGTGCCAGCGGCGAACATTCGTGTTCGGCCGCAGGACCTGGGACCGCGCCGAAGCGGACGTTCGGCCATCGAGCAATTCACGCACAGCAACACTCACATCCACTCCATGGGCCGGTGAGTGGCCGTCATGCAGAAGATCCCGAACGTCCTGCCATCGCTGCCACTGGGCCCGGACCTCATCCTGGCTACCGTGTGACAACAGGCGACGTACCGACAGTTCGTCAGCTTCGTCGTCCATCATGGCGGACAGTGTTTCTCTGAGACGATCATCCATGGGATGCAACCTCAATTACGTGACCGAGTGGTTGAGCAAAGGTCCGAGATGACGATCAACCGCATCCCGGGCCCTGAAAATTCGTGAACGCACGGTACCGATGGGGCACTCCAGTATCCCGGCAATATCTTCATAACTGAGGCCGTCATATTCCCGTAGCAAAAACGCCGAACGCAGTTCTTCCGGCAACTGGGCAATGGCCTTGGTCAACTCCTTCTGGAGCTGTTCCCTCTGCAGCAGCCGTTCCGGTGAAGCGGTATCCCGAAGCCTCGAGCCTTCATCAAAATTCTCCGCTTCAGCCGAATCGGCACTGCCCTGGGGACGCCGCCCCCGGGATTCCAGATAGTTCTTGGCAGTATTCACGGCAATCCGGTAAAGCCAGGTATAGAAGGCGCTGTCACCACGGAAGCGTTCGATCGCCCGGAATACCTTAACGAAGGTTTCCTGGGTCAGATCCATGACTTCCTGGCTATCGTAAACGTAACGGCTGATGATAGACGCAACCCTGGACTGATACTTGACTACCAGCAGGTCGAACGCGGCACGGTCACCGCTCTTGACCTTGCGCACCAACTGCAGGTCTGTCTGGCTGTCGGGGTGCTCACCCTGTTGCTTGTCTGTATCAGGAGTCATGGACTGTTTGCCGGGGTTCCCTGATTTGACGGCCAGCTGTCCGGCCTGTACCAAGTATCGTTGCGTCATTGATGCTATCCGGCGTCCGTTCATGAAACGGGTGCGCCACCTGCCGGGCGGCTCACCCTGTCAGGCCAAATAGACAGCAAGCGTAAAGTTTAGTTCAATACACGTCCACATTATGGCCTGCGATAACGACCCGATGCCACAGTCCTGCGAATACGATGTTCTTATTATCGGCAGTGGTGCTGCCGGCCTGACCGTTGCTCTCAATCTGCCAGAGCACCTGAAAGTATGCGTGGTGAGCAAGGCCGAGATCAGCAGCGGCGCCACCCTCTGGGCCCAGGGAGGTATTGCGGCGGTACTGGATGATCAGGATTCCACAGAACACCACATCACCGACACCCTGAATGCCGGGGCCGGCCTGTGCCATGAGGATGCTGTCCGTTTCACCGTGGAGCACGGCAAGGAAAGCATCGACTGGCTGATTGATTCTGGAGTCGACTTCAGCCGGGACCAGGATGCCCACTATCACCTGACCCGGGAAGGCGGTCACAGCCACCGGCGCATCATTCACGCTGCCGATGCCACCGGTCATGCCGTCTCAACCACCCTCACATCCCAGGCCCAGGCCAGGCCCAACATCGAGCTTATGTCTGGCCGGGTCGCGGTAGACCTGATCACCAACCGGAAACTGTCGCTGCCGGGTAACCGCTGTATCGGCGCCTACATCCTGAACCTTGAGGACAACCATGTGGAGTTGTTCCGGGCCCGGTTTACCGTCATTGCCACCGGGGGCGCCTCCAAGGCCTACCGCTACACCACCAATCCGGACGGGGCATCCGGCGATGGTATCGCCATGGCATGGCGGGCCGGCTGCCGGGTGGCGAACATGGAGTTTAATCAGTTCCACCCGACCTGCCTGTATCACCCCCATGCAAAGTCCTTCCTGATCACCGAAGCAGTGCGCGGTGAAGGCGGCTTGCTGAAACTGCCCGATGGCACTCGATTCATGGACCGCTTCGATGCGCGCGGAGAACTGGCACCCCGGGACATCGTTGCCCGGGCCATTGACCATGAGATGAAACGCCTGGGTGCCGATCACCTGTACCTGGATATCAGCCACAAACCCGAAGACTTTATAAAGCACCACTTCCCGACCATTTACGAGAAGTGCCTGGGCTTTGGCATTGATATCACCAGAGAACCCATTCCCGTGGTCCCGGCCGCCCACTACACCTGCGGCGGCATTGTCAGCGACGAACGCGCCAGAACCGACATCAACCAGCTTTATGTGGTGGGCGAAGCGGCGTTCACCGGGCTCCACGGTGCCAACCGTATGGCCAGCAACTCCCTGCTGGAATGTCTGGTCTATGGGCGGGCGGCGGCGGCAGATATTACCCGGCGTGAGGCAGATATTCCGCCGCCCCCGGAAGCCCCGGACTGGGATGAAAGCCAGGTGCGCGATTCCGATGAAGACGTTGTTATTTCCCACAACTGGGACGAACTGCGCCACTTCATGTGGGACTACGTAGGAATTGTGCGGACCACCAAACGACTGCAGCGGGCCAAGCACCGGGCCGACCTGTTGTCCGCGGAAATCGGCGAGTTCTACAGCAATTACCGGGTCACCAACGACCTGCTAGAGCTGCGAAACCTGGTCACCGTATCAGACCTGATAATCTGTTCTGCACTGCAGCGCAAGGAAAGCCGTGGGCTGCACTACACACTGGATTACCCGGGACTGCTCCATGAGGTCCGTGATACCGTGCTGGTACCAACGACTTATCGCACGCTTGCGCCCTGAATCAACACCGACTTTTACAAACGATTCGATGGTAAAAACTATGTCAGAGACACCTGCATCGTCCGAAAAAGCAGAATTTAACCGCCTGTGGTGGCACAGCCGTCGCGGCATGCTTGAACTGGACAACCTCCTGATCCCCTTTGTAGAGGAGGCCTACCGGGAGCTCAACGCCGACGACCAGGCCCGCTATAAAAAACTGCTCAGCTGCGAGGATAACGACATGTTCGAATGGTTCATGCAGCGCAGCCGCCCGGAAGATCCGGACCTGCAACGGATGGTCGACATAATCCTCAATCGTGTCCAGCCGGATTGAGCTGACGCTCTCACCGTCCTGGCTGGTCGGGGTCATGGCAACTGTGCCCTGGCTGGCGCTGCTGGCATTTCTGATTGTGGCGGCCCTGGCTGGCAAAGCCTGGCTGCTGGCCGCCATTCCGGTCGTTTTGGCGGGCGCGCTGGTGCAATTTCAATGCAACGGCCTGCTCAAAGGCCGTCGCTCCGTCAAAGAATTGCTTGTAGAGCAGGACCAGCTGTATGCGAGAACCGCAGACCATCGGAAGATCCCGGTAGTTGCATCGGCGGCCAGCCGGGTCTGGTCCGGGCTGGCGCTCTTGAAACTTCGCCCTGCAGACACCAGATACCGGCCATACACGATTATCCTTCTGACATCGTCATCCGGCCGGCCCGGCAACGTTGCTGAAGAGGCATTCCGTCGCCTGAGAATGTGGCTCAGACTGGGCCGGTCCAGGCCACCATCCACATGATGCATTGATCTGGAGCACTCCATGACTGACCCAGACACACCTGTACCAGCGGTTGCAGACTTTCCTTTGCCCGGTGATGGCTGGACGGTCCTGAATAACCGGATTGTCGTGCGGATCAGCGGCCCGGGGACAGACAAGTTTCTCCAGGGCCAGTTCAGCCAGAACCTCAATGAAGTAACCGCCGGGCGCTCTCCCCGGGCGGCGGCCTCAACACCCAAAGGCCGCGCCTACTGCCTGACCCGCATGGTCAGGGCCGGAGAGGATATCCTGATGGACTTTTCCACCGATCTCGCTGACGACACCATCAGCCACCTGCGCAAGTACTTGATGCTGTTCCGGGGCACTTCCATGGACGTGATTCCGGCAGCCAGCCTTGTCGGTATTCTCGGTAACCGGGTGGCCGAGACCCTGGCGGGAAATGCCATAAACAATCTGAAGGACCCCGGGGACTCTGTCGAGCTGGATACCGGGTTCCTGGTGAGAACAGAGCCGACCGCCGAGGGCACACCCCGTTTTGAGTTCTGGCAAACCACGGGGGATGAGAACAGCCTCGACACCTCTGACCAGCGGCCCCGGGCAGACTGGTACGCCTCGGAGATCGCTGCCGGCGTCGCATCCCTCACTACCGCCACCCAGGAGTCCTTCGTTCCCCAGATGCTGAACTGGCAACACGTGGGCGGTATCCACTTCAAGAAGGGCTGCTACACCGGTCAGGAGGTTATTGCCCGGATGCACTTCCTCGGCCAACTGAAGAAGAGCCTGTTTCGTTTCCGGATTGAACAGGCCGGTGAACTCCCGGTTCCTGGCAGTGCATTGGTTGCTGGCGAGCGTTCGGTGGGCGAGGTGGTCAACTCAGTGAAATACCGTAACGGCAGTTGTGAGTTGCTGGCCGTTGTACGCCATGATGCGTGTGAAAAAAACCTTCATCCGGAAGGGCAGCCCGACGCTGTCCTTATTCCGATGCCTTTGCCCTACGTTGTACCCGAGAGGGAAAAAAGCCCACAATCAGATACATAAGTTGACAGGCAAACCCCTCGGAATTTGCTATTTTGCTATGCAGTAGCTCACATATCTGATTTTTTTAGGGTAACGACCAACACCCGTGGTCGGTATCCGGAACCAACATGCGGACCGTAACTGACCATGTCGAATATTGTCGAAACCATTAAAGCCGACCTTAATGCCGCCATCGAAAATGACAAGCTTGTGCTGCCTACCCTTCCGGAAGTGGCCCTGCAGGTACGGGACATTGCGCAATCCGAGGATTCGGCCATCGCCGACCTGGTGAAGGTGATCAGCAATGACACCGCCCTTTCCGCACGCATTATCCGGGTGTGCAACAGCCCGTTGTTCCGTGGCAGCCGGGCTATTGAAAACCTGAACATGGCGGTGAGCCGCCTCGGCATGGCCTACACCAGCAATCTGGCGATGGGCCTGGCCATGGAGCAGATGTTCCAGGCCACCTCTGACATGATCGACAAGCGGATGCGCGCCACCTGGCAGACCAGCACCGAAGTTGCCGGTGTCTGCCACGTACTGGCCCAGCACTACACCAGGCTCAAACCGGACCAGGCAACTCTCGCGGGCCTGGTTCATCTGATCGGGGTTCTGCCGATCCTGCGATACGTGGAAGATCAGGATATTCAGATCAGCAGCATCATGCTGGACAACGTGATTGAAGAGCTGCACCCGAAAATCGGGGCGACGATTCTCAAGAAGTGGGACTTCCCGATAGATCTTCAGAATGTTCCGCTGGAATACGCCCGCTTCAATCGTGAGGTTCCGGCGGCAGACTATGCCGACCTGGTGATGGTTGCCAATCTCCAGCTGGTTGCGGGCTCCGAGCACCCCTGGACGGAGATGGACTGGACGAAGGTTTCTGCTTTTGATCGTCTTGGGTTGGATCCGAATATCGACATGAGCGAGGAAGAGGATCTGAACGCCCAGATGGAAGCCGCCATGGCTCTTCTGCAGTAAATCAACCTTGGGGGCGGCTCCAGCGGGTGGGGCAGTCTCCCAAAACACGCTGTAAATACATCCCTGTACGCTCGGCTCCGCCATCCATGGCTCCGCACGGTTTTGGGAGACTGCCCCACCCGCTGGAGCTCAGGCTTTCCGGTACCGGTCGAGCAAAACTTCCTTTGAAGGCAGCTCCCACTTAACCGTGGGTTTGCCCTGCTGCTCCAACCACTCATTTGCTTTCGAGAAGTGCTTGCAACCGAAGAAGCCTCGGTAGGCGCTCAGTGGTGACGGATGCGGACCGTCCAGCACCAGGTGCTTGCTGCGGTCGATGTGCCGGCCTTTCTTTTTGGCGTAGCTCCCCCAGAGCAGGAACACCACGCCTTCCCGTTCGCGATTGATCGTTTCGATGACCTTATCGGTGAAGGTTTCCCAGCCTTTGCCCTGGTGGGCGCCGGCCTGGCCCTGGACGACGGTGAGGACGCTGTTGAGCAGTAATACGCCCTGCTCTGCCCAGGGTTGCAGGCAGCCGTGGTCCGGCGGGGTGACGCCCAGGTCGCCCTGGATTTCCTTGAAGATGTTGACCAGCGAGGGTGGGGTTGCCACGTTCGGGCGCACGGAGAAACACAGGCCATGGGCCTGGCCGGGGCCGTGGTAGGGGTCTTGCCCGAGAATGACCACCCTTACGTTATCCAGGGGCGTGCTGTTAAGGGCGTTAAAGCAGTGATGGCTGGCGGGGAACAGGACTTTGCCGGCCTGCTCCTCAGCGGCCAGGAATTCCGCCAGGCTCTGCATGTAGGGCTGGCGGAATTCTTCCGAGAGATGCTCTTTCCAGCCACGGTCGGGCCTGAGCTGGCTGGCCAGTACCTCAACCGGGCTCATGGATCAGCCCTCGTCTTTCCGGCTGTCGGCCTTGTGCTCGGGGCGCATGGCCGGGAACAGGATGACGTCACGGATCGAGGGCGAGTTGGTCAGCAGCATGGCCAGCCGGTCGATGCCAATGCCTTCGCCGGCGGTGGGCGGCAGGCCGTATTCCAGCGCCATGATGTAATCTTCGTCGTAGAACATGGCCTCGTCGTCGCCGGCGTCCTTTTCGGCCACCTGGTCCTGGAAGCGTTCGGCCTGGTCTTCCGCATCGTTCAGCTCCGAGAAGCCGTTGGCAATCTCGCGCCCACCCACGAAGAATTCGAAGCGTTCGGTGACGAACGGGTTGCTGTCCTTGCAGCGGGCCAGGGGCGACACTTCTTTCGGATACTCAGTGATGAACGTAGGCTGGATCAGGCGATGCTCGGCGGTCGCCTCGAAAATCTCGATCTGAACCTTACCCAGGCCCCAGCCGTCCTTGAGGTGAATGCCCAGATCCTTGGCAACCTGGCGGGCACTGGCATTATCCGCCAGCTGCTCGGGCTTGATGTCCGGGTTATGACGCAGGATGGCGTCGACCACGGTCAGGCGTTCGAAGGTTTTGCCAAAATCGTACTCGACGGTTTCCTCGCTGCCATCAGCCAGGGTACGGGAGTTCACAACCGTAGTTGTGCCCAGCACCTTCTGGGTGATGGTGCGGAGCATGTCCTCGGTGAGGTCCATCAGATCATTGTAATCCGCGTAGGCCTGGTAGAACTCCACCATGGTGAACTCCGGATTATGGCGGGTGGAGAGCCCCTCATTACGGAAATTGCGGTTGATCTCAAACACCCGCTCAAAGCCACCCACCACCAGGCGCTTCAGGAACAGCTCTGGCGCGATACGCAGGTACATGTCGATACCCAGGGCGTTATGGTGGGTCACGAATGGGCGCGCGGTGGCACCACCGGGAATCACCTGAAGCATCGGGGTTTCCACTTCCATGAAGTCCCGGTCGGTGAAGTACTGGCGCATGGCACTGATGATCCTGGAGCGTGCGTAGAACACCCGGCGGCTGTCCTCGTTGACCATCAGGTCCACGTAGCGGTGACGGTAACGGGCTTCGGTGTCGGTCAGTCCCTTGTGCTTCTCTGGCAGCGGCCGCAGGGACTTGGTGAGCATCATGTACTCGTCCATGGTGACATACAGGTCGCCCTTGCCGGATTTGGACAGGGTTCCTCGCACGCCCACGATATCCCCGAGATCCCAGTGTTTGGTGTCTTTCTGGACATCCTTGGAGGCATAGATCTGGATGCGGCCGGTCATGTCCTGAACCACCTTGAATGCCTTGCGGTCGAGCATCATGCGGCCGGCAATGGCCACTTTGATGCCCAGGGACTCCAGCTCTTCCTTGGTTTTGTCACCGTATTTCGCCTGAAGCCCGGCGGCGGTGGCGTCACGACGGAAGTCGTTGGGGAAGGCACTGCCCTGATCGCGCATCTCTGACAGTTTGGCGCGACGCTCGGCAATCAGCTTGTTGTCCTCATGCTGTGCGGCATTCTGAGTTTGATCAGTCATTTTGGCTCACTAGGAATCGGGGTTGTCCGGGTTAGCGTGGCAAAGGCACTGGTTACAGCGCCATCTTCAGGCTGGCTTCGATGAACTTGTCAATGTCACCGTCCAGCACCGACTGGGTATTACTGGTTTCGACCTTGGTGCGCAGGTCCTTGATGCGGCTGTCATCCAGAACGTAGGAACGGATCTGGCTGCCCCAACCAATATCGGCCTTGGCGTCCTCGGCCTTCTGTTTCTCGGCGTTACGCTCCTGCATCTCGCGCTCAAACAGCTTCGCCTTCAGCTGCTTCATGGCCTGATCCTTGTTCTGGTGCTGGCTTCGGCCAGCCTGACAGGCCACAACAATGCCGGTGGGGTTATGGGTCAGACGTACCGCTGACTCGGTCCGGTTAACGTGCTGACCACCGGCGCCCGAGGCACGGTAGACATCCACCCGGAGATCCGCCGGGTTGATTTCAATTTCGAAGCTGTCGTCCACTTCCGGCGACACAAACACCGATGAGAAGGAGGTGTGGCGGCGGTTGCCGGAATCAAAAGGCGATTTACGAACCAGCCGGTGAACGCCGGTTTCCGTGCGCAACCAGCCGAACGCGTAGTCACCCTGAACGTGGATCGTGGCACTCTTGATGCCTGCCACATCGCCTTCCATCAGTTCGACGATCTCCGCCTTGAAGCCCCGACGCTCCGCCCAGCGCAGGTACATACGCAGGAGCATGTTGGCCCAGTCCTGGGCTTCGGTGCCGCCAGAGCCGGCCTGGATGTCCAGGTAGGCGTTGTTGGCGTCCATCTCGCCGGAGAACATGCGGCGAAATTCGAGCTTCTCGAGCTCCTTATCAAGACCGTCGAGGTCAGACTCGATCTCGGCGACCGTAGCTTCGTCCTCTTCTTCTGCAGCAATATCCAGCAGACCTTTCGCGTCTTCCAGGCCGGAGGTGAGGTTATCGATGGTCTTTACGATCAATTCAAGATCCGCACGCTCTTTTCCCAGAGCCTGAGCCCGGTCCGGGTCATCCCAGACACTGGGCTGCTCCAGCTCACGCTCAACTTCGATCAGTCGTTCACTGCGCTGATCGTAGTCAAAGATACCCCCTGAGCGCTTCAGTGCGCTCACGAAGCTCTTTAATCTTCGTAACAATCGGATTAATTTCCATGAAACCCTTACTCGCTCTTGAAAATGGAGAGTAAAACAGAGGCGGAATTCTACCGGAAATCGGTTTGTAAATCAGCCGTGGTTATCCTCGACCTGGTAGTAAGCAGGAGGCGGGGAAGTTGCTCCGGGAGACGCTGTGAATACGTCCCTGTACGCTTGACGAAAACATCCCTGTTTTCGACACTCCCGGAGCAACTCCCCCGCCTCCTGCCCAAGCTTGGTCAGTGGTATCGCTTTCCGGGAATCAGGAGAGCGGCTCGAGATAGTCCACCAGGAGCTGCAGATTGGTGCGGCCCCGAAAGGTATTGGCATCCGGTTTGTAAACCACCCGGGCCCCGGTGCGGGTATAGTCAGGCACTTCCGGACCGGTGTTGAAGGCAATGCCATCGATAATGCCGCCACCATCGACCGGCTGCAACACCAGTTTCAGATGGCTTTCCCCGACGATTCGCTGGCTCACCACCCGGAATTCGCCGTCGAACAGCGGCTCAGGGAAATGCTGACCCCAGGGGCCGGCGCGCTTGAGTAGCGCGGCGGTATCGAGAGAAAGTTCGCCCGGGCCCAGAGGCCCGTCAGTGGTGATCGCGGCTTCCAGATCCTCGGCCGAAAGGGTGTCGCGAACGGCGCGGTCGAAGGCTTCGGAGAAAGCGTCCAGGTCTGCTTTGGCGAGGGTCATGCCCGCAGCCATGGCGTGGCCACCGAACTTTTTCATGATCCCAGGGTGGCGGCAATCGACCACCGCCAGTACATCGCGGATGTGCAGCCCGGGGATGGAGCGGGCAGAGCCTTTGATGTCTTCGCCGTTGTCGTCCGGGGCAAAGGCGATGGTGGGTCGGTGGGTCTGCTCTCGAATGCGGGCAGCGAGAATGCCGATGACACCCTGATGCCAGTCGGGATCAAACAGGGCCAGCCCCCAGGGCAAACCTTCAAGGTCCAGTGACATGGAGGCGAGAAGATCCTGGGCCTGGGCTTTCATCTCTTTTTCGATGGTCCGGCGTTCCCGGTTGAAGGTATCCAGCTCCCGGGCCAGACGGCGGGCCTCGTCCGGGCTGTCCGCCAGCAGGCAGGCGATGCCGATGCTCATGTCATCCAGACGACCAGCCGCGTTCAGGCGGGGGCCAACGACAAACCCGAGATCGGTTGAGCTGATGGCAGTATGGTCCCGGCCCGCGATTTCCAGCAAGGCCAGAATGCCAGGGCGGGCCTCGCCCTGACGTATCCGGCGCAGGCCCTGCTCTACGAAAATGCGGTTGTTGTGATCCAGGGGTACCACATCCGCAACCGTCCCCAGGGCCACCAGATCGAGCAGGCTTCCGAGGTTCGGCTCCGGGTTGGGCAGACGATTGGTTTCCCGGAGGTGTTTGCGCAACGCCGTAAGTACATAAAACATCACGCCAACGCCGGCGGCGTTCTTGCTCAGGAAGGGGCAGCCTGGCTGATTGGGATTGACGATGGCATCGGCGTCCGGAAGTTCTTCGCCCGCCAGGTGGTGATCGGTGACCACTACCTTCACACCCAGCTCCCTGGCAGCTTTCACGCCCTCAACGGCGGATATCCCGTTATCAACGGTGACCATCAGGTCCGGAAGCTCGCCTTCGTCGCGCAACCGTTCGATGATGCCCGGGGTCAGGCCGTAACCGTCAGCAAACCGGCTGGGAACGCGAAAATCAATACTCTGTAAGCCGAGCATCGAAAGGCCGAGCATAGCCACAGCGGTACTGGTCGCGCCGTCGGCGTCGAAATCCCCGAGCACCAGAACGTGCTGCTGCCGGTCAATGGCCTCGGCAAGAAGCTCGACGGCACGGTCTATGCCCCGAAGGGACATGGGCGAGGCCAGGTGTTTCAGGGTATAGCTCAGCTGCTCATCGGAGGTGACACCGCGGGCCGCGTACAGACGGCGAAGCAAGGGGGGCAGTTTTTGCCCCCAGCCGGTAAGCGATTCCGGCTGGGGGCGACGCAGGATCTTTTTGGGTGCCATACCAGGTCAGGTATTCTTCCAGTTCTTGGCAATGAACTCCTGAACGCCGGCGATGTTGTTATCCAGCACCGTGTAACGTTCTTCCCGCTCGAACAGGTCCGCCATGTGGGCCGGCAGTGGCGGCTGTACACTCAGGCCGGACTCGGCAACGGCATCCGGGAACTTGGCCGGATGGGCGGTTCCCAGGGTAATCATCGGCACTGCCGGGTCCCGGCGGCAGTTGCGGGCCGCGCGAACGCCGATGGCGGTGTGAGGATCCAGCAGATACTCGTTCTGCTGGTAGATCTCGCGGATGGTATCGCAGGTGGCCTTGTCGTCCACCGCGTCGCTGTCAAACAGCTTGCGGGCATGCTTCCAGCGGTAATCCTCAATGCTGACCGGCCCCTTCGCAGCATTTTCCAGCAGCGTTTTCACCGCCAGCCCATCCCGGCCATGGAGGTCGAACAGCAGGCGCTCGAAGTTGCTGGACACCATGATATCCATACTCGGAGACAGGGTGTGCTCAAGCTGATGCTGCTCGTATTTGTTGCCACTCATGAAGCGATGCAGGATATCGTTCCGGTTGGTGGCAATGACCAGTTGGGAAATCGGCAGTCCCATCTTCTTCGCCAGGTAGCCGGCAAAGATATCACCGAAATTGCCGGTGGGTACCGAGAAGGCCATGCTGCGATCCGGACCGCCCAGTGCCAGCGAGGCATGAAAGTAATACACGATCTGGGCCATGATTCGTGCCCAGTTTATGGAATTCACCGCCGCAAGCTGGGTCTTTCCGCCCAGGAAGGACTGATTGCTAAAGCTCTCTTTCACCATCCGCTGGCAGTCATCGAAATTGCCGCGCACCGCAATGTTGTGGATGTTGTCGCCCTGCACCGTGGTCATCTGGCGGCGCTGCACTTCCGACACCCGCTGGTAAGGATGCAGGATGAAGATATCCACGTGTTCACAACGACGGCAGCCCTCGATGGCCGCCGAGCCGGTATCACCTGAGGTAGCCCCCATGATGACCACGTGCTGCTGGCGCTTCTCCAGGACATAATCCAGCAAACGACCCAGTAACTGCAGGGCGAAATCCTTGAACGCCAGAGTCGGGCCACGGAACAGCTCCATCACCCACTCATTGGTGTCCAGCTGCACCAGCGGTGCAACGGCCGGGTGCGCGAACACGGCGTAGGTTTCATTCAACATCTTGCGGAAATCGTCCGCCGGAACGGCGTCGTCCACAAACGGATGCATGACATTGAAGGCGAGTTCACTGTAGGAAAGCCCGCGCCAGCTCCGGATCTCCTCCAGGCTGAAATGCGGCAGCGATTCCGGAACATAAAGGCCACCGTCGGTGGCCAGCCCGGTCAGCAAAACGTCCTCAAAGCCCAGTGCGGGCGCTTCACCCCGCGTACTGATGTATCTCACGTGCGTACCTGTCAGTTAAAGTTTTCAGCGCGGATCCGGACAACCTGACCATCGGTATCAGACAGGGCTTCCAGCTCGTCGATCGCACGGTTGATCTGCCGTTCCTGAACCGTGTGGGTCAGGATAATCACCGGAATACGGCCGTCTTTCAGCTCGGATTCCTTCTGCATGATCGATTCGATGTTGATGCCGTGCTCACTTAGGATAGAGGCAATCTTCGCCAGCACGCCCGGGCGGTCCAGAGCGGTAATGCGCAGGTAATAGGCGGACTGGATATCCTCCATGGAAAGGACATCCAGGTCCTCCATGGCGTCCGGTGAGAAACCAAGGTAAGGCACACGCTGGCTGCTTTCAGTGGCCACGGCACGTGCGACATCCACGATATCGGCAATAACCGCGGACGCTGTTGCTTCATCCCCGGCTCCCGGGCCGTAGTACATGGTCTGGCCAACGGCATCGCCATCCACCAGCACCGCGTTCAGGACGCCGTCTACCTGGGCAATCAGGTGGCTCTGGGGAACCAGAGTGGGATGAACCCGCAGTTCAATGCCATTGTCCCGGCGGCGGGCAATACCCAGATGCTTGATGCGATAGCCCAGCAGTTCGGCATGGGCAATATCGTACGGAGTGATTTTCGAAATCCCTTCGGTATAGCCTTTTTCAAACTGCAGAGGTACACCAAAGCCGGCCGAGGCGAGAATGGTCAGCTTATGGGCTGCATCAATGCCTTCCACGTCAAAGGTCGGATCTGCCTCTGCATAACCCAGGTCCTGGGCTTCCTTGAGCACTTCTGTAAACTCGCGACCTGCACGCATTTCGGTGAGGATGTAATTGCCGGTGCCATTGATAATGCCGGCAATCCAGTCGATACGGTTTGCCGCCATGCCTTCACGCACCGCCTTGATCACCGGAATACCACCGGCTACACCGGCCTCGTAGGCAACCACAACACCGGCCTTCTCGGCGGCCTCGAAGATTTCGTTGCCGTGAACGGCGATCAGGGCCTTGTTGGCCGTCACAACATGCTTGCCATTGCGGATAGCCGCCAGCACGAGTTCACGGGCCGCGTCGTAACCGCCGATGAGCTCCACCACGATATCCACACCTGGATCGTTCACCACGTCGTAAATGTCGGTGCTGAAGGGTACGTCTCCGAGGTCCATGTCCTCGCGAGCCCGGCGACTGGCAATCCGGGTAATCCGGATGTTGCAGCCAGCCCGGCCGGCAATGAGCCTGGCATTCCGGGTCAAGACATTAAAGGTACCGCCGCCGACGGTTCCCAGTCCGCAGATTCCGACACTGACGTCTTTCAAACTCTCACCTCTGATCCCGAAGGGGTGCTGATGAATTGCAATAAGGAGGCATAGTATACCGATTCAGGCCTCACTGAATAAGCCCTGAACCGGAACCAACTCAAATACTGAAAATTTCGGGAAGCCCTGACGACCGAAACTGCAATCAGAGCAGTCCAAGCCCCTCTGCCAGACGCTTCGCCGGGACATAACCACGGACCATATTGCCGTCTTCCAGGACAATGGCGGGCGTGCCGGTTACGCCAATCTGACCACCAAGCCGGTACTGCTCCTGAACCGGGTTTTCACAGCTGGCCTCATCAATGTGCTTGCCTGCCTTGGCTGATGTCATAGCCGCCTGCTGATCCTCGGCACACCAGACCGACTCGTATTTCCTGAAAGAAGCTGTGTTCGGGCCTGAGCGGGGAAACGCGTAGTAATTCACCGTAATGCCATACTCATTGAGCTGTGGCACCTCATCGTGAAGCTTCCGGCAATAGGGGCAATCGATATCGGTAAAGACGCTCACCACGGCTTTTTCATTTTTTGCCGGAAAACGGATTGCACCATCATCGCCAAACCCGGCCATCGCTGCCTTGCGGGCCTCGGCGCGGGCAACTTCGGTGACATTTGCAATGCCCTGGTCGGTAATCTTAAGAAGGTCACCGGTCATCAGGTACTGGCCATCTTCGGTGGTATAGATGGTATCGCCGTTGTTGCTCTGAACCTCATAGAGGCCTTCCGCCTCGGATTTTCGCACCGACATTACCTTCAGCCCCGGCACCGCCTTGGTCAGGCGCCCGGCAATCCGGTCCTCAACTTCGCCGGCACTGACGCTGGCCACTCCCGACAAGCCGGCAACGACACCGAGCACCACGATAAGACTTTTAATATTCATTCTGGCAAACAACCCTTTTTCAGTCATCGGTTAAACAACCCGGGCAGTATTGGCACAGGCCGGGGATCAATTCAATGCGACATCCCCGTGCGGGGAAAGTTCACCTCGAGCCCTGTCACTCCCCGGCCACCGAGCCACTCAGCCACGGGGGTGATGGGCCTGGTGCAGCGAATGAAGACGCTGCCGGGCCACATGGGTGTAGATCTGGGTCGTGGACAGATCCGAGTGACCGAGAAGCATCTGGACAACACGCAAGTCCGCGCCATGATTGAGGAGATGCGTGGCAAACGCATGCCTGAGCGTATGGGGGGACAGGTGTTTCCGGATACCCACTCGCACGGCGTAGTGCTTGATACGGTGCCAGAAAGTCTGACGCGTCATGGCGGCTGCCCGGTTACCGGGGAATAGCGCATCACAGGACCGTCCCCTCAAGAGCTCCGGACGCGCTTGTTTCATATACCGGAGCAACCAGTCCACTGCCTCTTCGCCCAGGGGGACGAGGCGCTCCTTGTCACCCTTGCCGGTAATCCGGACCACGCCCTGGCGCAGATTCACCTGATCAACCCTCAGCTCCGTCAGCTCCGATACCCGCAGACCGCACCCGTAGAGGATCTCCAGCATGGCCTTGTCCCGGAGTTCGATGGCAACACCGGGGTCCGGCTCTGAAAGCAGCGCATCCACTTCCTCTTCTGTCAGGGAATCCGGAAGGCGTCGCGGCAGACTCGGACTGTCTATACGCAGGGTCGGGTCCTCGGCGATCAGACTTTCCCGCAACAAAAACCGGTAAAACCGCCGGAGCCCCGAAAGGCGCCTTGCAGCCGTGGAGCTCTTTATCCCTTCTGCAAGCCCACGGGACATCCAGGCCAGAAGGTCGGCTCTGCGCACCTCCGTCAGTATCGGACGACCCGGCCGGCGCTCCAGCCATTCGGACAACCGTGACAGGTCACTTCGGTATGCCTGCCTTGTCTTCTCACCAAGCCCATCCTCAAGCCAGATCGCATCGACAAACCGACCGATCACTGATTCGTCTTCTGATCTCACGCCCAAGCCCTCAAACTGTGACTAACCCACAGCAAGCCTACCGGGCCACCAGACACAAAAAAGGCAGCCATGGGCTGCCTTTTTTGTGTCTGGCGCTCAGCAATACGCTGATCAGCCCAGCTTTTCCTTGATACGAGCTGCCTTGCCAGACAGGTCCCGCAGGTAATAAAGCTTGGCCTGGCGTACGTCACCGCGACGCTTCACGCTAAGGCTGTCAATCAGCTTAGAGAAGGTCTGGAAGGTACGCTCAACACCAACGCCGTAAGAAATCTTACGCACGGTGAACGAAGAGTTCATGCCACGGTTACGCTTACCGATGACAACACCCTCGAACGCCTGCAGACGCTCACGGTTACCCTCGGTTACGCGAACCTGAACGACCACGGTGTCGCCCGGCGCAAACGCGGGGATTTCCTTGGTCATCTGTTCTGCTTCAAGTTGACTGATGATGTTGTTCTTGCCGCTCATCGTAATGCTCCTGATACCCAATCTGTTAATGCCCTGATCATTCAGAGGCACCCGGTTCGTTCAAAATCTCTTCCAGCAACTGACGCTCTTCGTCCGTAAACACCCGCTTTTCAAGCAGGTCGGGGCGTCGCTGCCGGGTTCGCCTCAGCGACTGCTTGAGTCGCCAACGCCGGATCTGATCATGGTGACCGCCCAATAAAACATCCGGCACCGCCTGACCTTCGTAAACCTCGGGCCGGGTGTAGTGCGGACAATCCAGCAAACCGTCGGCGAAAGAATCCTGCTCTGCCGACTGCGCATGACCCAGCGCTCCGGGGATGAGGCGTGTAACCGCATCAATAACAGCCATTGCTGCCAGCTCGCCACCGGAAAGAACAAAATCACCCAGTGACACTTCCCGATCGACCTCCGTCGCTATCAGGCGCTCATCAACACCCTCGTACCGGCCTGCCACGAGAATCAGCGGCTTTTCTGCTGCAAGCGACTCGACAACGGACTGATTCAACGTCTCGCCCTGGGGCGACAGATAAACCACGCAAGCCTTGCCAGGCGCCGCTTCCCGGGCCGCGTGAATGGCATCCCTGAGGGGCTGAATTTTCATCAGCATACCCGGACCACCACCATAGGGCCGGTCATCCACTGTGCGGTGCCGGTCATGGGTATAGTCACGGGGATTCCAGCTCCGGAAAGTCAGAAGACCGTCCCGGACTGCCCTACCCGTGATCCCGTAATCCGTTACCGCACCGAACATATCCGGGAACAGACTGACTGCGCCAATCCACACCCGTCAGAACTCCGGGTCCCAGTCGACAACCATACGCTGCGAAGCCAGATCAACCTTCCGGACCACCTGGTCCGGAAGGTAAGGAATCAGGCGCTCACGCTGATCGATGGAGCCCGCAGTTGCCTGCACCACCAGAACATCGTTAGACCCGGTTTCTATCAGATGGTGCACTTTACCAAGGCACTCATCCTCAACCGTGAAGACCTCAAGACCTTCCAGCTGAAACCAGTAGTACTCCCCGTCGGGGAGCTCCGGCAACTCTGCCCTGGAAACCCTGACCTCAGCGCCACAGTAAGTGCGCGCCAACTCACGATCATCAATTCCTTTCAGCCTGACAACAATGGCCTGCCCTTGGCGGCGACCTTCTTCAAGCCTGGCCGGAATACGTTTACCGTCCAGATCCAGAGTCCAGTCCGGATAGTTCAGTATTCCTTCTTTGGGGTCAGTGTAGGAGAAGACTTTCAGCCACCCCTTGACCCCAAACACCGACGTAATCCGGCCGATCACAGTCTCCTGCACATTCTGTGTCATGCCACCAACCCCGGTGTCAATACTGGGTTACTCAGCGGCCGCCTTCAGCAGCTGGGCAACGCGATCACTGGCCTGCGCACCCTGGCCAAGCCAGAAGTTGACACGGTCACGATCTACGCGCAGACGCTCTTCCTGGCCACGGGCAACCGGGTTGAAGAAGCCAACACGTTCAATAAAACGACCGTCGCGTGATTTGCGGCTGTCGGTGACTGTCAGATGGTAGAACGGGCGCTTCTTGGAGCCGCCACGAGCCAAACGGATTGTTACCATTTAACCAATATCCTGTTCTGTTGTACGAACTTTGTACGATTCACGCCGACTGAACAACAGCTGGCGCGAAGACCCATACTCGAAAGGGGCGCTATTCTATGCTAAATACACGCCAAAGAAAACAGGCAAACCGGTTGTTTCCCGGTTTTCCATGTAAGGCTTTTTACATACGGCCAAATGGAGGCGCGCCACCACCTCCGCCGCCCGGCGGCATCATGCCACCCAGGCCGCGCATCATATTCGCCATACCACCCTTTTTGCCAAACTTTTTCATCATTTTCTGCATTTGCTTGTGCTGCTT
Source organism: Marinobacter sp. Arc7-DN-1 (assembly GCF_003441595.1). Lineage (NCBI taxonomy): Bacteria > Pseudomonadati > Pseudomonadota > Gammaproteobacteria > Pseudomonadales > Marinobacteraceae > Marinobacter > Marinobacter sp. Arc7-DN-1. Next base: position 3,733,644 of record NZ_CP031848.1, on the reverse strand, counting down.
CAGCAGACGATTCACATCCTGGATCTGTGTACCAGACCCGGTGGCAATCCGGCGCTTGCGGGAGTTATTGATGACATCCGGGTAGCGGCGCTCCTTCGGAGTCATCGAGCAAATAATCGCTTCCATCTGCCCCATGGACTTGTCGTTTACCTGCTGCTGGGCCATCTGGGCCATCTGTCCCATACCCGGAAGCTTGTCGAGCAAACCACCAATGCCACCCATATTCTTCATTTGCTGCAACTGGTCGCGGAAGTCTTCAAGATCAAAGCTCTTGCCCTTCTTGATCTTCCTGGTGAGCTTCTGGGCCTTTTTCTGGTCCAGCTTGCGCTCCGCTTCCTCTATAAGGGAGAGCACATCGCCCATACCCAGAATCCGGGAGGCCACCCGGTCCGGGTAAAACGGCTCCAGCGCATCGGACTTCTCGCCCACACCCAGGAATTTGATCGGTTTGCCCGTGATGTGACGGACGGACAGAGCCGCCCCCCCCCTGGCGTCGCCATCGGTTTTGGTCAGCACCACGCCTGTCAGCGGCAAAGCGTCGTTGAATGCCTTGGCGGTGTTGGCCGCATCCTGACCGGTCATGGCGTCAACCACAAACAGGGTTTCTACCGGATTGACGGCTTTGTGCAGCCTGCCGATCTCACCCATCATCTGCTCATCGACATGGAGGCGACCGGCGGTATCAAGAATCACCACATCAATATGCTTCTTCCGTGCGGCAGCAATCGCACCTTCAGCAATATCCACGGGATCCTGGTCAGCGGTGCTCGGAAAAAACTCGACGCCGACCTCGCCCGCCAGGGTTTCCAGTTGCCGGATCGCTGCCGGACGGTAAACGTCGGCACTGACAACCATCACGGATTTCTTCTGGCGTTCCTTGAGGAAGCGGGAAAGCTTGGCAACAGTGGTCGTCTTACCAGCACCCTGCAGGCCGGCCATCATAATCACGGCCGGCGGCTGAACATTCAGGTTGAGGGATTCGTTACCCTCACCCATCACCCGTTCAAGCTCCTGCTGAACGACCTTTACAAATACCTGGCCCGGCGTAAGGCTGCGCTGCACCTCCTGTCCGATAGCACGCGCGCGGACACCTTCGACAAAATCCTTCACTACCGGAAGGGCAACGTCGGCCTCCAGCAGTGCCATCCGCACCTCTCTGAGGGTGTCCTTAATATTGTCATCGGTGAGGCGCGCCTGGCCGGAAATCTTGCGCAGACTGCCGGAAAGTCGGTCTTGGAGGTTCTCAAACATGTTGCTCTTCCGTACCCCGGATAAATTGAGTGCATGAACCACAGAGCCAGCGTCGGCTCCTTGATTCCAGTTGCATAATCGCGACATTATAACCAGACTATCGCCCTGAAACGACCAGCCCGGTCAAATCGGCTGAAACCAATGCCGATCCCCAGTCAGAACAGTGGTTAATAAGGAAGTCATGGGAACGCTGATTCTCGCGGTCACCTCTCTTTTTCTGTACAGCGTAGGTACTGCGCTGCAAGCCCTGCATTTCAGGGGCCGGGTTCAAAGCAACCTCGCCATTACCACTCTGATTGGCGTACTCGCCCTGACCAGTCACGGCCTTCTGATAGCCCAGACCGTTCACCATGACGACGGCTTCGACTTCAGCTTTTTCAAAAGCTCGGTGCTGATTTCCTGGCTTATCGTCTTCCTTTTGCTTGGGCTGAACCTGAAAAAGCCGGTTCAAAGCCTGTTTCTGGGCGTGTACCCGCTGGCCGGACTCACGATTATCCTGGCGCTGATCACCCATGGACCGTCCATACTGGTGTCAGACCAGAGCTATGGCATGCTGTCCCATATCGCATTGTCAGTGACAGCCTACAGCCTCTTTACACTGGCGGCTATCCAGGCTGTGCTCCTCTATTTCCAGAATCGCCAACTGAAGCACAACTATAACAGCCTGCTGGTACGCAACCTGCCACCGCTGCAAACCATGGAGTCGCTGCTGTTCGAGATGGTCTGGGCCGGCGTGGTAATGCTTATTCTGGCGATTGTGACCGGCGCGCTCTTCATAGAGGACCTCTTCGCCCAGAATCTCGCCCACAAAACCCTGTTCTCGATACTTTCCCTGCTGGTCTTCGTGGCGCTTCTGATCGGGCGCTACACCAAAGGCTGGCGCGGCATCACGGCAAGCCGGTGGACACTGGCGGGCTCCGCGCTGCTGATGCTGGCATTCTATGGCAGCAAGTTTGTGCTGGAACTCATTTTCCAGAGAGGCGGTTGAGGCCTGATGCGCCCGGCAATCTCTTGACACAGAGCTCCCCCACACCCTATTTTCGCTACTTGTCGGTAATATAAGGACACCTCTTTTGAACGAAACATCGCTTACCGCGCTGTTTATTCTCCTTGTCGGACTGATCCTGCTCTCCGGATTCTTTTCCAGCTCAGAAACGGGGATGATGTCCCTCAACCGGTATCGCCTCAAACATATGGCCAAGACCGGCCATAAAGGCGCCAAACGTGCCCAGGGCTTGCTGCAACGCACGGACCAGCTGATCGGCGTGATCCTCATTGGCAACAATTTCGTCAATATCTTTGCATCTTCGATTGCCACGGTTATTGCGATACGCGTCTGGGGCGACGCCGGCATTGCGATAGCCACGATCCTGCTCACCATCGTGATCCTGATTTTTGCAGAAGTGACCCCCAAAACCCTGGCCGCGCTGTTTCCGGAGAAAATCGCGTTTCCCGCCAGCTACATACTCGGGCCGCTATTAAAGATCCTCTACCCCATTGTCTGGGCCGTTAACCTGTTTACCGGTGGCATATTGAAACTGCTTGGAGTTTCTGCGGCAGATGCTGCCAATGACCATCTCAGCCGGGAGGAACTCAGGACCCTCGTCAATGAGGCCGGTGCGCTGATTCCCGCCAAGCACAAAGACATGCTGGTCAGCATTCTTGATCTGGAAAAAGTGACAGTGAACGACATCATGGTGCCCCGCAATGAAGTGGTTGGCGTCGACCTGGAGGACGACACCGACACAATCCTGCGCCAGTTACGCAGCAGTCAGCATACCCGGCTGCCGGTATTCAAGGGTGACATCAATAACATTCAGGGAATACTCCACCTCCGGAGTGTCTCCAAGCTGCTCCAGCAGGAAGAAATCAACAAGGCGATGATCATGCAATTGTGCCAGGAGCCCTATTTCATTCCGGAAAGCACACCTCTGAACACCCAACTGATCAACTTCCAGAAAGGCCGGCGCCGGTTTGGCGTGGTGGTCGACGAGTATGGTGACGTCCTTGGCCTTGCAACGCTAGAGGACATACTGGAAGAGATTGTCGGCGACTTTACAACGGACTACGCAGCAACCAGCCCCGATATCATTCCCCAGGACGATGGCACGTTTATCATTGACGGCGCATCTGCAGTGCGCACCATCAACAAGACCCTGGGCTGGAAGCTGCCCACGGACGGACCAAAAACCCTCAACGGCCTGATTACCGAAACCCTGGAAAACATTCCGGACACCAACGTCTGCCTGAAAGTGGACGGGCACCGGGTGGAAGTGCTGCAGATTAAGGACAACGTCGTGAAAGCGGCTATTGTGCACCCTAAAAAACGCAAAAAGCGCTCGCTTTCGCTGACCTGAACCGACCAAACTTTCTCCTTTCCCCTCTCTCCTTTCCCCCTTTTTTCCCCTCTCCCCTTTCCCCGCCGCTATAGACTCTTCAGTTATAGCCGCGATCCTTCTTGAAAGATCAAAATTTAATCGCCAGCTTGACCATTATCAATCCCGCACCAAGACTGAAGGTGCGTGCGACAATAAAACAACCACAAGGAATTCGTCCATGAGCCTGGCTCACAGTTTTGGCCTGTTTACCCATCCGGACCAGGAATGGGAAGCGATACGCAAAGAATCCGAGTCTGTTACAAGACTCTATGCCGGCCATATTTTGTTACTGGCCCTGATCCCCGCCGTAGCAGGTTTTTATGGAACCACCCAGGTTGGCTGGCAAATTGGCGACGGCCAGATAACCAGACTCTCCACCGCCAGCGCGCTACAGTTATCGGTGCTGTTCTATGTCGCCATGCTCGCGGGCATATTTGTGCTGGGCAAGTTCATCGATTTTTTTGCCGCCACCTACGATGCGGTTGAGCGGATACCGAGGGGCGTCGCTCTGGCAGCCTACACGGCGACGCCGATTTTCCTGATCGGCGTCATCGCTGCGTATCCCAACATCTGGGTCAATATGCTGGCCGGGCTCGTAGCTGCTGGCTATGCAGTCTATCTGCTCTACAAAGGACTCCCCATACTGATGAAAATCCCGGAAGAGCGAGGCTTCATGTTTGCATCCGCCGTGCTCACAGTCGGACTGGTGATGTTTGTCGCCCTGCTGGCCATCAGCGTGGTCATCTGGAGTATGGGTATAGGTCCTGTTTATGTGAACTGACCCCAATATCCCTGGTAAGTCAGTAACATGCATGAGGGTGTCCTGAAGGGCACCCTATGTTTTTTGAATTCGGTCCCACGTTAGTGTTTAGTCATGTTAACTTTAGCGAAAATGCGGTAGATTTAGCCAATAACGAGAAGACAAGGATCTTGAGCTCGGTCATGTATCCGGTTGAGGCGTAAACAGGAGTCTGCCATGAACAAGCAGTCCGGCATACATTACCTCCGTGAGCATCGGGAAGCAGGGAGTGGCAAACCAGTTCCCGTGGAGGTCACCCGCATCCGGGACACTGTTGTCGCCGGGCTGGGTGATTTGCTGCAGGGTGCTTTCGACGCCGTCGACGATTCACTGTTCGAACTGGCCAATAACGCACGCAGCAATAATGAGCAGAACCGGTATTTCGAGGCTATGCGTGAAATCCGCATCAAGCGGAAGGGGGTGGAGCGACACTTCCAGAACATGGTCGCCCAGTATTTCGAGAACCCGCCCCATACCGGCCCCCTCCAGGAAGAAAACCTGAGCAAGCAGGCCAGTGCCGACACCCTGTCTCTGGTCGGAAATGACGACCTGGAAGAGCAGGTTGCGCTCAACGCTATGATTACCAAAGCGAAAGCCCATTTTCAGGGCCCGCTGCTCCAACTCCAGACCCGCTTCAGTCAGGTTTATCCGGAAGCCACCGACGAATCACCGGTTAACCCGATGGCGCCAGAACATCTTTGCAGCGCCTTTACCGAGGCGATACAGGCACTGGAAATCCAGATCCGGGAACGCCTGATTCTGCTCAAGCAATTTGACCGCTACGTTGTCTCCAACCTCGGGATGCTGCTGGACGAAGCCAACCGCATTCTGATTCAGGCCGGCGTCATCCCGAATTTCCGTTATCACGGCAAAGCGGGACAGCAACATGGTGCTTCAAAGGCACAAGGCGCCAGCAAGGAGGCATCCGAGGCGGCAGACTCCGCAACTCACACAATGGCCGGAGAGTCTGGTAACAGCAGCGCTGTTTTCGACCAGATCAGGGAGATGCTGGCACATCAAAGGGCCAATGCCGGGATTCCGCCCCGATCATCCGACCCCAACGTTCGCGTAGTCGGCGATTCGGAGCTGGCCAGTTTACTGAATTCGCTGCCTCTTGCAGGTGTCAGGCACGACCAGGGCGACCTGAGTAACGGGGAACCCATCAGTATCGATCTGAGACAGTTGATGCAACAGCTGCTTGCCAAGGCAGATGCGGGGGATGGCCGAAAACCGGCACTGAACGAGGTCGACGAAGATCTCATCAATCTGGTGTCCATGTTGTTCGAGTTTATTCTTGATGATTACAACCTGTCTGCTCCGGTCCAGGTTTTGATCAGCCGCCTTCAGATTCCGATACTGAAAGTGGTCATTCGGGACAAGAGCTTCTTCAGCCAGGCCACACACCCGGCCAGACGTTTGCTGAACTCCCTCGCCCGGGCAGGCATCGGGTGGAGCAGCAGCGACGAGAAAACCAAGGATAAGCTGTACGGCCAGATCCACAACATCGTTCAGAGGATTCTCAACGAATTTGATGGCGATATAGCGCTGTTCGAGACACTGAACCAGGAGTTTGAGCAATTCCTGGAACGGGAGAACCGCAAAGCCTCACTGGTTGAGCAGCGGACCCGGGAATCGGAAAGGGGCCGAATCAAATCCCAGACAGCACAGCAAACCGTCGATAACTTACTGAAAGAAAAAGTGTCACGCTACAAACTGCCAGAATCGATCCACGACATTCTGATGAATGGCTGGAGCCGGGTAATGTTTCTCGCCTACCTTCGGGACGACGTTGAGCATCGCTGGAATGCGACGGTGAAGGTGGTCGATGACCTGATCTGGTGCCTGCACCCACATCAGGAAGATGACGAGAGGGACCAATGGGTTCGGGTCGTGCCAGGCCTGTTAAAAGCTCTGAGATCAGGCCTGGAGGAGGTTTCCTACAATTCGTCCAGGCTGGACGAAATGATGAGCCACCTGAAACATGAACTGGCCGAAGCGTTCCGGACCAATGCGGCCATAGAGGCACGGCAGGACTCCCCGCAAGAGATTGAAGAAGAGGAAATCGCTACCGTTCACCAGACCGCGGTCGAGAGACAGCAGGAACTGGAAGAAGCTGCAGTTTCCGAGTACGTCGCCCAGATTGACAGTATTGAAATCGGTAACTGGGTTGAGTTTCGCCTGGTCAATGGCGCCAATTTCCGCTGCAAGCTTTCCGCCATTATCGAGGAAGCCGACTGCTTTGTCTTTGTGAACCGGATGGGGCTGAAGGTCATCGAGAAAACGCGGATCCAGCTGGCCCATGAAATGCGCCGTGGCCGCCTGACCCTGCTGGAACAGGGCGCGTTGATCGACCGGGCTCTGGACGCTGTTGTCGGCACCTTACGGAGTAAAACGGCCTGACATTAATGGTCGAAGAAGGCAGTGCCCGTACCCTTCCGGCAAGATACCGGATCGCCCTTGCACTATCCCTGGCGCTACTGATTCATACCCTGTTGCTCTCTGGTATTCCTTCGCCGGTCAGAGAGCAACAGGAAGCCCATCGCGAAAGCCTGAAATTTGAACTGATTCCTCCGGGTACTGATGAGACTTCCCGACCCGGCCCGCAATCCGATGCAACCAGCCGGCCAATACCTCCCATTCCACGTTTTACGGCGGAGCCTGTCGAACCGATAATAACCCGGCAAAAGCCCGCCCCTTCGGATGCCCCCAGACAGAGTGCCTCCGAGCCGCCTGCACTAAAGCCCGAAACACCGGAGAATACCCGCAAATCAACAGCCAGTAACAGCGCCCGCGCCGGGGAGATTGCGCAGCCAGAAGTGCAAGCCACCGAGGCAACGGTAACCCGCATTACCAAATCCCCGGTCGAGCAGGATCCATACGTGGTAATCCTGGCGACACATCTGGCGCGCGAGCTTGAACAAGCCAGGGTTCCGGCAATGAGGGAACTGTCCCGGACTGTGGCAATGGAAGTGGAGTTACAACTGCTTGGTAATGGTGCCCTGACCCGGGCAAGAGTACTGAAATCGACGGGAATTGAGGGTATCGATGAGGCCGCCTACCGGGCTGCCCTGGCGGCAAGCCCCTACCCCAGGCCACCCGAGGGGGAAAACAGCCAGAATCGTTTCGAGGTTGAACTGGTGTTCACCCCGAAACGGCTCTGACTCAAGACCGCTGTCAGGCTTCTGCCTGCTTCGCAGCCTCTTTGACCATCTTGGCCAATTCACCGCTCTCGGACATTTCGAGAATGATGTCACAACCGCCAACGAGCTCGCCATTGATGTAGAGCTGTGGATAGGTCGGCCAGTTGGAGTATACCTTGAGGGCCTCACGGAGCTCCTGATTGTCCAGGATATTCACGAAGGCAAAACGCTCGCCACAGGCCATCAGAGCCTGCACGGTTTTAGCGGAAAAACCACACTGGGGCGCCTGGGGGCTGCCCTTCATGTATAGGATGACCGGGTTTTCGTCGAGCTGGCTCTTGATGGTTTCATTGATATCCATGAACATTCACCTCTGTTGGAACAGTCTTGCCACACGGCAATTTGATTGCCGCTATTGTACACGGGTGCGCAACCGCTCACCAAACACCGTGATATGACCTCAGACAAGGCCATGGGTTCCCGCCCGGTTGCAGCGTTGTCATAGCTGCCCTGAAGGGCTAGACTTGATGCCCCGTTTTTTCAGGCAACGTTCAGGCAATCCCGCCCGCCGCGGGATTCGTTGAGATAAGGGCCATTTCATGGCGGCAAGACATTTTCTGACACTGAATGACATGACAACCAGTGAACTGGAAAACCTGGTTGATCATGCCACTGCACTGCGCAATGAATGGCGGCAGGGCAAGGTTCGCGACTCCCTTAAAAATCGTGTGCTTGCAATGATCTTCGAGAAGTCATCAACGCGGACCCGGGTTTCCTTTGAAGCCGGCATGGCCCAGCTCGGTGGCTCCGCGATGTTCCTGTCGCCACGGGACACCCAGCTAGGCCGGGGCGAACCCATTGAAGACTCTGCCATCGTTATTTCGAGCATGGTGGATGCGGTGATGATACGCACCTTTGCCCATGGCACGGTCGAGCGTTTTGCCGCTGCTTCCCGGGTTCCGGTTATCAATGCCCTGACGGATGAGTTCCACCCCTGCCAGCTGCTGGCCGATATGCAGACCTATCGGGAACACCGTGGCAGCATTCGCGGCGCCACCGTGGCCTGGATCGGCGATGGCAACAACATGTGCCACTCCTACATCAACGCGGCGGCCCGGTTTGATTTCCACCTGAATGTTGCCTGCCCCGAAGGCTACGAGCCCGCCGAATCCCTGATCAGGGCACACAGCGATCGCGTAACCCTGTTTCGCGAACCGGCAGAAGCAGCGCGCAATGCCAACCTGTTGGTAACGGATGTCTGGGCATCCATGGGTCAGGAAGACGAACAGAAAGCCCGCGAGAAGGCGTTCAGTGGCTACCAGATCAATCCGGAGCTCCTGGCCGTGGCGAATAAAGACGCCTTGTTCATGCACTGCCTGCCGGCACACCGGGGCGAAGAGATTTCCGCAGACATGATGGAACATCCCGCTTCGGTCGTGTGGGACGAGGCTGAAAACCGCCTGCACGCCCAGAAAGCCCTGCTTGAGTTTCTCATTCTGAACCACCTGGACTGACCCCATGAGCACGACCGCGCAATCTCCTGCAGACTGGCTGCTTGAGGTCAACAACCTGTCTTGTGGCTACGGCGGGGATTCCGTGGTCAAGGATGTCAGCTTCGCCTTGAGCCACGGCGACATCGGCTGCCTTCTGGGCCCCAGCGGCTGCGGTAAAAGTACCATCCTGCGGGCCCTGGCCGGCTTCCTGCCATTGACCGGTGGTGAAATCTGCCTCCAGTCTCAGGCCATAAGCCTGCCCGGTCGCACCCTGCCGCCCGAGAAACGTCGGATCGGCATGGTGTTTCAGGACTACGCCCTGTTTCCGCACCTGACAATCGCCGATAACGTTGGCTTTGGCCTGCGCAATCTGGGCAAGGCGGAAAAGCGGCAGAAGGTCATGGAGCTGCTCAATGTCGTTCACCTCCAGGACCTGGCCGATAGCTACCCCCATGAACTTTCCGGCGGCCAGCAGCAACGGGTTGCCCTGGCCCGGGCACTGGCACCCGAGCCGACCCTGATCCTGCTGGACGAGCCGTTTTCCAATCTGGATGCGGACTTGCGCCGGCGCCTGAGCCTGGATGTTCGCGAAATTCTCAAAACCCTGGGGATCAGTGCCATCCTGGTGACCCACGATCAACAGGAAGCCTTCGCCATGTGCGATCAGGTGGCGGTGCTGCGGGACGGCATGATCCAGCAGTGGGACGTGCCGTACAATCTCTATCATGAGCCGGCAAACCGCTTTGTGGCCAGCTTCGTCGGCCAGGGCGGATTCATCCCCGGCAAGGCCCTGGGGCCAGATACCATTGAATCGGAACTGGGCATCATTCACGGCAACCGGGCCTACAGGTGGTCCTCGGGAACCCTTGTAGACGTACTGATCCGACCGGATGACATTGTCCACGATCCGGACTCGGATCTTCGACCGAAGGTTATCGAGAAAACCTTCGCAGGCACCTCAACGCTTTACCGCTTCCGCTGTTCCGAAGACACTGAGTTCGAGGCCCTGTTCCGAAGCCATCTGGACTTTCATCTGGGCGAGCATGTGCCGGTGCGCGTGGAGGCGGATCACCTGATCGCTTTTGAGCGCACCGGCTGAACCACGCTCAGTTGTTACAGACCCGTTCCACGGCATCAATCCAGCCGGCATAGAGGGATTCACGCAGGGCTGGCCGCATGCCGGGGTGGAACTGGCGCTCACAGGCCCAAAGCCCGGATATCTGCTCGAGACTCTCGAACACACCTGTCTGCAGGCCGGCGAGGTAGGCGGCCCCGAGCGCCGTTGTTTCCGTAACCCTTGGCCGGTCAACGGTGACATTCAGGATATCCGCCAGGAACTGCATCACCCAGTCATTCACCACCATGCCGCCATCCACCCGCAGGGACTCAAGCCGGGCACCATCATTCTGGATAGCGCGCACCAGGTCTTTGGTCTGGTAACACACCGATTGCAGGCCCGCCGTGACTATCTCGCCAATCCCCGTGTCCCGGGTCAGCCCCATGATCGCCCCGCGGGCATGAGGATCCCAGTGCGGCGCACCCAGACCAGTAAACGCCGGGACAAGATACACCGGATTATCGACACCCACCGCCTCCGCGTGGGCCGAGGACTCATTGGCGTGGGCAATCAGCTTCAGCCCGTCCCTCAGCCATTGCATGGCCGCACCGGCGACGAAAATGCTGCCCTCCACGGCGTAGCAGGGCTTCCCGTTGAGGCGATAGGCCATGGTCGTTAGCAAACGGTTCTCGGAACGAACGGCCTGGTCCCCGGTATTGAGCATCAGAAAGCATCCGGTGCCGTAGGTACTCTTGGCCATGCCCGGCTTGAAACAGGCCTGCCCCACCAGAGCGGCGTGTTGATCGCCGGCAATGCCTGCAATCATGACCGGGCTTCCCAGCCAATGTGATTCCGAAGTGCCATAATCCGCGGCACTGTCCAGCACGTCCGGTAACAGGGCGCGGGGCACACGGAACAGGGCCAGAAGTTCGTCGTCCCAGCCCTGCTCGTGAATATTGAAAAGCGCTGTGCGCGAGGCATTGGTGGCATCGGTGCAATGTGACTTGCCGCCAGTCAGATTCCAGAGCAACCAGCTGTCCACCGTGCCGAATGCCAGCTCACCGGATTCTGCCCGCTCACGGGCACCCTCCACATTGTCCAGTATCCAGGCGATCTTCGTGGCCGAGAAATAGGGATCGATAAGCAGCCCCGTCCTCTCGGTGACGCTGTCTTCGTGGCCGTCAGACTTGAGCTTGGTACACCAGGAGGCAGTGCGACGATCCTGCCAGACAATGGCATGGTGTATGGGCGTGCCGGTGGCCCGCTCCCAGATCACCGTGGTCTCACGCTGATTGGTGATGCCAATGCCTGCCAGGTCGCCGGCCTCAATGCCGGCCTTCCCCAGGGCACCGCGGCACACTGCCAGAGTACTGTCCCAGATTTCCAGGGCATCATGCTCAACCCAGCCGTCCTTTGGGAAATACTGGTGGAACTCCTGTTGAGCAGTAGCAACGCTGTTGCCCGTCTGGTCGAAAACGATCGAGCGGGAGCTGGTGGTGCCCTGATCAATGGCGAGCAGATAACGGGTCATGGACGGCCTCCTGTTGTTTTTTCCGATTCTAACAGCAGAGGCCCCGGGAAAGAGTGAACAATCCGGAATTTGGCGGCAGACAAAAAAAAGGGCCGGAAAACCAGCCCTCAAATGACGAATGAAACAAGGAAGTTCGTAAGAACTACAACCTCAAAAGTCATCCCTTACGTTTTCAATTATTGACGCCGAAGCAGGAAACTTCAGTAGCGCTTGTGTAGCAGCTTTGTTACATCAGGTGAGTCAGTGAGGGCTGGTTCACACAATCGAATCCAGTGCTTTCTTTCTGGGCCAGACCAGGCTGAACTTCGCGCCGCCGAGGGTGTCGCTTCTGCTGACGAAAGCCTGGCCGCCATGCCAATACAGAATCCGCCGGACGATGGACAAACCGAGACCGTAGCCGCCGGAAGTACGGGTGCGGCTGTCGTCCAGCCGGGCAAAGGCCGTAAACACTTTTTCCCAGTCCTCCTCCGGAATTCCGGGGCCATCATCCTCCACGTCAATCCGGCAGTTATCCTCGTCAAAATGACAGTTTACGACGACCTTGCCAGCCGCATAGCGACCAGCGTTACCAACCAGATTCTGAATAGCCCGGTGCAGGTAACGAGGCTCGACATCCGACAGTGCCCAGCGTTCGGACATCTCATCAATATTGTCTTGAATACTCAGCTCCGATCGCACCAGTTGCTGCTCCGCAACCACCTGGCGGACGATGTCGGTTACCGAGGTTTCCTGAAGGGAGAAAACCGGGCCGCCCTGCTCCAGCCTGGCGTAGGTGAGAATCTCGTCGATCAGTTCGTCCAGTTCCTGTATATCGCCGTCAATACCGTCCAGCTGTTTCTGGAGCGAGGCCTGATCCTGACAATCCTCGATCATCTGTACACCAAACCGGATCCGGGCCACCGGGGTGCGCAATTCGTGGGACACCGCGTGAATCATTTCCCGCTGCACCTGCACCAGCCGCTGGATATGTTCGGCCATGCCGTTAAAGGAAGCTGCCAACCGGGAAACCAGGGTCCCTTCGCCCGCCTGAACCCTTGCCCCCATTTCGCCGCGGGCTATGCGAACAGCCACCGACTCGACGGTTCTGAGATTGTTATCCACTTCCCGGAGCGCCAGGAACAGGGCCACCGCAAGCACGCCACCCAGCACCATAACCAGCAGGAGAACAACGGGCCAGGACCAGGCGCTGAAGGGAGCCGGCATATCAATCCGGAACAGCTCACCGTCCGAGAGTTGAATAATGACTCTGCCAGAGCCATCAGAGCCCTCTGTGTAGACGGCCAGGCCACGGTCGGCAACCTGGCCCAGAACATCCGAACCCGGCAGCAGGGCTGAGTCATCCAAAGGACGAACCTCGACATTGAGGGCCCGTGCCATTTGGGCAGCAACATCGGGACGATTCTCGGGCGGCGCTGAGCCAAGATGCCAGCGGAAGATCAGCCCGGTGGTTTCAGCCACATCGTGGTAAGGGTTGGTCAGGCGCAGTTGCAAAACCTGTCCGGACAGACCCGCGATGAGTACCCGGTACCCGGCACCACTCTCAATTCCGACCACCTGGCCGTAACCCAGCCTCTCGAGGGCCACCTGGGAAAGGACAAATTCGGAGGCGGCACCCACACGGAAATCAACCGTCGATCTCAGCCAATGATATTGCTGCGCCGGCGCAGGCGCGGCTGCCAGCCACCGTATCACAGGTTCAGGAAAGCGCTCATGCCAGAACTGGGAGCGGACCGAATTGATACCGGCAAACAGAAGAGCACACAAAAGAACAACCAGCGCAGTGAGGCCGGCAAGGCGGGCATAGAGCTTGAGGAAGAACTTCAGGGGCATGATACCAACCCTGGCATGGAACACCGGTGTGCAGGCCGTTTGCACGCCGGTTCCAGCGACTGAATCGTCAGGCTTCCTTTACGAACAGGTAGCCTTTACTGCGAACGGTCTTGATGCGCCGTGGATGGATAGGATCATCACCGATTTTGGGGCGAATCCGCGACACCCGAACATCAATGGAGCGATCCTGGCCGTCGTACTCGATACCGCGCAGCGCCGTAAAGATTTCTTCCCGACTCAGGACCCGGCCCGCATTACTGGCCAGCAGCCAGAGCAGGTCAAATTCGGCGCTGGTCAGATCGATACTCTCGTCGTTCAACCAGGCTTCACGCATGGAGCGATCGACAACCAGGTCATTGAACTGAAGGCGCACCGGCTCTTCGCCGCTCGATTCATCAGCTGAACCCTGCCCCGCCTCGGTTACCCGTCTCAGCATGGCGCGGATACGGGCGAGCAAAACCCTGGGTTTGACCGGCTTGCCAATGTAATCGTCCGCGCCCATCTCCAGACCAAGAACCTGATCCAGATCATCCGTGCGGGCTGTCAGCATGATGATAGGGCCGGAATAGAATGGACGCACCCGGCGACAGATGGACAGGCCATCTTCCCCCGGCAACATCAGATCCAGCACCACCAGGTCGGGCTGCTCGTTGCGGATCCGCTCCACCGCGGGGCCACCGTGAGTTTCCAGGGAGACGGTCAACCCGTTGCTTTCAAGATACTCACGGGTTAACTCAGCCAACCGCTCGTCGTCCTCGACAATCAGAATTCGCCAACTTTCGTTTGTCTGTTCCACGCCATCCGTCTCTGGTTTTGTTATTCCGGTTTCAGGTCATTCTGTGTACCTGACAATACAGGCAACCTGCTGTAACAGCAATTATACATGCTATTCAGAAATATACATGGAACCGCTGTTTCGTTACAGCCCGTGACACAGCTCCGGCGCAGTCAGTTTGCCCTGCGATGTCACAGACACATCACCTGCTGGTCACCGATGTGTCACACCGGCTTCATAGGCTTGTCGGGAAATGGAAACAAAAGAGACCCGGGTCATGGGGTGTTTTATTCGCCCGTAAGTCCAGCGATTGAGACCGGAGCTGGCGAGCTGGACCAAGACAAAGACCGCCCCGTCAGAACAGCGGGTGGCCCTGAGCTACCTCGTCTTCCGTCGCTTCACGGCGGCCGACAATCTCCAGATCAAAGTACAGGGTAAAGCCCGCCAGCGGGTGGTTGGCATCAACCCTGACCAGATTGCCATCGATACCAACTACCTGCACGATTTGCGCTTCGTCCCCGGTGTTGGTCTGAAACTTCATGCCAACCTGCAGGTTTTCAATGCCTTCAAACAGTGAGCGTGGCACCTTGCGCACCAGCTCCGGCTTATGTTCGCCATAGGCCATCGCCGGCGGCACTGTCACCTCAAGGCAGTCGCCCACGTTGCGGTCCTTCACGGCCTGCTGGATACCCTCAATAATCCCGGGGCTGCCGTAGACAAAATGCAAAGGCTCGCTGCCCTCAGAAGTATCAACCAGCTCGCCGATCTTGTTCTTCAGTACATAGTGAACGGTAAAAACGTCGGGTCTTGCTTGTGAAGCTGTCATCAGGTTTTCGGGTTTCCTGTATCCGGTGGTGACTCGAGCTGCTGCAGGCCATGAATAACCAGGCGCTGGTCGAGCTTGTCCCGCAACCCCGAAGGGGCCGACAGACCCATGCGCTCAAGCAGGGCCCGATAACGGCCTTCGTCGTCCCGGGCCCGGAGGGCCTGCAACAGAGTCGCCAGTTTACCACGGCGAGTGGCGGTTGCGGCCTTCAACCCCTTAAGGGCTTTCCCCAACGCCAGTTCTTCATCGGTAAAATCCCTGCCAAACGGGAACGGAGGGAAAAGGCCACTGTCGCCGGTCACCAACACCGCGCGACGGATGCTTTCCGGGGTGTTGTTGCACCAGTCCGAAGGCAATTTGAAGGCAGCGTCCACCTTGCCAGCCTTCTGGGCTTTATTCAGAAGCTCCTGCTGGAATCGTGAATCGGCAATACGGATCAGCCGCAGGAACACCTGCTCGTCCGACTGCCCCCTCAGGTCGGCAATACCGTATTCGGTGATCACAATATCCCGCAGATGGCGGGGGATGGTGCAGTGACCATAGTTGAACACGATATTGGAGAGCACCTTGCCATGGGATGAGCGCGTACTGCGCAACGTCAGGATGGATCGGGCACCGGGCAATTCGTGGGCC
The DNA here is from genome assembly GCF_003441595.1 of Marinobacter sp. Arc7-DN-1. Lineage (NCBI taxonomy): Bacteria > Pseudomonadati > Pseudomonadota > Gammaproteobacteria > Pseudomonadales > Marinobacteraceae > Marinobacter > Marinobacter sp. Arc7-DN-1. The sequence continues at coordinate 3,717,931 of NZ_CP031848.1, read as the reverse complement.
ATGGCAACGAAGTTGTACTGGCCACCCACGCCACTGACAACCCGGCCGTCGTCCAGACCGTCCGAAACCCCGGCGCCGTTGAGGGTGTACATCATCGCCGAATTAATGAAGCGGCCATGGACCCGTTGCGCCGCTTTCAGTTTCTGGTCGCCAAACCGGTGATCGTAGAGGTGGTTGATGAAGTTCACGCTGGTCATGCAGACCTTCTCACGCTGCTCGTCGGTCAGCTCTCTGAGACACTGGTAGAACCTCTCGGGGCCGACGTAGAAGCCACCGTGCATGGCAATGCCCCCCGTGAGGCGGTCGCCGAGGATCAGCGTTTCAATGGCTTCCCGGGCTTCCGGGTTGTCCAGATCGCCCTCAACGGACTGATCGCCAGCACGCAGCCGCCCACCCTTGAATTCCACGGTCTCCCTGAAAATCCCGTGCCGGACCAGCCAGTGCACATCCCGGGCCCGCAGCGGACTGTCGATCAGCTTCTCCCGGCGCAGCACATCCAGCGTGGCCAGGGACACCTCGCCGGTAATGTCGCCACGGTTGATCAGCGACTGGAGGCCGGCGTGATCATAAACTTCACGGGTGAGGATGCCTTCCTGCATCAGGTACAAAAAGCCATCGACCATCATCTCACTACAGCCATAAAGCCCCTGCTCGAAAGGCCCGGTTCCGCCCTCCTCGCTGACCACCGGGAAGCGCTGATCAACCCGGAGGTGATCAAACACTTTCCGCCAGGCATCGTTGTGACCGTGCCGGAGTATGGCGCTGTGGACCAGGGCGGCACCCAGTGACCCAATGCCAACCTGGAGGGTGCCTCCGTCCTTCAGCAGAGCGCTGGCATAAAAGCCAATCAAATGATCTTCCGGACTGACAGACATCGGCGGTGCGGAGAAAAGCGGATAGTCGCTGGACGGCTGGTCAAGCACAACATCAAATTTGTCTGCCTCAATGGCGGCATGGTGCCCGAACCAGGGCAGGTTCTGGTTCATCTCAGCCACCACGGCAACCGGTGTGCCCGCGGCTTCCCGCTCCCGAAGCAGAGGAATCAGGTCCAGTGTCAGGTCCGGATTAGAACTCAGACTGACCTGCCCGGGTTGGCCGTGAGCCTCGCCCGGAGCCACCATCTGTGCAACTACATTGACCCCCACCGCCATCAGGTCTCGGACGGCATGCGTGTAGTTGGTGCAAACGTAATGGCGCTGCTGGGAGCGGTTATTGAGGTAACTTCCGGCCTTGAAGAAGAACTCCGAGACCTGGACGTTCTGTGGCAGGCGATTTGACGATACGTCCCGGGCATAGGCCAGTTCCGGTATACCTCCATACAGGCGCTCGACAAACGGGCCCATGAAGCGCTGCTCCAGTGATGAACCGCCTTTGGGCGCCAGCAGCGACAGCGCCGTGACAATATGCAACCGGATTTCCGGGTCATCCTTGGCCCGCTGGTAGAGCGCATTAACAAACCGGACCGGCTTTCCAAGCCCCAGAGGCAATCCCAGCGTAATATTCTTGCCAACCCGGCGAATCACTTCATCAACACTGGCATTCACATCGTTCGAAACCCGCACTTTATCCACTGCCATTACCAAGCTCCTTAGGGGCTAGTCAGGATGTCAACGGGGATAATCACACGAGCTCCAGGCATACACAATGCGCCAAGTCATGATTCGGGGATTTGCATGCAACAACGGCAGAGATGGGACCAGACCGGACGAGCCAACCGAAACAGGCTCAGCAGGAAGAAAGGGGAATTATCAGAAGTTCCACTTCAGGTTCAGGCGGGCGCCCTCGTTCAACAGAGTAATGCCATGATCCGCCTGGGCCGGATCGGAGGCATACTGCTTACCGGTATTCCTGGAACGGGTCAGTGTGAGGCTCAGCAGCCGTGAACCGATTTCGGCGAAAGCCTCGGAGCTGTCGTTATCAAAATTGCCGGACATCCGCTCCTGCAGCTCGTAAATTTCTTCGGTCGTCGGCGCGTTTTCGACTCCTTCAAACACACGCCCGGAAGCTTCGGCGCGAACCACGAAAGCGACGAGATTGAGAGCGAGTAATGCGACAAAGATGCGAATAATCATGACACTGACTGAGACCTTTTCCGAAACGGGAGTCTACGGATACCTATGGCTAAAGTCTAATGATTCAGCGCCAGAAAGATGTGAATTTGCACACAAACACGCCGTCTTTTTGTCACCGGATCAGCGCATTTTCGTCAAAAAATAATCCCCAACATTTCAGACTGTAACTGCAACCCCGCCCGGCCTGGCGGGTGAACAGGGCTGCAGCCCGTCTGACAGAAGAACCTCAGGGGCAGGGGTAGGTGAATTCCTGGTGAATCGCCTCAATCGCCTCCTGCAGCTCGGAGCTCAGGGTGATCCGGGTGGAACCAATGTTCTCACGCAGCTGCTCCATGGACGTCGCACCAATGATGTTACTGGTGACGAAACTGCGGCTGCTAACGTATGCGAGCGCCATCTGAACCGGCGACAGCCCGTGCTGCCGCGCAAGCTCGACATAGGCCCGGGTGGCTTCCATACCACGGTCACTGGTGTACCGGCTGAATCGCTCATACAGGGTCATCCGCGCTTTTTCCGGCCACTTGCCCCCCAGATACTTGCCGGACAACATGCCAAACGCCAGCGGCGAATAGGCCAGCAAACCTGCCTGTTCCCGGTGGGCAATTTCGGCCATACCAACCTCAAACGAACGGTTCAGAAGGTTGTAGGGATTCTGGATGCTGGCCACCCTGGGCCACCCTCGCTCTCGGGCCAGGCGCAGGTATTCCATGGTGCCCCAGGGCGTCTCATTGGAAAGGCCGACATGCCGGATCTTGCCCGCCTTCACCAGCTCATCCAGCGCCTCAAGAGTCTCTTCGATTGGTGTGAATTGCTCATCAGGGTTGTGCTCATAACCGAGCCTGCCAAAGAAGTTGGTGCTGCGGTCCGGCCAGTGCACCTGGTACAGATCAATGTAATCCGTTTGCAGACGCTTCAGGCTGGCGTCGCAGGCTTCAATGATGTGGTTACGGGTCAGGCGCGGACCATTACGGAGGTAGGTCAGGCCATTGCCGGGCCCTGCCACCTTGGACGCAATCACCAGATCATCGCGCCTGCCTCTTCTGGCCAGCCAGTTTCCCAGATAGGTCTCGGTAAGCCCCTGGGTCCCGGCCCTGGGGGGCACCGGATACATCTCCGCCGCATCAATGAAATTAATGCCTTCGGTCACGGCGTAATCCAGCTGTTCGAATGCCTCCTGCTCGGTGTTCTGCTCGCCCCAGGTCATGGTGCCCAGACAGATCAGGGTAACGTCGATATCTGTTTTTCCAAGCTTTCGTGTTTGCATATCGTCTCCGGATCGGTGCGTTTAACAGGTAAAGGGAATGTCACGGGAGTGTCGCATCACTGTCATGCCAGGTTTTCATAGTAGAGGCATGCCCGAGGAAGCACAGGAAACACCGTGACCGAGACCATGAAGGCCAGCCGGCGCCAACAACACATTACCATTGTTTCGGAGACCTTTCCGCCGGAAATCAATGGTGTGGCAAATACGCTCAGACATTTATGCCAGGGGCTGATGCAGCGTGGACACCGGGTAACCGTTATACGGCCGCGACAGCAGCATGAGCGCAACGGCCATTCCGCCGGCGCTGGCGAGGCGCTGTTTACCCGCGAACATGTGGTTACCGGATTTCCCCTGCCCGGTTATGCGGACCTGCGCTTCGGACTCGTGCGCGGCAGCCGGCTGAAAAGGCTCTGGACGGCTGACCGCCCCGACGCCGTTTATGTGGCAACCCAGGGCCCGCTGGGTGTGGCCGCCACATCTGCGGCACGGCAGCTGGGCGTTCCGGTAAGCTCCGGCTTCCATACCAACTTCCATAGTTACAGCCGTTACTACGGTGTCGGCGTGCTTGAGCGGTTGCTTTGCCTTTATGGTCGGTGGTTCCACAACCGCACCGCCATCACCCTGGTGCCAACCCGGAGAATGCAGCAGAAAACCGGTGCCATGGGCATTCCGGCAACGGGGCTGTGGAGCCGGGGAGTTGACTGTCATCGTTTCACCCCTCACAGGCGGGACAATGCCCTGCGAGAGTCCTGGGGGGTGCAGGCCAACGACCGGGCCATCCTTTATGTGGGCCGGCTGGCACCGGAGAAAAACCTTCGTATGGCGGTTGCCTGTTTCGAGCGCATCCGGGGGCTTCACCCCCAGGTAAAATTTGTATTGGTGGGGGACGGCCCCCTGCGGCGGCAACTGGCCGAGCGCCATCCGGATTACGTTTTTTGCGGCGCCCGACGCGGTGATGACCTCGCCCGGCATTTTGCCTCCGGAGACCTGTTCCTGTTCCCGAGCAAGACCGACACCTTCGGCAACGTTGTTCTCGAAGCCATGGCCAGTGGCCTTGGCGTGGTTGCTTTCGATGATGCCGCGGCGGCCGAGCATATCCGGCACGAAGAAAACGGCATGAAGGTGCCCCTGGATCAGGACGAAGCCTATGTTGACAGCGCGCTCCGCCTGGCCGACCAACCGACACTGCTGAACCGGGTCCGGGCCCAGGCCCGACTGGATGCCCTGGACCAGAGCTGGAATTCGCAGATCGAACAGTTTGAACAACTGGTTTTCAACCAAACCGCAAAGGCCGGATATCATGCCATTAACAAGCAAAGCGTCTCGCTTCTTTGAACTGGCAGACCAGCGGGAAGTCGCTTTCTGCCAGTCCATCAACCGTGTCGTTCATTTCCCGGCAGCCCTGGGCTACTTCCGCCTGGTCAGCCGGCTCGGGGACGGCTGGTTCTGGTACACCCTGATTCTGTCCTTCCCCTTTATCCATCCGGAATCCGGACTCGGCCTGGCCCTGCTCATGGCGCTGACCGGGCTCAGCTGCACTATCAGCTACAAGCTGTTGAAGCGCTGGCTTATTCGGGAACGCCCCTTTATCTCCTTTCCGGCCATCAACTGCGGCACACCACCACTGGACCGCTACAGCTTCCCCTCCGGCCACACCCTCCACGCCGCCTGCTTTCAGGTTATGCTGACCGTGGCCGAACCGGCGCTCGCGCTTCTGGTTCTTCCATTTACCGTCAGCGTTGCCGCCTCTCGGGTGGTTCTCGGGCTACACTACCCCAGCGACGTCGCCGCAGGCGCGCTCATTGGCGGCCTGATGGGTTATGCTGCGATGATCTGGCTGTACCCGGACTTCGCCAGGCTTTTCACAGGATCTGCCTGAGCGCTAGTCGAACAGGCGCAACTGCGTAACAGGGGCGTCATCATTGCGAAAACGCACGCCCAGCCCCAGCAGCCGCACCGGCCTTTCCCGATTGGTGACCAGCTCCGCAAGCAGCGGCAGGTAATCTTCCAGGGCGGGCTCCCGGACCTGCTCCCGGACCCGCTCCAGAGTGTGGGTTGAGAAATCACTGTAGCGGATCTTGATGAAGAGTTTGTGGATCGGTTTCCGACGCGCCTTGCGGGATAGCCGCAGATTGAGGTCGGCTACCAGAGAGGCCATAACAGTCTCGCAGGCCGCCATATCCGGCAAATCCTGGGAAAAGGTTCGCTCCACGCTGACCGACTTGGCAATCCGCGACACCACCACTGCCCGCTCATCCCGGCCATGGGCCATTTCATGGAGACGGTAACCCTGTTTACCGAACCGCTCGATTAACACATCCGCCCCGAGTGCCTGCATATCACCGCAGGTCTGAATACCGAGCGCGTGCAGTTTCGAGGCAGTTACCTGCCCCACCCCGAACAGCTTCTCAACCGGCAGCCCCTGCACGAAGCCCTCGACATCGTCCGGGCGGATAACAAACAGTCCGTCGGGCTTTTCCCAGTCACTGGCAATCTTGGCAAGAAACTTGTTGGGGGCGACGCCGGCGGAAATGGTGATACCGACGTCCCGGAAAACCCGCTCCCGAAGATGGCGGGCCATCAGTGTGGCGCTGCCCTTGTAATCGGATACATCGGAGACATCGAGGAACGCTTCATCCAGCGAAAGAGGCTCCACCAGGTCCGTCAGCTCCCGCAGGATAGCCATCACCTGCTGTGATACCGCCCGGTACCGGCCCATATCCGGCGGCACCGTCACCAGCCCGGGGCAAAGCCGCCGCGCCTCGCTACCCGGCATCGCCGAGCGAACCCCGAAGGCACGTGCCCTGTAGTTGCAGGTGGTCACCACGCCCCGGCCCCCATCGCCACCTACTGCCAGCGGCACATCCCGGAGGCTGGGATCGTCCCGCATCTCCACCGCCGCATAGAAGCAGTCACAATCCACATGGATGATCTTGCGTTGTGGCATAATCAGGGCTCGCGTCGACTTTCTGTACATTTATACAGCCTTGTATCTTAAGCTAACATGCAGAGAATGTCAGGAACCCTATCAACCGACGCACCAACCATTGCGAGGCCACCATGAGCAACCCGATTCCTGAAGCAGAACGCACCGAAATTGAAGCAGCCGCCTTTCGCCGACTGGTCAGCCACCTGCGTGAGAACACCGGTGTGCAGAATATCGACATGATGAACCTGGCGGGTTTCTGTCGAAACTGCCTGTCCAAGTGGTATCGGGCGGAGGCGGATGAGCGGGGGTTCGAGATTTCCGATCCGCAAGCCCGGGAAGAAATCTATGGCATGCCCTACGAGGACTGGAAAGCCCTCTACCAAAAAGGCCCCAAGCAGGAACACAAATAATGACCATAAAAGATGCCGTGAGGATCCATCTGGCATCCCTGGACGCTGGCCATGCCAACTTCGAAGATTCCCTGGCCCTGATTGAACAGCACTTTGAGTATCAGCCCTGTGGGTTCCGGAACGGCCCTCTGGTCAACGCGGAAGGCGAAAACGCCGGCTCCTGCCGGATCTTTGCCCTTGGCCAGTACTGCAACCTGAGTGAAGTTGACACACTCAAACTGTTTGCCCAGCACTATCAACAGGTTCTGGACGACCCGGCCGGCGAGGGCCACGGCAACATCCGCCAGTTTATCAGCACCGGATGGTCCGGCATCCGATTCGAAGGCGTGCCACTTCGGCAGCGCCCGAACCCAACCGATAACATGACCAGGGAAGAGACTCCTTCATGAGCGATACCGCCACCTCCGGGGTAAAACAGGGTTTTCAGCTAAAAAGCGCCAGCGTGTCCATGACAGCCCTGGAGCTCTACTACTTTGACGACGGCGAGTTCGAAGAGGTCCTGCGGGACAAGATCAGCCAGGCACCCGGGTTCTTCAAGGATATTCCGCTGATCATCAGCCTGGAAAAGTACCAGGGGCTGGACAGTGAACTCGACTTCTTCAAGATTATTGGCACCTGCCGGCGCAACCACATCCACGTTATCGGCGTCCGGGGCGGTAATGAAGACCAGCGCCGCCTGGCCCGTGGAGCGGCCCTGGCACTCCTGCCCGGCAGCGGCCAGCGGGACCGGAGCCACGAAACCGATCAGCCCGCCGCTCCGGAAGCGGAGACAGCGGCTGCTCAGGCGCCTTCGGCCGGCGCTGGTGATCCGCCCCCTGCCCGCATCATCAGCCAGCCCGTTCGCTCCGGCCAGCAAATCCACGCCCCGGAAGGCGACCTGGTGATTCTGGCGCCGGTCCAGGCCGGGGCCGAAGTGCTTGCGGCAGGCAATATTCATGTCTACGGCCCCTTGAGGGGCCGGGCACTGGCAGGCATCCACGGGGCGGAGTCCGCGCGGATATTCTGTCAATCCCTGGAGGCAGAGCTTGTGTCCATTGCGGGACACTATAAAATCTCTGAAGATCTCCAGGACAATGGCTGGAAAAGCGCTGTGCAGATCCAGCTCAGGGACGACCTGCTGGTGGTGACGCCACTGGACAAGGCCTGATATTGGAGCTGAATACAATAACTTGACCGGATAATTCGGCAGACACGACGAATCCACCGCGAAACAGGAACAGAACCTTGGCTAGAATCATTGTCGTTACCTCAGGAAAGGGCGGCGTTGGCAAAACCACCACCAGCGCCTCAATCAGCACCGGCCTTGCCAGACGAGGCCACAAAACCGTCGTTATTGATTTCGACGTGGGCCTGCGCAACCTTGACCTGATCATGAACTGCGAGCGCCGCGTCGTGTACGATTTTGTCAACGTCATTCAGGGCGAGGCGTCCCTCAATCAGGCACTGATCCGGGATAAACGGGTCAACACGCTATATATCCTCCCGGCGTCCCAGACCCGGGAAAAAGAAGCCCTGACCAAGGAAGGCGTCGAAAAAATCATTAACGAGCTGTCCGAGACGTTTGACTACATCGTCTGTGATTCTCCGGCCGGCATCGAGCACGGCGCCATGATGGCCCTGTACTATGCCGACGAGGCCGTGGTGGTCACCAACCCGGAAGTGTCTTCGGTCCGGGATTCGGATCGCATTCTGGGCATTCTGCAGAGCAAATCCCGACGGGCCGAAATGAGTCAGGACCCGGTGAAAGAACACCTGCTGCTCACCCGCTACAACCCCTCCCGGGTAGAAAGGGGCGAGATGCTGTCGGTGGCCGATGTCGAGGAAATTCTCGCCATCCCGCTACTGGGTGTTATCCCGGAGAGCCAGATTGTACTGAACGCGTCCAACCAGGGCGTGCCGGTTATTCTGGAAGAGGACAGCGACGCGGGCCAGGCCTATGAAGATGCGGTAGCACGCCTGCTGGGTGAGGACCGGGAGCACCGTTTCATGACCGCCCAGAAAAAGGGTTTCTTCTCACGGATGTTCAAGGGAGGCTAAGGGATGAGTTTCCTGGATTACTTCAAAGGCAAAAAAAGCAATAACACGGCCAGTGTGGCCAAAGAACGGCTCCAGATCATCGTCGCCCATGAACGCGGCCAGCGTGACCAGCCGGATTACCTGCCCCAACTGCAACAGGAACTGCTCGCGGTCATCCGCAAGTACGTTCAGATCAGTGACGACATGGTACAGGTGGAAGTCGACCGCAATGAAAGCTGTTCAGTCCTGGAGCTGAACGTCACACTTCCCGAACGATAACCCCGAACACCTGCCCTGCACAGGGCAGGTTTTTCCTACCACCGGGCAAAATGATCCTCCATCAGTCCCCGTAAGCCCCTCACGGGAATTCGGGTGCCCGCCTCATCGGTCACCGTTCCATTAAACGTGCCAACGTACTGGCGAAAGTTGGATGCCAGCACCAGGGCATTCAGCTTCTCCTTACGCACACCGGCCGGAGCGAAGTGCAGATCTACACTGCCATCCTCCGTGGCCACGCGCCAGTCACTGCCCGGCTGGTAACGGTCGAAACGGAATTGCGCGGCGCCCAGTTTGTGGCACTTGCCATCCAGCCAGAGCGCATTTTCTGTCATACCGGTTTCATTCACGCCAGCGGCCAGATTCAGACCAACGGACCGGCCATCCTGTAAACGGCCGGCCAGGCAAGCCCAGTTCCAGGCGGTTTCCCGGCGCATAAAACCGCAGCTCCAGTCAATCGACCCCCGGGTATCCCTATCACAACGCCAGATCCTGTGATCCCAGCGCACTTCCCCCTCCACCGGTAAACCTGCGGATTTGCGGGTAAACACCCAGCCGTTGTAGCCCGCCGGGCAAACCAGACGGAGAGGGTCCTGGTCCTCCTTCAGGGTCAGTTCGATGCGGATTCCCCCGGGGGCAGACACCGAAACATTGCGACCTCCCGCAAACGGGAGAATACGCATGGCAACGTCGCCCTTGCCAAAAGAGGCCATACCATGCTCAGGAAAGGGCTCGATGCGGGTTTCACGGGCCAGGGGCTGCAGAAACGTCTGCTCCATCATCTGGCCGGTCTCGAAGTCGTAGAGATAGAAAAAGCCGTTTCCAAGCAGCCTCAGATCCACCACCGCCAGGCCAAACACCCACCCGGGACCCATCGCGCTGACAAACTGGAACTGGTTAAACCGCCAGCGCCGGGCCAGGCGGGATCGGGGACGGTCCATCACCGTGCGCAGGTCGTAATCCAGGTAGTTGATCTCGTCTACCGGCTCATCCAGAACACCGGGAACAACCTGCCCCTTACCATTGATCAGTTTTTTTATTGTCATAGTCGCGCCAGATCAGGCCAATGTGTAGGACGTGACCGACAGGTAGTTACCTGGTTCACAATCCACTGTTTCCGTCGCCGTGCCGGTCGGAACCTCATGCTAGACTCGGCCCACCATCGTCAAGGAAGTGTACCTTATGAGAAAGACCAGAGCCCATCGCATTACGGGCTGGGCCTCTGTCATCAGCGGGCTTGTCTGTGCATTACTGGTATCGGCCCTGGCGGCCGCCACTGCCCGGGCAGAACTGCCGGCCGAGGATGACGAGGCATGGACGCTACGCAAGGAAGCAGACCACATCCGTATCTATACCATTGATCAGCCAGACTCCAGCTTCAAGGCCTTCAAGGCCGTTGGCGTACTTGATGCCCCTATCGAAAACCTGATGGCGGTGATGATCAACCCCGGCTCCTGCGTTGAGTGGGTTCACAACTGCACCGAATCCTATGGCTTTGGCAAGGGCGACTTCCACGACCGGTATGCCTATTCAGTAAATGATATGCCCTGGCCCGTCACCGACCGGGACTATGTGCTGCACATCCGGACCCGGGGTGATGAGACCTCCGGTGAAATTGTCATGGATCTGAACGCCACCCCGAACCAGCGCGCGGAGAGCAGCAGCCGGGTCAGGGTTGACCGCTCTGACACCCTGTACCGGTTTACTCCGGAGGGCGACAAGACCCGGATGGTCTGGGTTCAGCATACCGACCCCAACGGTTCGCTGCCCGGCTGGCTGGTGAATGCTCTGCTGGTGGATATCCCCCTGCGGTCCATGGAGGAACTGGAGCGGGTCGCCAACCTGGATAGGTACCAGAGCTATCGGCTGGTCTACGACGAAAACGGCAAGCTTGCCGGAGTGAGCCGGTCAGAGCCCTGAAGGGATGACGCAACAGGCATCACACGCTAAGCTTTGGGAAAGGACTTCACAAGGCAGGCCCCGTTCAATGACCGTTCTCGCTTTTGAGATAATGACACCCAGCATCAAAGCCGTTCCGCAATCCTGGACCATGGACCGGCTTGCCCGCTTTCTCACCGACAACGAAATAACCGGCAGCCCCGTGACGGACGGCGATGGCGAGATCGTGGGCATTGCCACCCTGAAGGACATCACCGAGTTCCGCTGGAATGCCACGCGCTCCGACGCTGACCGGCACCTGACGCCCGAGGAGCATCAGGAAGCGCGGCGCCTGCGCATGGTTCTCTTTGAAGAAATGGGCAAGGTGCCGGTGGAAGTCCGGGATATCATGACCCCTATCGTTTTATCGGTTGACGAGACGACGCCGGTGCGCGACATTGCGAATATCATGATGCGTGAACACCTGCACCGGATCTTTGTCACCAGGGATGCGAAAATTACCGGCATCATAACCACTTACGATATGCTGAAAGTGATCTCGGATGAGGAACTCACGCAACGCTGCGCCCGTAACGACTGAGCCACCAGAGAGGTAGCGCCACCTATGCCCAGAGCACCGCAAGCTCGCCGGAAGATGTACGTCCTCGACACCAACGTCCTGATTCACGACCCGAACGCCCTCCTGAACTTTGAAGAACACGATGTCATCCTCCCGATGACGGTCCTTGAAGAACTCGACAGCCTCAAATCCGGCAAACAGGCCGTGGCCGCCGACTGCCGCCAGGCCATCCGTAACATCGACAAACTGCTGGGCGATGCCAGCCCGAAGGAGATCGAGAAAGGCGTTCCCATCGTGCGGGGCAAAAAGGCCGAGCCCTTGGGCAGCCTGTCGATCCTGATGAGCACAGAGCACACGGGCAACCACTCCCTCCCGGAGCACCTCAACGACAACAAGATCATCAATACCCTGGCGGCACTGCAGGACCGGCACAAATCCCGGGACATCATCCTGGTGTCCAAGGACATCAATATGCGCCTCAAGGCGCGGGGTTTCGGGGTCGAAGCCCAGGACTACCACAACGACCAGCTTCTGGACGACATTGACCTGCTGCCCAAAGGGTACCGGGAGTTTCCCAACTCGTTCTGGGACACCATCGAAAAGGTGGAAACCGTCCAGCGGGAAGGCACGACGGAACATATCCTGAAGCGGGAAGGGGAACTGGCCAAGCTGAAGATCAACGAGTTTGTGGTGGATGAACTGGGCTTTGTCGGCAAGGTGGTAGACCTCACGGACACCCAGGTCATCATTAAGGACCTGCATCAGCATGATCTTCTGAACGAGGAGGTCTGGGGTCTGGTGCCTCGGGATATCTACCAGGCCATGGCCCTGAACCTGCTCCTGGACCCCGATATCCATCTGGTGAATCTCACCGGCTCCGCCGGTTCCGGTAAAACCATCCTGGCCCTGGCCGCCTGCATCGAGATGACCGTGGCCAGCAAACTGTACAAACGGATTATTGCCACCCGCTCCACCCAGGGGCTGGACGAGGATATCGGCTTCCTGCCCGGCACCGAGGCCGAGAAAATGGAGCCCTGGCTGGGCGCCATCGTCGACAATCTGGAAGCGCTGCACGAAGACGACGAGAACATGACCGCCAGCGTAGATTACATCCTCAGTAAGGTGCCCCTGCACTTCAAGTCGATGAACTACATCCGCGGCCGGAGCTTCCAGCACAGTCTGATCATCATCGACGAATCCCAGAACCTGACGCCGCACCAGATCAAGACCATCATTACCCGCGCCGGCAACGGCTCAAAGGTAATCTGCCTTGGCAACCTGGCACAGATCGACACACCCTACCTCAGCGCCCTGAGCTCTGGCCTCACCTACATGACGGAACGCTTCAAGGATTTCCGCCACGGCGGCCACATTCACCTGCAGGGCGTTCCCCGTTCGGTACTGGCGGAATTTGCCGAATCCAACCTCTGATCCGGGTTTATGAAAAAAGGGGTCAGAACCAAAGTTCTGACCCCGTGTTCAGCCGGCCGGCGTCCCACCCGATAGCGACTCATAAAAAAGGGGTCAGAACTGTGGTTCTGACCCCCTGTTCAGCCGACAGGGCTCATACCCGATAACGGCTCACCTGATCCGACATGTCGGAAGCCAGGTTCCTCAGGCGCTGGGTAGCATCGCCCGCTCGCCGGGTGCCCTGAGAGGTCTGCTCGGTGATCGCAACAATCTCGTGGACATTCTGATTGATGGCTTCAGAAACACTGGTCTGCTCTTCGGCTGCACTGGCAATCTGGGTATTCATATCCGTGATGGTGGCCACCGCCTGGCCGATGCGCTGCAGGGCTTCGTTGACCTGACGGGTTTCCTCAACGGTTGCTTCACTACGTTCGCTGATTGAACCGATCAGTTTCACGGCATTGCCCGCGCCGGACTGGAGACGTTCGATCATGTCCTGAATTTCCTGGGTGCTCTGCTGAGTACGACGGGCCAGGGTGCGCACTTCATCCGCTACAACCGCAAAGCCACGACCGGCATCACCGGCCCGGGCCGCCTCGATGGCGGCATTCAGTGCCAACAGGTTGGTCTGGTCGGCGATTTCGCGGATGACCTCCAGCACGCTGTCAATCCGGCGGGAATCGGCACCCAGTTGTTCAATCACCTGAACACCTTCTTCCACCTGTTCCGAAAGCCCGCCAATAACGCCAATGGCCTGATGCACCAGGCCCTGGGCATCACAGACCTGCCCGTTGGCACGATCAGCAGCCTCGGACGCCTCACTGGCATTATTCGCCACCTCCTGGGCGGCGGCGGTCATTTCGTTCATGGCCGTTGCCACCTGGTCACTCTCGGATTTCTGGCGATCAACGCCCCGCTCGGCTTCGCTCATGACCTGGGTAAGATCAGCCGTGGCTTCGTTCAGTGTCCGGGTTGATGACAGCACGCGCTCAACCAGCCCATGCACCTGGTCAGCGAAGCTGTTGAATGCCGTTGCCAGCTGGCCGAGCTCGTCCTTGCCGGAGACATCGAGTCGACGGGTCAGGTCACCATCACCGCTGGCAATATCGTTCATCGCCGATACGGCGGATTTCAGCGGCCGGATAATGCTGCGCACCACAATCAGGGCCAGAAGCACTATGACCGCCAGGGCAATCAGGGACGTGGTAACCGAACCGATCACGGCGTCGGCAAGGGAATCCCCCACCTGGGCGTCCATCGCGGCCACCTGACTCTCCAGACCGTCGATCCAGAACCCGGTCCCGATCATGATTCCCCACTTCGGAAGCATTTCCGCGTAGCCCAGCTTGGGCGCCACCTCACCGGTGTCACTGTTTTTCCAGCCGTAGGGAACGTAACCGCCACCGCTACGGGCAACCTTTACCAGCTCACGAATCAGGTAGGTGCCATTGGGATCCTGGAAATCCCATAGGTTCCTGCCCTCCAGAGACTGATTGACACCATGCATCACGTTAACGCCGCGGGTGTCGTAGGCAAAGAAATAGCCGGCGCTTCCGGAATCGTCGAAACGGAGCTGGCGCAGGATGTCCCAGGCCTGCTCGCGTACTTCCGGATCATCGGCCGAACCTGGCTGATTGTACAAATGCGCGATGGACGTCCTGGCCAACTCCAGGTAATTCTTCAGCTCCTGGCGCTTGCTTGCTTCCATGTCCGTGGAGAAACCGGCAACGGCTTCTTCGCCAATATCGCTGGCCTGGTTCAGGTTGTAGCTGGTAAGAAACGCGGTGAGCAGGATAACCGGCACAAGAGCCAGTAACAGCACCCGGGTCTGGATAGTCAGGTTTTTCATGACAGGTAGTTTTCTCTTACAGGCAAACGATCCGCCGGAACATCCGGCCCAGAACAAAGGTTGGCAACACTACGAAAAAAAGACCGGCAATGTCATTGATGATACTGCGTATTTTGTTTCTACCCTGTAACGACAACGGTAAAATTTTGTAGCTCAGTCCTTGAACTGCGCCTTATCCAGGCCGTGTTTACGCATTTTGTCGTACAGGGTTTTCCGGGCGATACCGAGCTGCACCATGGTGTCCTTGATACTGCCGTGGCAGGCATTCAGGGCACTGATAATAGCCGAACGCTCGAACCCGTCCATCATCTCGGCGAGGGTCTGCCGGCCTGACACATTGGCGGTAGCCGCGGGCTCGTTCTCATCCAGTGCGGCCGCCCCCAGCAATACATAGCGTTCCGCCAGATTCCTCAGTTCCCGGACGTTGCCGGGCCATGTGTGCTGCATCAGGCGAGCCGCCTGGCCGGCATCCAGAGGAATACTCTCCCGGTCATACCGGGCGGCGGCGATCAGTACGAAGTGGTGAAACAATGTCGGAATATCGTCCTTGCGCTCCCGCAAGGGCGGAATATCCACCTTCACAACATTCAGGCGATAATAAAGATCGGACCGGAAGTCACCTTCCTCACTGAGCGTCTTCAGGTCCGCCTTGGTGGCCGCGATGATACGCACATCCACCTCCTGTACCTGATTGCTGCCCAGGCGCTCCACCCGCTGTTCTTCCAGTACACGCAACAGTTTCACCTGCAGCGGCATGGGCATGCTCTCCACCTCATCCAGGAACAGGGTGCCCTTGTGGGCATGCTCGATTTTACCGATGCGGCGTTTGTCGGCGCCGGTAAAGGCACCGGCCTCGTGGCCGAACAGCTCGCTCTCGATCAGGTTTTCCGGAACCGCGCCACAATTGATGGCGACAAAGTTGTGGGCGCTGCGGGCACTGTTCTCGTGAATATACCGGGCCAGCGCATCCTTGCCGGAGCCGGTTTCGCCGTGCAGCAGGATATTGGCGGAGATATCCAGGATTGGGTCGATGGTTGCCATCACTTTCCGCATTGACGGCGAATCCCCCAGAATCCGGGGTCCCGGCCTCGCCAGATGGCGTAACTGCGCCTTCAGTCGCCGGTTCTCAAGGGCCAGATGGCGTTTTTCCAGAGCGTGCCGCAGGAGCTCAATCAGCTCGTCGTGATCAAAGGGTTTTTCGATAAAATCATAGGCACCCTGCTGCATGGCCGTTACGGCGGTACTGATGTCCCCCTGGCCGGTCAGGATGATCACCGGGATAGTCTCATCCACAGTCCGGATCCGCGCCAGCATCTCCAGGCCGTTCATCTCCGGCATGTTGTAATCACACAAGACAACGCCGTCATAGTCGGCATCGATCTGCCCGAGCGCGGACGGCGCACCTTCATAACAGCTGACCGGCAGGTCTTCCAGTGTCAGAGTCTGGGCAATGGCCTGACGGATATGGGGGTCATCGTCCACAAAGATTACCGAGGGTTCTGTCATTCCGTCGCCTCCCGCTTCCTAAGGGTTAACACAAATTCGGCACCCGGGCCGTCCATACGGTTCCGTCCTGTAAGGGTGCCACCGAGGGCGTCGACAATCTGGCGTGAAATTGACAACCCCAGGCCCAGCCCCTGTTTCACCGATTTGGTGGTGAAAAACGGTTCAAAGATCTGCTCGGTATTGCCCTTAAGGCCGGGACCGTTATCCCGAACCAGGCATTTCCAGCAATCTTCGGCTTCCTCAATATCAATCCCCACCTGCGGATGCCGCGATTCCTCCACCGCCTGCACCGCATTGGCCATCAGGTTCACCATCACTTGCTCAATGCGAATCAGGTCACCGTGGCACATCACCGGGTGGTCCGGCCGGTTCCACCGGATGTCGATATCGGCACTGGATTTCTGAGCCAGGATGATCTTGAGGGACGCATCAACAGACTGTCGCAAGTCTACCACCGCCGGCGGCCCTTCGGATTTGCGGGCAAACACCTTGAACTGCCGCGTCAGCTCCGCCATCTTGTCACACAGCGCGATAATCTCCGACAGGTTGGCGTCGACCATGTCTTCCGCGCCTTTCTCAAGGAAACGGCGGCTGTTTCTGGCGTAAGTCTGTATCGCAGTCAGTGGCTGGTTCATTTCATGGTTCAGGCCCGCCGACATCTGCCCCAGAACGGCCAGCTTGGCGGCCTGGATCAGTTCCTGCTGGGTTTCCCGGAGTTCGTTCTGGGTACGCTCACGCTCGCGGATTTCTTCCAGTAGCTTGCAGTTAGAGCTCTCCAGATCGGCGGTTCGTTCGGCCACCCTCCTCTCCAGCTGCTCTCCCCTCAAGGCCAGTTCAGCCTCCCGGCGATAACGCTCCCGGAGATAGAGCCAGGTCAGCAAGCCTCCGAAAAACAAGGCCGCACCGCCAACAAGAAATGCCAGCCGGGTCCAGATAACGGAGCGGGTGCTCACCATTACCTGCAGTGTCCAGTCCAGCCTGGGCAGATCGGTACGGACACTCAGATAATCCCCGCCAGCATCACTCCCAACCAGATGGATTTTTTCAGACCGGTCAGACACACCCCAGGGACGCCCGAGCCGCTTCATGTTGATGGGCGTCAGGTCCCGGTCCGGATAGCGTTGGTAGGATTCAGCCGCCGGCGTTGTGCCGGTATAGGGTTCGAAGTCCCGGTAAAGCCATCGTGGCTTACTGGCCAGGAAGCTGATGCCGTCCCGGTCCAGCACCACCATTTCCGCCTCACTCAGCGACGCAGGGCGGTGCCACTGGGACTCCAGCTCGTGAACAAGGACCTTGACGGCAATAACGCCCAGCACCGAGCCCTGGCTATCCAGAACGGGGTGCGAAAAATACAGGCCACGCACATTGGACATCAGCCCCAAAGCAAAATAGATGGCCGAATCCCGGGTTGCCAAAGCCTCTGAAAAGTATGGGCGAAAAGCGTAGTTGCTACCCACGAAGCTGTCTTCCTGCTGATAGTTGTTGGCAGCAATGGTCAGGCCGTTCACATCCATCAGATAGACATCAGAGCTGCCCACGATCGTGGCCATCCGCTGCATCTCTTCGTTGGCTTGCAGAATGACCCCCGGGTCGTCCGGAGTTCTCAGGGCTTTCTCGAGCAGGGGATGCTCGGCCATGAGCTCAGGGATGGGGAGATACCGGTTCAGTTCGTTGGCGACAAGCTGACGGTAACGAAACGATTCCTCAAGGCTTTCCTGTTCCACCTGCCGATAGCCAGCCCAGCCTCCGAGTGTCCAGGACACCAGAAGGGTCAGGCCAAAAATAAGGAAAACGCCAATCCGGTAGGACATAAACCCGGTTCCCGAGAAAACCGCTAGCGTAGCGCCCGGAACCAGGCAGGACAACCGTGCGCCGGCACGATTACCCTGCCCTGCACCGGCTCAGACTGCCAAAGGCGCCAGACGTTGCCTGCGCTGGCGCTGAACCAGGAACGAGATTACCGCCAGGGCGACACCCGCCATATCCGTCCACAGGCCGCCTTCGATCATCAGCAGCGCCGCGGCAATCAGCATGATACGGACCACCCAGGCAGCACTGACCTTGCCGAACCAGCCCAGTACGCCACCAGACAACAGGTACACACCAAAGGTTGCGGTCACCAGGGCGCGGGCGATAACAAGCCAGTCCCCATCCATCAACAGTGCACTGTTGTAGAAGAACATGAACGGGACGATAAACGCCGCAATGCCAATCCGGAACGAAGCCACCGACGTTTCCATGGCGTTGGCTCCGGAAATACCGGCCGCCGCGTAGGAGGCCAGCGCAACCGGCGGGGTAATGGCAGAGACCACGGCAAAGTAGAACACAAAGAAGTGTGCTGTCAGCGGCTCAATACCCAGTTGAACCAGGCCCGGCGCCACCACCGACGCAGCCACCGCATAGGCCGCTGTCGTGGGCATTCCCATGCCCAGCAGGATGGAAATGAACATGGCAAATATCAGTGCCAGCAGTTGGCTGGCTTCGGCCACATCCAGCAACAATACCGAGAACCGAGCTCCGACACCGGTGAGAGAAATCACACCCACAATGATACCGGCAGCCGCACAGACCACGATGATCTGGATGGACATCATCGAGGCAATATCCAGGGCCCGAAGGATGGCACGGAGCCCCATCTTGTTCGGGGAGAACCAGCTCACCACCGCCGCCGAGACGGTCGCCAGGGTGCCGGCACGAATCACCGAATAGCCCTCAAAGAGGGCATAGATCAGAATAATGATGGGAATGAACAGGTACACCTGCCTGATCAGCTTGCGAAGCTTCGGCAGCTCGTCCTCACGCATGCCACGCATGCCCAGTTTCGCCGCCTCGAAATCCACCATGAAGTAGACCGATGCAAAATACAGCACCGCAGGAATGATCGCCGCAACAGCGATTTCGGTATAAGGAATACCGGTGATTTCCGCCATGATGAAGGCGCCCGCCCCCATAATCGGCGGCATTATCTGTCCACCTGTAGATGCCGCAGCCTCAACCGCGCCAGCGGATTTCTTGGAGTAACCCACCTTTTTCATCAGCGGGATGGTCAGCGAACCGGTGGAAACCACGTTACCGGCACTGGTGCCATTGATCATACCCATCAGACCAGAGGCAAAGATGGCCACCTTCGCGGGGCCGCCGCGGGAGCGGCCGGCTGCCGCGAAGGCGAAGTTAACGAAGTAATCGCCGACCTTCGACGCCTGAAGGAAAGCGGCAAAGATGATGAACAGAATGATGTAGGTGGAGGACACCGCCGTGGTGGGCCCCAAAATTCCGGCATCGGTATACACCTGACTGAAAAAGCGCTGCACGGACAACCCCGGAAAACCCAGGAAGCCAGGCAGATAAGGACCGGCAAAAACATAAACCAGGAACACCAGACTAATTACCACCAGCGCCAGCCCGGCGACCCGGCGGGTCAGTTCCATGATCAGGGCGGTGCCGGCAACGGCGGCGAAGGAAATGCCCACCGGCGCAAACGAGGTGCCAGTGGTCATACGCATGCTTGTGTTGTAAACCACCAGTAGATAGGCAGCGACGGCAATCGAGCACACAATCAGCACCAGATCGGGCATGCTGAACCGCGAGCGCTCACGCTGATGGAACCAGCCCAGAACAATACCAAGAGCGGTGGCCGCCAGCAGAGGCCAGCCAAAATGCCAGGTTTCCAGCTCGGGCGGAATCCGTATGGTGCCGTTGGCTACCATCTGGCTGAAGGAAAACGTCTGGTAAAGCGCATAAAGGGCAGGCAACAGGGCAACGCCACCAAACCAGGTGGTCCACTTATGGCGCGCGCCACCCTCTTCACGGGATAGAAACCGGGCACCGGCATACAGTATAAAGCCGAGTACCAGCGCACCCGCCACGTGAACGATGCGGTAACTCCAGGTTTCCATCGGGGCAATGTTCAGGGAATAGAGATGGAATGACGAATAGCTGATCGTCAGCACGGTAACAAATTTCAGCAACCAGCCTTCAAACAGGCGACGATTGGCCTCAACCGGCTCCTCGTCAACATCGTGGGCAAGAATATGGTCGTCGTCCGGCAGCGCCGGGGTCGGATCCTTGGGGGAGTGTTCGGTGGTCATGATAAACCCTGCCTACAGGAAAAACTGGGCCAGCATTAAGCCGGCCGGCCGACGGGGGCCAGCATCGGCCCCCTGACACATAACGATAGTTACTTGATCTGGCTTTCAGGAATCTCGTAACCGTTTTCGTTGAACCAGCGAGCCGCACCCGGATGCCAGGGCAGAACGGTGTTCTTGGTATAGTTTTTCGGGATGGACGTCTTTGCCGCCTTGTGGATGGAAACCATCTTGTCGTTGTTCTCCATGGTCAGCTTGGTAATTTCATACACCAGGCTTTCCGGAACGTCGCAGTTGGCGATGGCAAAGTTCCACATGGATACCACACGAGAGTCTTTTTCCAGGGATTGGTAAGTGCTCGCCGGAATGACAAACTCGGAGACCGGGAAGTTATCGGTGATCTTCTTGGCTTCCGCGTCGGTCATGCCGATGATGTTCACGTCGGTCTGAACTTCCAGTTGGCTGACAGCCGGGATGGGGATACCCGCGGCAAAAGCCACCACGTCAATCAGACCATCCTGGAGCTGCCCACCCAGATCAGACCAGCTGCCATTACGGCGCTCGAAATTCACACCCAGGGTTTCCATCATGCGCGGGAAATAGGTATCCGAAGTGGAGCCGGCAGGGCCAAAGCCGATCGTGGCGCCATCAGGAATATCAGAAATGGAGGTAATGCCCGAGCTGGACAGGGCGGTAACAGAGAACGGGGTCTGGTACATCGGGAAGATGGCGCAGACGTTGTCCATCTGTAAACCCGGAGCCAGAGGGCTGTTGCCTTCCATGGATTCCCGGGCCGGACCCATGGTGGTCAGACCAAACTGCAGATCACCGGTGTGCACCAGCGCCATGTTCTGCATCGGGCCGCCAGTAATCTCGGCGCCGCCGGAAATCCCAAGGTTCTCAGCCACAAAGTTGGCCCAACCGGAACCATAGGCGAAATAGGTTCCGCCCTGACTTGCCGTACCCACGGTAAAGTTGTCCGGCCAGCCTTCACGATCCTGAGCAGCAACCGGATTGGCCACGACCAGGGTAGACGCGAACGCTGCCGCCATAACGATTTGGGTTTTCATAAAGAATGCTCCCCGTTTCATTTTGTTTGTTTGTTTGTTTGGGTTCTCGACGTCGCCTCAACCGGGCGGCGTTGGCACATCTGAAGGCAAGGACCAGACCAGGTATGAAACTACCTTATAAAACAGTGCATTCCTGCAATCATCTGAACATCCAAGGTAAGAGAATGGGTGGATCTCCACCCATTCAAATAAGGCAATGGGTGAATACCTACAACTTTGGCCAGACAAAAAGTAGAGTTCGTTAGTTTGATATCAACACTCGCTTCTATATATTGAGCCCGGCAACATTAAAATGCGCTCTCGCTGCCGCTTAGGTCGAAGCAAGCGGAAACCGACACAACTTTTTTTCATCGCACTATCAGGGATCTGGATCAATAGCCCCATGGCACAACTGGAAAACATAGACGCAATTGAAAAACGCCTGTGGAAGGCCGCAGACACGCTGCGCAGCAACTCGGAGCTGGCCAGTAACGAATACTTCCTTCCCGTTATGGGCCTTATTTTTCTGCGCCATGCCTACAGCCGTTATCTCTCCGTAAAGAACGAGATTGTCAAAACGCTGCCCACCCGGGGTGGTATAACCCGGGCATTGACCAAAGAAGACTTCTCCCAGAAAAGTGCCATCTACCTGAAGCCAGAAGCACAGTTCGATCACCTGGTAGCGCTGACCGATGCTGACAACCGGGCCGAAGCCATCATCCAGGCCATGGAATCCATCGAGGCGGATTACAGCAACCTGCGCAACCAGTTGCCCAAGCAGGAATACAACACCATCCCGAACGAAGTGCTCGGTACCCTGCTCCGGCACCTGAACCCGGAAGAACTGCAACGGGCCACCGGCGATATCTTCGGGCGGATTTACGAATACTTTCTTACCCAGTTTGCCGACCAGGGTGCCCACGACGGCGGCGAGTTCTTCACCCCGGTGTCGCTGGTTCAACTGATCGTCAACATACTGGAGCCGGACCACGGAAAGGTGTTCGACCCGGCCTGCGGCTCCGGCGGCATGTTCGTACAAAGCGCACACTTTATGGAGCGCCACGCCCAGGATCCACACGAACTCACCTTCTACGGCCACGAAAAGAACCGGGTAACCACCAGACTGGCCAAAATGAACATGGCCGTACACGGGCTGGAAGGCAACGTAGAAGGGGGCGAAACAGCCATCACCTACTACAACGATCCACACGATGGCCTGTTCGGCACCGTAGACTATTTAATGGCCAACCCGCCGTTCAACGTCGACGAAGTGGATGCCGACAAGATCAAAGGCGATCGTCGCCGGCTGCCTTTCGGCCTGCCCGGCGTAAACAAGAACAAAAAAGTGAGCAACGCCAACTACCTGTGGATTCAGTATTTCTACAGCTACCTGAACGACACCGGCAAAGCCGGGTTTGTGATGTCCAGCCAAGCCTCCAGCGCCGGACGGGATGAAGCCAAAGTACGTGAACAACTTGTGCGAACCGGCCACGTGGACATCATGGTGGATATCCGGGGCAACTTCTTTTACACCCGCTCTGTACCCTGCCAGCTCTGGTTTCTGAACAAGAACAAACCAGAACACCTGAAAGACAAGGTGCTGATGCTGGATGCCCGCAGCGTCTACCGCAAAGTCACCCGCAAGATCTATGACTTCAGCCCCGAGCAACAACAGAACCTGACGGCGATTGTCTGGCTCTACCGCGGGCAGAACGAAAGGTTTATCGAACTGGTCAGACATTACATCGACCGCTCTCTCCTGGAAGCCCGGGCCTGTGAGTATCTGGAGAAGCCATCCTGCCAGCCATTGCCGGATTTCCTCAACCAGCTTAACCGGGTGTCCAAAGCCTTCCTGCCCTTCATGGACAAGTTGGAGCAGGATGGAATAGACATTGAACACTACGTCGACTTCCTCAACACCAAAGGCTCCGTAGAAAGTGGCTGGTCCGCATTCGAGATCGGGACGAACAACCTGCAAAAGTGGTGGAACCAGTACGCCTACGACGATGCCAGCAGCCTGCTGGAATTCACCGAACAGGATGCCTGCCTGAAAGAACTGGCCAACCAGAGCCGGGACCTGATCAAAGAGGTGGACCTGGCCTACAAGCTGGCCACCCGTGTGATCGAACTGGCTGAAGCCAACGGCGCCAAAGAAAGCGAACTCTGGGACAGCACCCTCCTCAATGGTCGTGGCCGCAAAAACCTGAGGAAAGCTGCCGACGAAGCCCGCAAAGTGGCTGTCGAGCAATTAAAACAGGTGCGCTACTTCTACAAACAGGCCCACTGGCTGCTCAGCCACTTCCCGGAAGGCCAATTGAGGGACGTGGAAGGGCTGGTCAGACTGGTGGACATCAGCGAGATTGAAGCCGCCGACTGGAGCCTGACACCCGGACGTTATGTGGGCGTGGCACCGGAAGAAGTAGGCGAAGACTTCGACTTCGAAGAAGCCCTCAAGGATATTCATATCGAGTTGAAGGGGCTCAATGCCGAGGCGGTGGAACTGGCTGAAAAGATTGCCAGGAACTTTGAGGAGTTGGGGGTATGAACTGGTCTGAAAGGTCACTGGATGAACTCGGGCTGGTATCCAGAGGACGTTCGAGGCACAGGCCCAGGGATGCAGCACATCTTTATGGGGGACCATACCCTTTTGTCCAGACTGGCGATGTTAAACATGCCGGCCTCTACCTGACTGAGTACACGCAAACCTACAGTGAGGAGGGTCTTGCCCAAAGTAAATTGTGGCCAGCAGGCATCCTTTGCATAACCATCGCCGCCAACATCGCCGACACTTCAATTCTGGGGATTGATGCGTGTTTTCCAGATAGCATTATCGGGTTTGTCCCCGATCCCGAAAAAGCCGATGCCAGATTCATAAAGTACCTGTTCGACGCCGCGCTAAAGCTGAAATACCGACAATTCACTCAAGGAGCTGCTCAGGATAATCTGAGCCAGACAAAATTGTTGGCACTCAAGTTTTTGGTGCCAGAAGATGTGCATGAACAGACAAGGATTGCCGATTTCATCGCCACATACGACTACCTGATCGAAAACAACCGCCGCCGCATCCAACTGCTGGAAGAATCCGCCCGCCTTCTGTATCAGGAGTGGTTCGTACACCTGCGATTCCCCGGCCATGAGCAAGGCAAAATTAGTGATGGTGTTCCTGAGGGGTGGGTTCGAACAACTGCCGATCAAGTGATGGAGATTTTGAGCGGAGGCACGCCAAAAACAAAAGTACCGGAATTCTGGGATGGCGAAATCCCTTTTTTTACTCCCAAAGATGCAACAGGGATATTTGCCAATGAAACGGAAAAAACCATCACCGAATTAGGCCTGTCAAAGTGCAATAGCCGACTCTATCAGAAATACACAATTTTCATTACAGCCAGGGGAACCGTTGGCAAACTAGCATTTGCTCAGAGACCGATGGCCATGAATCAATCTTGCTACGCGCTTTTGGCTAAAAATCCTGTTTCACAGCAATTTCTGTATTGCTCGCTGAAATCTTCTATCGCTCACTTCAAGTCAAATGCAAGTGGTTCGGTTTTTGACTCTATCGTTGTTGATACTTTCAAGAACATCCCATTGCTGATCCCGGTTCACGGGATTCTGACCGAGTTCACTGAACAAGCGAAAGCTATTTTCCAGCAAATCGATAATCTAAGCATCCAGAACACAAAGCTCGCCAACGCCCGAGACCTGCTCCTCCCCAAACTGATGAGTGGAGAGCTCACCGTATAATCCCATCAAGGACCGATGATGAACACTCAGACTGACAAAGCCAATGCCGAAAACCTACTACAAACTACCCTCGCCACCCCCAACGCGACATTCCGCGAGGGCCAGTGGGAAGCCATCGATGCCCTGGTCAATCAACGGCAGAAACTGCTGGTGGTCCAGCGCACCGGCTGGGGCAAAAGTTCGGTGTACTTTATTAGCACCAAGATCTTCCGGGACCGAGGCCTGGGGCCAACCATCATTGTCTCGCCCCTGCTGGCCCTGATGCGCAACCAGATCGAATCGGCCCGCAACCTCGGCATTGTGGCCGAGACCATGAACTCAACCAACACGGACGACTGGCAGGCGGTTACCCGGCGAATGCTGAACAACGAAATAGACTGCCTGCTGATATCGCCCGAGCGCCTGGCCAATGATCGTTTTATCGAGACCGTACTGGAACCTATTGCGGATCGGATTGCTTTGATGGTGATTGACGAGGCCCATTGTATTTCTGACTGGGGCCACGACTTCCGTCCGGATTACCGGCGCATTGTGAGCATTCTCAAACAGTTGCCGGCCAATACACCGGTTCTGGGTACCACGGCAACGGCCAACAATCGCGTGGTTGCCGACATTCAGACCCAACTGGGCGATATAAAGATTCAACGGGGGCCGCTGACCCGGGAAAGCCTCGCGCTGCAAACGCTGGTTCTGCCAGACCAGGCTTCACGCCTGGCGTGGCTGGCCCAGGTGATCCCGATTTTGGCCGAAACCGGCATCGTTTACACGCTGACCGTGCGGGATGCCGAGCAGGTCGCCCAATGGCTGAATGCCCAGGGCATAGATGCAAAGGCCTATCATGGCAGTATTGAGGCGGAAGGGTTCGAAAACAGCAACAGCTATCGCCAGCACCTGGAAACACAGCTGCTGAACAATAACCTCAAGGTTATGGTTGCCACGACCGCATTGGGAATGGGTTACGACAAGCCGGACCTCGGTTTCGTGATTCACTATCAGGCCCCGGGTTCGATTGTGGCTTACTACCAGCAGGTAGGGCGTGCCGGCCGAGGCATAGACCGTGCCTTTGGGGTGCTGATGTCCGGTACCGAGGATGGCGATATTCACGAGTTCTTCCGGGATTCCGCCTTCCCTTCCCAGGCTCATGTGCATGAAATTCTGCAGGTGTTGGCACAAAGCGACGGACTATCGATTCGTAGTATCGAGGAACAGACCAACCTGCGCCACGGGCAGATCGAGAAAGTGCTCAAGTTACTGAGTGTTGAGAACCCGGCACCGGTCGTCAAAATGGGCAGCCAATGGCGCAGAACCGCGGTGCCCTTTGCCATGAATCAGGCCCGGATCGACCATCTGACCCATCAGCGGGAACAGGAATGGACCGAGGTACAGGACTACCTGGAAGAAACCGGCTGCAAGATGGCCTTTCTGCGCCACGCACTGGATGACAACGACACCACGCCTTGTGGAAAGTGCGCCTCCTGCCTTGGGGCACCGGTGATCAACCAGCCGATTGACCCGGCACTCGCACATCAGGCGGCAACGTTCCTGAAACACGCCGAAATGGTCATTGCGCCCAAAGCCCAGGTCGCGGCCAATGCCTTTGCGGAATATGGTTTCAAAGGCAACCTGCCTCAGGAACTGAGAGCTCAGGAAGGCCGCGTGCTGTCCCGCTGGGGTGACGCCGGCTGGGGCCGCATGGTTGCGGACCAGAAACACGCCGGGCGATTCAGCGATGAGCTGGTGGATGCTCTGGCAGAAGTGATCCTCCAGCGCTGGCAGCCCAATCCTGCTCCGGAATGGGTTTGTTGTGTACCCTCGCGCAATCATCCGGAGCTGGTGCCGGATTTCGCCCGCCGCCTGGCCACAAAGCTGAACTTGCCGTTCGTGGATTCGGTCGCCAAGATCAAGGATAACCAACCCCAAAAGGGGCAACAGAATCGCTTTCATCAGTGCCGTAACCTGGATGGCGCCTTTGCGATAGCCGAAGGCATACCAAATACGCCGGTTCTTCTTGTAGATGATATTGTTGATTCAGGCTGGACGCTCACCGTCATCGCAGCTTTGCTACAACAATCGGGCAGCGGCGTTGTTTATCCGGTCGCACTGGCTTCTTCTTCGGTAAAAGACTCATGAATCTATCCCATACCGCACAGGCCACCTTATTGCTGACCAGCTACTTCTCCAAAGCGGCGTCGGAACAGGCGCGGCCGCTGACCAACAAGGAGTGGGGTCGGTTTGCGCTCTGGCTGAGAGACCACAACAGCACCCCCGCCGATTTGCTTAAGTCCGACCCGCTAGCCCTGTTGAAGAGCTGGCATGATGCCAAAATCACCCATGACCGGATTGTCAGTTTGCTCAACCGCGGGCACAGCCTGGCGTTGGCGGTCGAGAAGTGGCAACGAGCTGGCCTTTGGGTGGTTACCCGCTCAGACAAAGAATACCCCGTGCGTCTGAAACAAAGGCTCAAAACCGACTCACCTCCAGTGCTGTTCGGCTGTGGTAACAAAGCGCTTCTCAATAGCGGCGGCCTTGCGGTTGTCGGTTCCCGCAGTGCCAATGAAGAGGATCTACAGTTTACCCAGCGGGTCGGTGCCAAGGCTGCCTCAGAGGGTATCGCCATTGTGTCTGGCGGTGCTCGCGGCGTGGATGAAACCGCAATGCTTGGGGCTATCGACCAGAGCGGCCCGGTGATTGGTGTCATGGCAGACAGCCTGCTGAAGGCAGCCACCAGCGCAAAATGGCGTAAAGGCTTGATGGACGGCAATCTTGTTCTGGTTTCCCCATTCTATCCGGAAGCAGGTTTCAGCGCCGGCAACGCCATGGCAAGAAACAAATACATTTATTGCCTGGCCGACAGTTCTCTAGTGGTTCACTCCGGTAAAAAAGGCGGCACCCTCAACGGCGCTCAGGAAAACCTGAAACACGGTTGGGTGCCGCTCTGGGTAAAACCAACTGATGACCCTGCCGCCGCCAATGCGGACCTGGTAAATCAGGGCGGGTATTGGTGTGAACGCAACCTGGACAAGCTTTCCGTCAGAGACCTGTGGGAGAGCAGCAGCGTTAATGGTCAACAGGTCAAAGAAGGTACTGATCTGTTTGCTGACCAGCAACAACCGCCTTTGTTTGCCGCCAGAGAAGAGGCTGCGGATTTTTCAACCGACAAAGAAGAATCTTCTGTAAGCGTGGAGCCTGCAGACTTCTACCAGCTTTTCCTGAGGGAACTGGGCCGCCTGGCCGAAGAACCGGTTACAGCGGAAACCCTTACGGAAAACACGGGGCTGCACAAGACCCAGGTCAATGAGTGGCTGAAGCGGGCGGTTGATGAGGGTCAGGTCAATAAGCTGAGTCGCCCGGTACGCTATCAATTCATTAAGGCCGAGTAGTTAAGGATGCCGTTGTTATGGCCATGACTGAAGAAACCCTGGTTCAGGAAGTGACAGCCGATTATCTGTTGAATGAACTCCAGTGGAATGAATCCGTCATGGGCATGCATGAGCGCCTGGGTAAGGAAGGCGACCTTGGCCGTACCTCTGAACGTGAGGTGGTGCTAACCCGCTATCTGGGGGAAAAGCTGGTCGAACTTAACCCCGGATTGCCGCAGGTGGCCTATCAGGAAGCCCTGCGAATCGTGACCGAGATCCCGGCAACAGCCAACATTCTGGCGGTAAACCGGGAGAAATACGCCCTGCAAAAGAACGGCGTTGAGGTGAGCTTTCTGAACGACAAAGGTGAACGGGTAAAGAAACGGCTGAGACTGTTCGACTTCAACGACTACACCAACAACCACTTTCTGCTGGTGCGCGAGTTCTGGGTAAAGGGTGATATTTACCGCCGCAGGGCGGACCTGGTCGGGTTTGTGAACGGCATTCCCCTGCTATTCATGGAAGTAAAAAACGTCCACAAAGACATCCGTGCGGCCTATGAGCAAAATCTGGCCGATTACAAAGACACGGTGCCCCATCTGTTTTACCACAACGCTTTTATCGTTCTGGGCAACGGCATTGATGCAAGGGTTGGCTCGGTTTCAAGCAAATTCGAGCACTTCAACGACTGGAAGCGCCTGAAAGAAGATGATGCCGGTGTCGTTGATATGGAAACCCTGCTGAAGGGCACCTGCACCCGACACAATCTGATGGACATTTTCGAGAACTTTACCCTGTTCGACCAAAGTTCAGGCCGGCTGGTAAAGATTGTCGCCCGGAACCATCAGTACCTTGGGGTAACCCGAGCCATCGAAGCGGTAAAACACCGGCAGGAACGTTCGGGAAAACTGGGTGTGTTCTGGCACACGCAGGGGTCCGGCAAGTCCTACTCCATTGTGTTCTTCGCCCAGATGGTTCACCGGAAACTCGGCGGCAACTACACCTTCGTGGTGCTGACCGACCGGGAAGATCTCGACACTCAGATCTACAAAACCTTTGCTGGGTGTGGTTTGGTCGACAACGACAGAGACCCCTGCCGAGCCGAAAACGGGAAGGACCTGAAAGCGCTGATCGGGCAACAAAAAGCCTTCATGTTCACGTTGATCCAGAAGTTTAACCAGAAGGTGGACCCGGAGAACCCCTACTCCGGCCGCGATGACATTATCGTGGTGACCGATGAAGCACACCGGACCCAGTACGGCATCCTGTCCCTGAATATGCGGAACGCCCTTCCCAATGCCAGCTTCATCGGTTTCACCGGCACACCGTTGTTCAAGGACGACGAGATCACCAAGAAAGTCTTTGGTGACTATATCTCCACCTATGATTTCCAGCGGGCGGTGGAAGATAAAGCTACAGTGCCTCTGTATTACGATGCCCGGGGTGAGGAATTGCTGTTCACGGACGACGACGGCAACCGGCACAGCGTGGCAGACCCGAAAGGCCTGAATGAGAAGATTGCAGAAAAACTGGATGAGCTCGAGATTGACGATCTGGACGTTCAGCAGCGCCTGGAACGGGAGCTCAAACGGGACTACCACATCATCACCGCCAGCAGCCGGCTTGATCAGATTGCCAGGGATTTTGTAACGCATTACGCCAATGGCTGGGAAACCGGCAAAGCCATGTTCGTGTGCATCGACAAGATAACCTGCGTGCGGATGCACAAACTCATTGTTTTCTACTGGCAGGAAGAAATCCGAGCCAAAGAAAAGTCATTGAAAGAAGCAACGGACGAACAGGATCTGGCCTGGCGCGAACGCCAGTTGGCATGGATGAAAGAAACTCTGATTGCGGTTGTGGTCTCCGAGGAACAGGGAGAAGTTGCCAAGTTCGAGAAATGGGGGCTCGACATCAAACCCCATCGTCAGTTGATGAAAACCGGCTTTGCCCTGGATGACGGCTCGCGGCTTGGTATGGAGGAGGCATTCAAGTCACCGGAGCACCCGTTCCGCGTGGCCATTGTCTGCGCCATGTGGCTGACAGGCTTTGACGTGCCTACTCTAGCAACGTTGTATCTGGACAAGCCATTAAAAGCCCACACCCTGATGCAAGCCATTGCCCGCGCAAACCGCGTTGCCGAGGGCAAGAATAACGGCTTGATTGTTGATTACTGCGGCATCCTGAAAAACCTGCGTAACGCACTGGCCACCTTCGCCGGCACTGGAGATGAAGGCCATGATGGCAAGCAGGACGAGCAGGAACCGGCAAAACCTAATGCGGAACTTCTGGAGAGCCTGAACGAATCCATCAGTTTTGTCGTCGAGTTCTTCCGCCAGCGGGGCTTTGAGCTTGACCGGATTGTGACAGAAACGGGATTCGGGAAGAACGCCACCATCGCCGAGGCCAAGGAAGTCATCAACCAGAACGACGAAACCCGCAAACGGTTCGAAGTGTTGGCCCGGCAAGTGTTCAACAAGTTCAAAGCCTGCATTAACGTGCCCGGCATCAACACCTACCGGGATACCCGTGATGCCATCAACGTTCTTTATAAGAGCCTGCAGGCTGACAAGGAAAAAGCCGATATTTCAGAGGTAATGAAAGACCTTTATGGGATAGTTGATGCCCATATTGGCACCCGGGAGGACGTGACCAAGTCCGATAACGAAGAGAAGCGGTTATATGATATCAGTCAGATCGACTTTGAGCGTTTGCGCCAAGAATTCGCCCGCTCCACCCAGAAAAATACAACAGTGCAATCTTTAAAACATGCTGTTGAGAAGAAGCTGGCGCGACTGATGATGCAAAATCCCCTGCGGACGAATTATCAGCGGCATTACGAAGAGCTAGTGAAAGAGTACAACCAGGAGAAAGACCAGGTTGTCATCGAAAATACCTTCGAAGCTCTATTGAAACTGGACAGAGAACTGTCAGAGGAAGAAAAGCGGGCCGTACGCGAGGGTTTGGATGAGGAGTCTTTGGCTCTGTTTGATCTGTTGAGCAAGCCGGATCTGCCAAAGAAGGATATTTCCAGAATCAAGAAAGTAGCGGCGTCGTTACTCGATACCCTGAAATCAGAAAGATTAAAGATTGCCAACTGGCGGCAAAAAGAATCGACCCGCGATGCCGTCAAACAACAAATTTTTGATTTTCTCTACGATGATAGAACCGGACTTCCTGTCGATGACTACGAAGATGAAGAGATTTCAGTGCTTACCGAAAAAGTGTTTCTCCATGTTTATCGGGCTTACCCTTCCGTACCCTCACCTATCTACAATTAAGTAACGATTACCAGCGCCCCTGAAGCGTTGCCACAATGCGCCGGCTTCCGGCCCGGTCCCGGTGCTCGCACAGGTAAACCCCCTGCCAGGTACCCAGGGCAAGGCGGCCATGGTTTACAGGCAGCATCAGGGACGGGCCGATGAGGATGCTCTTGATGTGGGCCGGCATATCGTCCGGCCCCTCCATCACATGCTCATAGTATGGCGCATTCTCCGGCACCATCACGTTGAAGTGGCGCTCCAGGTCGCCCCGTACATCCGGATCGGCGTTCTCGTTCACCGCCAGGGACGCGGAGGTGTGCTGGATAAACAGATGCAGCAGCCCAACTTCACAGTTGGTGAGCTCCGGCGCCTGGGCAATGATCTCATTGGTTACCAGGTGAAACCCGCGAGGTAGCGGTGCCAGTTCAATGAAGGTCTGATCCCAGATCATAGCGAACCTCGTGATTATCTCTGTCGGTCGTCCCAGGGATGAACGGGAATCACATCGTCGCCCACATCTCCCTCGTAGCTACTGCGGAAATAATCCATGGCCTTTTCCGCCTCACTGAGTTCATCGAACCGGGCAATGTGGTAGATGGCCTCGCCTTCGTTCACCAGCGGCAGGTTATTGACGCAGATAACGATGCCGGAACAGGGCGAGAGCACGGCGGTTTCGGACTCTCCGAACGGGTCCGCCACCATGGCCAGTTTCTGGCCTTTGCGTACCTTCTGGCCCAGGCTTGCCACCGGGCGCATGATACCGTCTGTGTCCGTTCGCACCCATTGAGAGTTGGCCGCGGTTTCCGAGCGCTTTCTCGGCGCCTTCGGGCCCTTCTTGGCGGGAATCATTTCCAGTTCCCGCATCACCCGGATCACACCTTTTACGCCGCTTGAAATCACCACATCGTCGAACCGCAGGGCTTCACCACCTTCGAAGGTGACCACCGGAATATCCTGGGAATCGGCGTAGGCACGGAGGCTGCCGTCCCGCAAGCCGGCGTTGATAATGATCGGTGCGCCAAAGGCCTCCGCCATGCGGGTGGTCTCCGGGTTTTTCAGTTCCGCCCGGATCTGCGGCAGGTTGAACCGATGGATGGCACCGGTATGGAGGTCAATGATGTGAGTAACCTTTTCCATGATCTGCGTGCGCAGCAAATACGCAATACGACCACCCAGGGAACCGGTTTCACTGCCGGGGAAACACCGGTTCAGGTCTCTCCTGTCCGGCAGGTAACGGGTGCGTTGCACGAACCCGAAAATATTGACGATGGGCACCGCCACCAGGGTGCCTCGCAGATGCCGCAGGGCGGAATTGGTCAGCACGCGGCGGACAATCTCCACACCGTTGATTTCGTCCCCGTGAATGGCACCACACACCATCAGAACGGGCCCACCCCGGCGACCATGTACCACTTCCACCGGAATATGCAGCGGCGTGTGGGTGTAGAGTTTGGCCACCGGCACTTCAACGGTCTGCCGGGTGCCGGCCTTGATCTGGGTACCGGCAATTTCAAAAGGCGCACGGGCCATGTTCTAGCCTCTCCCCTTGGTCCGGGTTTTCCAGGGTTGCTGGTTCTTCTCGGTCCAACTGATGATCATACCCGCCACATTTTTGCCTGTGGCATTCTCAATGCCTTCAAGGCCGGGGGATGAATTCACTTCCATCACCAATGGACCACGACTGGAACGCAGCAGATCGACACCGGCCACATTCAGGCCCATGGACTTCGCCGCGGTAATGGCTGTCCGGCGTTCTTCCGGCGTTATCCGCACCAGAGAGGCACTGCCTCCCCGATGCAGGTTGGACCGGAACTCCCCCTCCGCGCCCTGTCGCTTCATGGCGGCTATTACCTTGTCACCAATCACAAAACACCGGATATCGGCACCACCGGCTTCCTTGATGAACTCCTGCACCAGAATGTCGGCCTTCAGCCCCATAAAGGCTTCGATAACGCTTTCCGCCGCCTTCCGGGTTTCTGCCAGAACCACGCCAATGCCCTGGGTTCCCTGCAGCAGCTTGATGACCACCGGCGCGCCCCCCACCATTTTCAGGAGCTCCGGTACGTTGTCGGGTTTGTTGGCAAAACCGGTCACCGGCATCCCGACACCTTTGCGGGCCAGTAACTGCAGCGAGCGCAACTTATCCCGGGAACGGGTGATGGCAACAGATTCGTTGACCGGAAATACCCCCATCATCTCGAACTGGCGCAATACCGCCGTGCCGTAGAAGGTAACCGATGCACCGATCCGGGGGACCACCACATCGAAATCCTCGAGCACTTCTTCGTGGTAGTGGATCTGCGGCTTGGCTGAGGTGATATTCATGGAGCAGTGAAGGCAGTCAATAACCTTTACTTCATGGCCACGGTTAATGCCTTCCTCAACCAGGCGGCGGGTCGAGTAGAGGTGGCGGTTTCGCGACAATACTGCAATTTTCATTTTTCAGTCCTTAGGGGCCGGCTCACCGGCAAGATAGGAAGCTTCGGGATAGATCTCTGAGCGCCCGGCCATGGCGGTCCGGCCCAGCAGCATCCGGAACCGCATGGAATCACGGTTGGTCAATGTCATTTCAATAGGCCAGCTCTGACTACCGACAACCAGCGTGGTTTCAATCACCAGGCGCATCTCCTTGTGCCCTCCCGAATCAGAGACATTTCGTTCATCCAGGACTCTGGCATCGCACGCCACAACATGGTGCAGATCGTTCTGTACTGGGTGCACCCAGAAGCGCACCCGCCGCTCACCGTTTTCGGTGTATGGCTCGGTGCGGAATGTATGAAGGCAGGACGTTCGGGCACCGGTATCAATCTTCGCCTTGATACGGCCGATATCCAGGTCCGGTAAAGCCACCCACTCTCGCCAGCCGAGGCTGATCTTATTCTCGGCGGGTGTCGCGGCAACGGTTTTGATGACTTCAGCGGTCTTTCTCGGCATCCAGGAGATCCTTTTCTGTGTTTTTTTCCGGCCCCAACAGCTGAACACGGAAGGGCTCCGAATGGCTACCCGCATAAACGCTGGTATGGGGGAACGGAATTTCAATGCCTTCACGGTCCAGCGCTTTCTTGATCGCCACCATCATGCCACCCCGGCCTTCGAGCACCTTTTCCTTTGGAACCCAGAAGGAAAACTGCAGATCCACGGAAGACGGACCAAACGCCGTCACGAGCGTAAAAGGCTTGGGCTCCTCAAGGCAGTGCGGGTCTTTCTCAGCCAGCGCCAAAAGCAGTGCCTCCACTCGCTCCACATCTTCAGCGTAGGCAATCCCGACGGTCAGGTCGAGCCGACGGATCGGGAACCGGGAACGGTTGACCACCCGGGTCTTGATCAGGGTTTCGTTGGGAATACGCACATACAGGTTGTCCGGGGTGCGCAGTTTCACGCTGAGCATATCGATACCAATGACTTCACCCAAGGTGGCATCCACTTCAATAAAGTCACCAATTTCAAAGGGCTTCTCAACCAGCAGAAACAGACCGCTGATCATGTTGGACGCAGAGGTCTGTGACGCAAAACCGATGGCCACGGTGAGTATACCGGCGGCGCCCAGCACTACATCCAGAGAGAAACCGGCTTCCCTCAGCGCCGCGATACTGAACACGACAACGATGACGTAAAACACCAGCCGCCGCACCATCACGGTGTGGTGGCGGGAGGACCGCTGCGCCATAAATCTGGAAACGCTTCGGGCGGCCAGCGAGGCGAGAAAGAGCCCGAGCACCAACAAAAAGGCGGAACTGAGCCACTGGCCCCAGGCGATGTCGGTGAACACTTTCAAAACGCCTGTTTCAATTGCCTCTAGCAAAGCATCAACTCCGTCAGATCCGTTTTAACCAAACACCCGATCGAAAGCCCGCACCAGGCGACCACGGGTCAGTTTTTCCCTGGCGTCCGCCACGGGCCGGCAGGTTCCCGCAGCTGCCAACACTGACTCATCGACATGCAGACTGGCGGAATTCATATCCGTCTCCACCTCCACCATTACCCCGGGCGTCCAGAGCTGCCCACGCTCGTTCCGATGCAGCGAAAGCAACGGGGTGGGCAGACTGAAGCGTTCGAGCAATAGAGGTTCGGAGCGCCGGTTGATCAGGGTAACCGGAGTCACCGCCCGCCAGGGTCGTTTGGGGACAGCTTCCAGCACGAGCCGCGCGAAACTCGTTGAGGAATAACAGAGCTCTCCCTCCATGGTGTTCTTCCCCACCCAGGTCAGGGAGGGAAGTGCGAGGGGGATTTCCGTTAACAGGGATTGGTTTTCACCCACACAAACCTTCATCCAGACAGGCGTCCCCACATAAATCGTGCAGCGCCCGCCCGCTGGAATCGTAAGGGGCTGGTAGGGACGTATCACGGTAGGCCGGTTGGCGACGGCCGGCACAAACGTGACCGTCGACGACTCATCCTCCCGGATAAACCGTTGCACGGGGACCGTAGCTGCCGGCAGGGTGTGACCAATGGTTTCCGTCCAGCTGGCGGGATCGGCATCCAGCTCCAGCGCTTCAGAACGGATCTGCCATTCCAGGTCCAGCAAGGTAACCCACAAACGAATGTGGCCCAGCTGGTGATACTGGGTCTGCCCGGAGGCCAGAGAGTATGGCTGGGCCCAGACGCCGTCCCGGCGGCCTTCAGTGTTATTCTCCATTCCCGGCACAAAACTCCCTGAAACGCTGCAGCCTGAAGTGCAGGCGAAATCGTAGGCAAAGGTGACTTTACTATAATCCAATCCGCCACCCCGGGCGAATATCCAAGTCAGTGATTTTATTGAAACACCGGGCTGTAATTACCCCTACACCAATTCCTCAGACGACTATGGACTACGGATGACACAACTGGTCTGGTTCAGAAACGATCTCCGGGTTGCCGACAACCCGGCTCTCACGGCGGCCTGCAAGGGCGCCGAACACGTGCGCGCCTGCTTTATTCTCACCCCGGGCCAGTGGCAGGAACACAACTGGTCACCGGCTCGCGTGCAGTTTGTGATAGCCCACACCAATGCCCTCTCCGGGGAACTGGCCAGACTGGGCATACCGCTCGCCTTTATCCAGGCCGAACGCTTTGAAGACAGCATCCGTAAACTGGAAAGCCACTGCGCTGAACACGGCATTAAAACGCTGCACTTTAACGAAGAGTACGGCGTTAACGAGCGTAAGCGGGACAAGGCCATCAAGCACCGCTTTGATGACCTGAACATCCGCGTGTGCAAATACCGTGACCAGACCGTTGCACCGGTGGGCGAGATCCTCACCCAGCAAAACGAGCCCTACTCGGTGTTTACCCCCTTCTCAAGGCGCTGGCGCAGCTGGATCGACGAAACCCACCCAGGTTTGTTCCCGGCTCCGAAAGCCCGGGGCAATTCAGTGCAGCCTGAAAAAATCGACACCATTCCGGAAGCGTTCCGGAACGCGCCGAAGCCACTGGTGCCAACCGGCGAAGACGCCGCCCACGACCAGCTCGAACGGTTTCTGCAGGAACGCGGCGGCAACTACAAAGCCGAACGGGACTTCCCCGCCATCGAAGGAACCAGCCAGCTCTCCCCTTACCTGGCAAACGGCGTGCTTTCGGGCCGCCAATGCCTGCTGGCCGCAAAACAGGCCCAGGGCATGGGCGGCAACCAGGAAGGCCTGGTTACCTGGATCAACGAAATCGCCTGGCGGGATTTCTACATCAACATCCTGTACCACTACCCCCGGATCAGCATGCACCGCGCCTTCAAACCGGAAACCGAAGCCCTGGCCTGGAATCACCCCGGCGGCAACTTCGACGCCTGGAAAACCGGCAACACCGGCGTGCCTATCGTCGACGCCGCCATGCGCCAGCTCAACCACACCGGCTGGATGCACAACCGCCTGCGCATGATCACCGCCATGTACCTCACCAAAAACCTGTTCATCGACTGGCGCCTGGGCGAGGCCTACTTCATGTCCCGGCTGGCAGACGGATTCCTGGCCTCCAACAACGGCGGCTGGCAATGGAGCGCCTCCACCGGCACCGACGCCGCGCCCTACTTCCGCATCTTCAACCCGGTCACCCAAAGCGAACGCTTCGACCCCAACGGCGAATTCATCCGCCAATGGATTCCTGAACTGGCCAAACTGGACAACAAACGGATTCATGATCCGGGCGCGAAAAGTGGTGTTATTCCGAAAGGGTATCCGAGGCAGATCGTTGATCTGAAAGAAAGCAGGAAAGAAGCAATCGCCAGGTTTCAGGCACTGAAGAACTAAAAAAACAACGAGGCGGACCGCCGCAGAGTGCAGAGCTATGACGCAGGGTCGGGGACGGCCTTCCCAAAACTGTGCGGAGCCATGGATGGCGGAGCCCAAGCGTCACAGGGACGTGCCGCAAGGAGCGTGTTTTGGGAAGGCCGTCCCCGACCCTGCAGCCCGAGAGTTGGACTGCCAGCTCAACTCACAGAGCTACTCCGAGCAAACAGGGCAGGAAGGATCCCGAACCAGCTTCATTTCCCGCCACTGCATCTCCCAGGCATCCAGAATCAACAGCCGGCCAACCAGAGGCGTACCCACACCAGATATCACCTTGATGGCTTCCATGGCCTGGGCTGAACCGATCATCCCCACCAATGGCGCAATCACCCCTGCCTCCGAACAGGTCAGATCCTCATTGCCCTGCTCCGGATACAGGCAGTGATAACAGGGACTGCTCTGCTGACGGCTGTCAAACACCGAAAGCTGCCCTTCACCGCGAATGGCCGCACCCGAAATCAGAGGCACCTTCGCCGCCACACAGGCCCGATTGAGAGCAAAACGGGTGCTGAAGTTATCGCTGCAGTCCACCACCAGGCTCGTTTCCTCAACCTGCCTGGCCAGCTCCTCGCCCTCCAGGCGCTGATTCAGGGCAGTCACCGACACCAGCGGATTGATCCGGCGAATACGGCCAGCCAGGCTTTCCGCCTTGGATTCGCCCAGCTGGTTCTGCTCAAAACCGATCTGGCGCTGGAGATTGGCCAGCTCGATGTTGTCATCATCCACCAGGCTGAGCTGCCCCACACCGGCTGCGCCCAGGTAGAGGCCAACCGGGCACCCCAGGCCGCCTGCGCCGACCACCAGCACCCGGGCGGATTTCAGCCTTTCCTGGCCGGCAATATCGAACCGCGGCATCAGGATTTGCCGGCTGTAGCGCAATAGTTCGTCGTCACTGAGCATCTGCATCTCCGTTGTTGGAAGCGGAGCCGTTCGCCCCGGCAGCCGAACGCCATTTCCCCAGGGTCATCCGGTCCCGGCGGCCATAGTCCTGCAGGCCTCGCACCTCGGCGAAGCCCCGATCACGGAACAGCGCCGCCACCGGCCCGGCCTGATCAAAACCATGCTCCACCAACAACCAGCCACCTTCAACCAGCCAGTCCGGCGACTGTGTCACAATCAACCGGAGATCATCCAGACCATCAGTACCAGAAACCAGAGCCGAGGCCGGCTCGAAACGCACATCGCCTTCACCCAGATGAGGGTCGCTGCCCGGTATATAGGGTGGATTGGAGACAATCAGGTCAAAACGGGCGGGCTCCAGCTGCGAGAACCAGGAACTGTTAACCACCGAAACCGGCAAAGCCAGCAATCTGCTATTTTCCCGTGCCAGCTCCACCGCCTCGTCCACCTCATCGCACGCCGTTATCCGCCAGCCCGGGTGTTCACTGGCCAGAGCCAATGCAATGGCGCCCGTACCGGTACCAAGATCCAGAACCCGGGCCTGTTCCGGTAACGGTAAACCCAGGGCGGTCTCCACCAGGCATTCGGTATCCGGCCGGGGAATCAGGGTGGAAGCACTTACTTTCAGTGGCAGCGACCAGAACTCCTGGTGTCCCAGCAGGTAGGCCACCGGCGTGCCGGCAACGCGCTCTGCCACCAGCGCTTCGAATGTCTCAGCTTGTGATTCAGTGACTTCGCGCTCCGGCCAGGCCCGGAAGCTGGTCCGGCCAAGCCCGGTGATGTGGCTTAACAGCAGCTCGGCATCCAGCCTTGGAGAATCACTGTTGATGCGATCAGCAGCCTGATTTATAAGTGCTTCACAGGTCAGTGAGGGTTTACTGGTCATCGGCGAGGGAGGCGAGCAGTTCCGCCTGGTGCTCCTGCTGCAACGGCACAATCACCGCATCCAGATCACCGGCAATCACTTCATCGAGTTTGTAGAGCGTCAGATTAATCCGGTGGTCCGTTACCCGGCCCTGAGGGAAGTTGTAGGTACGGATACGCTCTGAGCGGTCCCCGCTGCCAACAAGGCTTTTGCGGGTTTCAGCCATGGTCTTTTGCTGTCGCTCAGTCTCCGCATTCTGCAGCCGGGATGCCAGCAGACTCATGGCCTTGGCCCGGTTTTTGTGCTGCGAACGCTCTTCCTGGCACTCCACCACAATGCCGGTGGGCAGGTGGGTTATCCGGATGGCAGAGTCGGTCTTGTTCACGTGCTGACCACCCGCGCCTGACGAGCGGAAGGTGTCCACCCGCAGATCCGTTTTGTTGATCTGGATGGCCTCGGCCTCATCGGCCTCTGGCATTACCGCCACCGTGCAGGCCGAGGTATGGATACGGCCCTGTGATTCCGTTTCCGGCACCCGCTGCACCCGGTGAGCACCGGACTCAAACTTGAGGGCACCGTAGACTCCGTCGCCGGCGACCCGGGCAATCAGTTCCTTGTACCCGCCGTGCTCGCCCTCACTCTCGTTCAGCACTTCAACCTGCCAGCGGCGACGCTCGGCATAGCGCAGATACATTTTAAACAGATCCCCGGCAAAAATGGCCGCCTCATCTCCGCCGGTGCCAGCGCGGATCTCAAGGAACACGTTCTTTCCGTCATTGGGGTCTTTCGGCAACATCAGGCGCTGGAGTTCCTCGTCCAGCTCCTGGTTTTTCTGCTGCGCGAGTTTCAGCTCTTCCTCGGCCATCTCCCGCATGTCTGCGTCGCCATCTTTCGCCAGCTCTCTGGCAGCCTCGATATCATCGAGCGACTCTTGCCAGGCCTGGAAGCAATGAACAACAGGCTCAATCTCGGCAAACTCCCGGGAAAGCTCCCGGAATTTGTCCTGCTGCGAGATGGTGGAGGAATCGCTGAGCAACGCGCTGACTTCCTCGAAACGTTCTGTAAGCTGCTCGAGGCGGGACTGGATCGATGGCTTCATAGTTTTTCCGGGGTAGTCGTCGCGTCCGCGTCCAGTGCATCCAGCTGGTGCAACTCACGCAGCCACTCTGTCACCTCGGTCCGACCTTCTGTCGTGGCCTTGCGAACCTGAACAGAAGGTTCATGCAGGAGTTTGTTGGTAAGCCCCCGTGCCATGCTGCGCAGCACGGTCTCGGGGTCTGTTCCGTTGCGCAGGGCGCGCAGGGCTTTTTCGGTCTCGGCATCGCGCAGTATTTCAGCGCGCTGACGGAACTGCTTGAGGGTAGACACCGCATCCAGTGCCCTCAGCTGGTTCAGAAAATCCTGAACCCCTGCAGCCACCAGATTCTCCGCTTCCCGGGCAGCGCCCTCACGGGAACGGATGTTTTCTTCGATGACCTGGCGCAGGTCATCGACGGTATACAAATAGACGTCTGCCAGCGAGGCCACTTCCGGTTCGATATCCCGGGGCACCGCAATATCCACCATGAAATAGGGACGGTGCTTGCGCTTCTTCAGGGCACGCTCAACAGCGCCCTTGCCAAGGATCGGCAGCGGACTCGCGGTGGAAGAAATAATAATGTCAACATCGGCCAGGTGGTCCGGAATTTCGGAGAGGACAATCCCCTTGCCGCCACGGGATTCAGCCAGCGCCTGCGCCCGCTCCAAGGTACGGTTGGCCACCAGGAAATCTTTCACTCCGGCATCCGCAAGGTGGCGGGCCACCAGCTCAATGGTCTTGCCGGCGCCAATCAGCAACGCCTTGTTGTGGGACATGTCCGCAAAGATATGGTGAGCCATGCTCACGGCCGCATAGGCCACAGAAACGGGGTTCTCGCCAATGGCCGTCTGGGTACGCACGCGCTTTGCCACAGAAAAGGTGTGCTCGAACAACCGGGAGAGGAAGGAACCACTGGCGCCGTTCTCCCGGGCCAGGGAGTAGGCATCCTTGAGCTGC
The DNA here is from genome assembly GCF_003441595.1 of Marinobacter sp. Arc7-DN-1. Taxonomy (NCBI): domain Bacteria; kingdom Pseudomonadati; phylum Pseudomonadota; class Gammaproteobacteria; order Pseudomonadales; family Marinobacteraceae; genus Marinobacter; species Marinobacter sp. Arc7-DN-1. The sequence continues at coordinate 3,676,187 of NZ_CP031848.1, read as the reverse complement.
CCGAGAATCTGCGGCTCGCCCAGCACCATGGAGTCAAGGCCGGCCGCCACACGCATCATATGCCGTACCGCGTCGCCGTCACGATGCACATACAGCACTTCTTCAAGCTCGGCGGCGTCCAGATCATGAAACCCGGCCAGCCAGCGAAGTACCATGGGGGCGCAATCGTCATCACCAGCCAGGTAAAGTTCGGTGCGGTTGCAGGTGGAAAGGATGGCCGCCTCGCTGGCACCGGAGGTCGCCCGGAGTTCCGCAAACGCCTCCGCCATGCGCTCGGGCGTAAACGCCACCCGCTCCCGCAATTCAACAGGGGCCGTGCGATGATTGATTCCCAGCGTTACCAGTGCCATTTCGTGGTTGTACAACCTTTTTGCCGATGAGCGGTGAAATACGCGCAATTACCAGCCATTTTAACGGCCAGAGGCCGGAGCTGCCACCCAAAACCGCTGCAGCTTCGGCAAGTGCGGACAGGTTGGGCAAGATCAGGCGCTTATGCCATTATAGGGGCTCGGCCGAGGCCGGAACCCGATCTACCTCAAAAAAAGGGGCCGGAGAGTGGTTATTTCTGATGCGTTTTCGACAGATCATGGGAAGTTGCATGCACAAATCCGTACCGTTCCTGGTTACCTGCCTGCTTGGCCTGACACTGGCAGGCTGTGCCAGCTTCACCGGCACCGAGGAAATGCCCGCCCCGAAAGAAACAGCTACTGCCGACAAAAAAGCGGATGCACCGCCGCCGGTGGAATACGCAGACTTCGAGCCGGAAACGCTTTATCTGCTTCTGTCCGCCGAAATTGCAGCCCAGCGCGGCCGCTATGACATTACCCTGGTGAATTACGTCAAGGCCGCCAAACAGTCCCGGGACCCAGGCGTGATCCAACGCGCCATGCGGATTGCCCAGTCCCTGAACGGCGACAACGCCCAGAAACAGCTGGCCGACCTGTGGCTGGAGGTTGACCCGGACAGCCTGCAGGCTCACCGGATTTCCGCTATCCAGGCAGTGAAGAGCAATGACCTCCAAACGGCCCTGCACCACATGGAACAAATCATGGACCGGGGCGGCGATGCCGATTTCGACAGCCTGGCGGCCATGGCCACCAACCTGCCGCCGAAACAACAGCAGGAACTGCTCTCTTTATATGAAGATATGTCCCTACGCCGCCCCAACACCCCTGAGCTTGATTACAGCATCGCGCTGCTGCTCAAGATCACGGGGCAACCGGAACAGGCACTGGACCGGCTGGAGCCGCTGCTGGAAGAAAACCCCAACTTCCAGCCGGCGATCATCCTTAGAGCTGATCTGCTCTATCAGACCGGCGAGAAAGGCAGCGCCCTCGACTACCTCCTGGCAAATACCCGGCGCTTTCCCGGCAACCGACAGATGGGCACGCTCTATGGCCGGATGCTGATCAATGAAGGCGAACTGCAGGCCGCCCAGGACGAATTCAGTCGCCTGGTGCAGCAGTACCCGGACACCCCGGGCCTCCGGCTTTCCCACGCACTGGTCGCCCTGGAAAACGGGCAAACGGATCTGGCCAGGCAAGAACTGACACAGCTGACAGAACAGGGCCAACATGGCAGCGAAGCCAACTATTACCTGGGCCGCATTGAAGACCAGGCCGGCAACACCGAACAGGCCATTGGCTACTACCAGAGCGTTGAACAGGGCAATTACTACTTCCCCGCACTCGCCCGCGCCAGCTCACTGCTTGCCGAAAACGGACAGTTGGATGACGCCGTCGACAGAATCCGGAGACTCCGGGACGCCAACCCCAGACAGGCCGAAAACTTCTGGTTGCTGGAGGTAAACCTGCTCCTCGGCGAAGGACAGCGGCAAGAGGCACTGAGCACAGCAACGGAAGCCCTGGAGGAACACCCCGACAACCTCCAGATCCGCTACGCCCGCGCCATGCTTTACGACACACTTGACCGGGCCGCTGATGCCGAGGCCGATCTGAAGCGGATTGTTGAGCAGGACCCTGAAAACGCCGTTGCCCTGAACGCCCTCGGCTACATCCTGAGCACACGTACCGACCGACTGAGAGAGGCCCGCGGTTACATCGAGAAGGCACTGTCACTGGACCCGGGGAATCCGGCCATTCTCGACAGCATGGGCTGGATCCTGCTCCTTGAGGGGCAGATCAGGCCTGCGCTCGAGCACCTGTCCCGCGCCTGGGCCGCCTATCCGGATCCGGAAGTAGCCGCCCATTACGGTGAGGCCCTGTGGATGAGCGGGGCCGAGGACCAGGCCAGGATCATCTGGCAGAAAGGCCTTGATCAGGACCCCAATCACGAAGTACTCAATGAAACCATAGACCGGCTGACACGTGGTGGTGAGCAGTAATGAAACTTGTCCGAACCCTGGCGGCACTCCTCATGCTCGCCACCCTCGGCGCCTGTACCACCATTCAGCTCGAACCCCTGCCGGAAGGGATGACAGACCAGCCACCTGCGAACTGGACGGCCCGCTCGGCCAGTCTCGGGCAACTGGATCACTGGAAGCTCTCCGGCAAACTGGCGGTCCGCCAGCCATCGGACAGCGGCACCGCCATCATCAACCACTGGATTCAGGACGGCCAGGCCTACGACCTGGCCCTGTCCTCATCGTTTCTGGGCATGGGCAGCACCAGACTCAAAGGCGTCCCCGGCTTTATTGAGCTTACACTCCCCAATGGCGACACCTACCGCTCTGGCGAACCGGAGTCCCTGGTGGAAGCGGCCACCGGCTGGCAGCTGCCCCTGGAGAACCTGACCTGGTGGATCCGCGGCTTGCCCTCACCCGGCAGCGATTACCGCCTGCTGTTTGATGAACAAGGCAGCCTGGCGATCATCCGGCAAGACGGCTGGGAGATCCGCTACGACCGCTGGCGGGACTTTCTTGCCAGCTACCCGGCACTGCCCGCCCGCATCACCGCCCTGAAAGAAGACAAACGGGTGAGGCTGGTGGTCTCCGACTGGCAGGAGCAGGCGCTGTGAGCCTCGGCATCACCCTGCCCTCGCCCGCCAAACTGAACCTGTTTCTGCACATTGTCGGGCGCCGGCCAGACGGCTACCACGAGCTGCAGACCCTGTTCCAGTTTCTCGATTACGGCGACGACCTCACCTTCACCCCTACCCCTGAACGGCCCGGCGCAAGGCTTGAGGAGTCTGTCCCCGGCGTACCCGATGACGACAACCTGGTCATTCGCGCCGCCAAAGCCCTTATGGAGCGCAACCGCGAAGAACTGCCCGGCGTTAACATTCGCATTACCAAACGGCTGCCCATGGGCGGAGGCCTCGGCGGCGGCAGCTCCAACGCTGCGACCACACTGCTCGGACTCAACCACCTCTGGAGCCTGCGCCTCGGCATCGATGAACTGGCCGATATTGGCCTGACCCTGGGCGCCGATGTGCCAGTGTTTGTTCGTGGCCACGCCGCCTTTGGCGAGGGCGTTGGTGAAAAGCTGACCAACGCGAATCCACCGGAAGACTGGTTCGTCGTTATCAAACCTGCCTGTAACATAAACACGGGCAAGATTTTTTCCGAGCAAGGGTTGACAAGGAACACCCCGAGAATCAGAATAGCGCCCGCTTTTGAGGGAGACGCCTCGAGGTACCGAAACGACTGTGAGGATGTAGTTCGCAAACTGTATCCTGAGGTCAACCAGAGCCTGGAATGGCTTTCACAATTCGGACCTGCAAGATTAACCGGAACCGGGGCTTGCATATTTGGACGTTTCCCGACAGAATCCGCAGCCCGGATCATCTGGGAAAGCAAACCCTCCGGCGTCACGGGGTTCGTAGCTAAAGGGGTGAACAGTTCACCTCTGCACAAAAAGCTAACAGAGCTGAAATGATGCCAAAAAAGCACGATACTGGGGTGTCGCCAAGTGGTAAGGCAACGGGTTTTGATCCCGTCATGCGCAGGTTCGAATCCTGCCACCCCAGCCACCTTTCTCCCGCTTCTTCTGAATCAAACCCCGATACTGAGAAGGATGCCGTCGTGTCCAAACTGATGATTTTTGCCGGCAATGCCAACCCCGAGCTTGCCAGAGCCATCGCCCAGAAACTCCACATTCCCATGGGTCAGGCCACGGTAGGCCGCTTCAGCGACGGCGAAACCACCGTCGAGATCAATGAGAATGTCCGCGGCCATGATGTGTTCATCATCCAGCCGACCTGCTACCCCACCAACGATAACCTGATGGAACTGATCGTGATGGCCGACGCACTTCGCCGTGCCTCCGCAACACGTGTCACTGCCGTTATCCCGTACTATGGATACGCCCGCCAGGATCGCCGGGTTCGCTCTACCCGCGTTGCCATCAGCGCCAAGGTGGTAGCCGACATGATCTCCAGCATCGGTGTTGACCGGGTTCTGACCGTCGACCTGCACGCCGACCAGATCCAGGGCTTCTTTGACATCCCGGTAGACAACATCTATGCCACGCCGGTGATGCTTGATGACATCTTCAAGCAGCGTTTCGAGAACTTCGTGGTGGTCTCTCCGGATGTTGGCGGCGTCGTTCGCGCCCGCGCCGTCGCCAAGAAACTGGACGACGCCGATCTGGCCATCATCGACAAACGTCGCCCGAAAGCCAACGTCTCGCAGGTCATGCACATCATCGGTGATGTAAAGGACAAGACCTGCATCCTGGTGGACGACATCATTGATACCGCCGGTACCCTGTGCAAGGCTGCCAACGCCCTGAAAGAGCACGGAGCTGCCAAAGTGGTTGCCTACAGCACCCACCCTGTACTCTCCGGTCCGGCCGTTGATAACATCAATGCGTCCCAACTGGACGAACTGGTGGTCTGCGATACCATCCCGCTGGGTGACAAAGCGAAGAATTGTGATAGAATCCGCGTCCTCGGAATGGCCGGGCTGCTTGCGGAGTCTATTCGCCGCGTAAGCAACGAAGAGTCCATCAGCGCCATGTTCGAGAATGTCTGAACGGTCATCTGGCCATATTTTTCAGGCATAACAGGTAGTTGCCGGGTCGGGAGCCTACACAGGCTCCCGACTCTTTTACTCAGCCGGAAAACCCGGCTTTTCAGAAACATCACCTGATCCAACGCCTGGTCGCGGGCAGTTCAGGTGACGATTGAGGTTAATACCATGTCTCAGGAATTTGTTATCGAAGCATTTCCTCGCGACGATCAGGGGAGAGGTGCGAGCCGCCGCCTGCGTCGTGAGGAGCGTAAAATTCCGGCCATCATCTATGGTGGCGGAAAAGGCGCAACTGCGGTTTCCATCTGGCACAACGAGCTGAAAAAGGCTCTGGAAAACGAAGCATTCTTCTCTCACGTTCTGACCGTCGAACTGAATGGCAAGAAAGAAAGCGTGATCCTGAAGGATCTGCAGCGTCACCCCTACAAGCCACTGCTGACCCACGCTGACTTCCTGCGCGTCGACAAGGATCACGAGATCCACGTAAACGTTCCGCTGCACTTCATCAATGAAGAAAGCGCACCGGCCATCAAGCTTCAGGGCGGCGTAGCGAACCACCAGATCACCGAAGTGGAAGTGATCTGTCTGCCGCAGAACCTGCCCGAGTTCGTCGAAGTGGACATGGCTACCGTGGAAATGGATCAGGTAGTTCACCTGAGCGACCTGAAACTGCCGAAAGACGTCAAGATTGCCGCTCTGCTTCAGGGTGAAGATCACGACCTGCCTGTAGTGGCTATCCACAAGCCGCGCGGCGCCAAGGTTGATGAGGCCGAAGACGGCGAAGAAGGTGAAGAAGGCGAAGACAAGGAGTAATGACTCCTGTACTGACGAGGGCAACGGCGAATGGCGCAGGATATTGTCATGGTGGTTGGCCTGGGAAATCCCGGGGCCGACTACGAGAATACCCGCCATAACGCCGGCGCCCTGTTTGTCGAAGCCCTGGCCCGTTCCGCGGGCCAGGCGCTCCGCCCAGAGAAGAAGTACCACGGGCTTTACGCCCGCATTCAGTGGCAGGGCCTCGACCTGCATCTCCTGAATCCCACCACCTTTATGAATCGTAGCGGCCTGGCCATCAAAGCGCTGGCAGACTTCTTCAAGATTCAGCCCCAACAGATTCTGGTTGCCCACGACGAGCTTGATCTGCCACCAGGCACCGCCAAACTCAAGAAAGGCGGCGGCCACGGCGGGCATAACGGCCTGCGGGACACCATTGCCCACCTGGGCACCAACGAATTCCAGAGATTGCGCATCGGCATTGGCCACCCCGGCGACAGCCGCAAGGTAACCGGTTATGTTCTCGGCCGCCTGGGTAAACAGGAAACCGAGCAACTGAACGCCGTAACGGATGAAATCATGCGGGTACTGCCCGATGCAGCCAACGGCAAACTTGCCGCCGCCATGAACCGCCTGCACGGCTTCAAACCGGCTCCCTGACACACCCCCTTACTCGCTTACACCCCCATACACCGGTATAATCCGGCCAAATTTTCCAGTACCAGCAGAGGCATTCCATGGGATTTAACTGCGGCATCGTCGGCCTTCCCAACGTCGGCAAATCCACCCTGTTCAACGCGCTCACCAAATCCGGCATAGGTGCGGAAAACTTCCCCTTCTGCACCATCGAGCCCAACGCCGGTGTAGTCGCCATGCCGGACCCGCGTCTGAACAAACTGGCCGAGATCGTAAAGCCCGAGCGCGTTGTGCCAACCACCATGGAGTTCGTCGACATCGCCGGCCTGGTAGCAGGCGCGTCCAAAGGTGAAGGTCTGGGCAACCAGTTCCTGGCCAACATCCGCCAGACCGACGCCATTGCCCACGTAGTCCGCTGTTTCGAAGACGGCAACGTTATTCATGTGGCCAACAAAGTCGATCCCGCATCGGATATTGAGGTGATCAACACCGAACTGGCCCTGGCCGATCTGGAAACCGTGGAAAAGGCCATCAAGCGGGTACAGCGTGTGGCCAAGAGCGGAGACAAGGAAGCCAAGGCCCAGCTCGAGATGTTCGAAAAACTCCTGCCGGTGCTGAACGAAGGCAAGCCGGTGCGCAGCATGAACCTGGACAAGGACCAGATGGCGCTGGTTCGCGAGCTGTGCCTGCTTACCGTCAAGCCCACCATGTACATCGCCAACGTGAACGAAGACGGCTTCGAGAACAACCCGCACCTGGATACCGTGCGCAAGATCGCCGAATCCGAGAACGCGGTGGTAGTGCCCATCTGCAACAAGCTGGAAGCCGAGATTTCCGAACTGGAAGACGACGAGAAAGCCATGTTCCTGGATGAAATGGGCATGGAAGAGCCCGGCCTGGACCGGGTGATTCGCGCCGGCTACGGCCTCCTGGGCCTGCAGACCTACTTTACCGCCGGAGTAAAGGAAGTCCGCGCCTGGACCGTCAAAATCGGCGCCACCGCGCCCCAGGCCGCCGGTGTGATCCACACCGATTTTGAGCGCGGTTTTATCCGTGCTGAGGTGGTGAGCTACGACGACTTCGTGAAGTACAACGGCGAAGCCGGCGCCAAGGATGCCGGCAAATGGCGCCTGGAAGGCAAGGAATACATCGTGAAGGACGGCGACGTCATCCACTTCCGCTTCAACGTGTAACTTTTCAGGAAAAACTGGGCCCGAAGCCTTGACAGAAAGAGCCCAAATACTGAAAATACGCGCCTTGTTTGGGGCGATGCCCAAAGCGAAATGGCAAGGTAGCTCAGTTGGTTAGAGCACAGCACTCATAATGCTGGGGTCGGCGGTTCGACTCCGCCCCTTGCTACCAAGATTCAAAGGGCTACGATTTACGTCGTAGCCCTTTTTTTGGTTTTGCCGGCGGTTGTACCACAACGCTCACAAAGCGCCGCCCTTCTCTCGCGCGGCAGCAGCGCTGGCGATCTGTTCTCCCATTCGCGTGATATGGTCAATCGCATCCCCAATATCATTGAGAGACTGCGCTACCTGTTCGCTCAGCACCCGATTGTCTTCCACCTGCTGCAGTCCGGCCTGCATAACCGTTGCCGTTTGCTGGCTTTCACCCACCAGGCTTTCGATAACCTCCCGGATCTCGGAGGTAGACGCTTGTGTTCGTTGCGCCAGAGAACGCACTTCGTCAGCCACGACGGAAAACCCCCGGCCATGCTCCCCCGCCCTGGCGGCTTCTATGGCCGCATTCAGCGCAAGAAGGTTGGTCTGATCCGCAATCTCCGTGATGACATCCACCACGCGCCGTATATCCGTGCTCTTGTTTTCCAGGGAACGGATTTTCTCTGCCACCTGCTGGATTTCGTGGGACAGGCGAATCAGGGATTCCCGCCCCTTCTCGCCCCTGGCTGCCAAGATCCCGGGCTTGCGAGCCGGAAAAACCCTGGAGCAACTGGTCTACCTCAGCGATTGCCGGGTCCGCCTTCCGGAACAGCACCTCCGCTTCGGCCACAAGCTCCTGCTCCCGGGGGGGGTAGCTTGGTGGCCGTGTATTTGCGCCACGTGCCCCGGATTCGGTCCTGGGCGTCAGAAACCTGCGTAGGCTGTGCTCCAAGCAGGGAAAATCCGTTTCTTTAGGTTGGGGGGCTAACAATATATGTAAATAAAAAAGTCATTCGTTAGAATGGTCACAATATTTTGCATTATTTTGACTTCGCCCGGCCAGCCACCAGACCGGCACTGCATTTGGCGCCTGAACCTTCAAACCGTTCCGGGTTCTCGTGCTATGCTTCGCCCGTTGTTGTGGCGCGCAAGGATCCTACCCCCGGTGAGAGTTCTTCCGATTGTTCAGATCGTCGGCTTTTTGCTGATTTTGCTCAGTTTTCTGATCACCTTACCCGTTAACCTGCTTGTTCTTGGAGAAACGCCGGATCAGCAAGCATTCGTTACCTCGGCACTGATCTGTTTTGGGGTGGGTTTCCTTTGCTTCATGGTAACCGACAGAAAACGCCACGGGCTGAAACAGCGGGAGATGTTCCTCCTGACCGTTTCCGCCTGGGTTATCATCCCTTTCTTTTCCAGCCTGCCGCTTCTTTTCAGCGATCTGGGCCTATCGGTCACTGACGCTTTTTTTGAGAGTATTTCCGGCATTACAACCACCGGCTCAACGATACTGACCGGGCTCGACGACATGCCGGCCGACATTCTTCTCTGGCGCTCACTCATGCAGTGGATGGGGGGGATAGGTATCATCGGGATGGCCGTGGCGATTCTGCCTTTCCTGCGTATCGGGGGTATGCGCCTGTTTGCCACCGAATCCTCCGAGTGGACCGAAAAAGCCGTGCCCCGCACCAACCGGCTTGCCCGGGGGCTTGTCTTCAGTTACCTCGCGATCACCCTGAGCTGCATCGGCGTTTACTGGTTGCTGGGCATGGATCTTTTCAATGCCGTCAATCACGCACTCACAACTGTCTCAACCGGAGGCTATTCCACTTCTGACAGCTCCATGGGCCAGTTTGACAACTCCCTGATCTTCCTCGCCTCCTCGCTCTTTATGGCCCTTGGCGGCATTCCGTTCTTCCTTTTTGTGAGGCTGCTGAATGGTCACTACACGCCACTGCTGAGGGACAAACAGGTTCATTTTTTCCTGCAGTTCCTTCTCATTGCCGCGCTCATTATCACGCTTTACCGGGTGGTGACCGCAGGCGCACCGGTGGCGGAGGCCTTTGTTCATGCCCTGTTCAACGTAACCTCTGTGGTCACCACCACCGGCTACGCCAGTGAGGACTATATGCTCTGGGGGCCGCTGGTGATAGTGATCTTTTTCTTCCTGACCTTTGTCGGCGGATGCTCCGGCTCCACCAGTGGCGGCATGAAGATGTTCCGCTTCCAGCTTTCAATGCTTCTGCTCAGGGAGCAGATGATCCGGTTGCTCCACCCCAGAGCCGCCATGGGACGGCGTTATAATGGCCGGGTCATCAGTGACGAGATTATTGCCTCTTCAGTCGCCTTCTCTTTCATCTTTCTCGCGACTCTCGCCCTCGCCTCTGCCGTGCTCGCGGCATTGGGCCTGGATCTGGTCACCAGCCTCACCGGCGCCGCCACTGCACTGGCCAACGTTGGCCCCGGGCTGGGCGATACCATTGGCCCGGCCGGAAATTTCCAGTCGTTGCCGGATGCCGCCAAGTGGGTTCTGATGGTGGTCATGCTGCTTGGGCGGCTGGAGTTGCTGAGCGTTCTGGTGCTGCTTTCTCCTCACTTCTGGCGCGGCTGAAAGCCGTCTTTGGCGCTGTTTTCGGCTCCGGGAACGGTCCTCCCGGCACATTCTCTGTGGCATACTGAAGCCCGGATCCAATAACGCCAACTCCCCGTTCGCAAGGAAGTTACTATGAAATTCGAGACGCTCGCCCTGCATGCCGGCTTCAAGAGCGACCCCACTACCCGGGCCGCCACCACGCCGATCTACCAGACCACGTCCTACACCTTCGATGACACCCAGCACGGTGCCGATCTGTTTGACCTGAAGGTTCAGGGCAACATCTATACCCGCATCATGAACCCCACCAATGCGGTTCTTGAACAGCGGATGGCCGAACTGGAAGGCGGCGTTGGCGCCCTGGCCGTGGCCTCTGGCATGGCCGCCATTACCTACGCCCTGCAAACCATCTGCAAGGTTGGCAACAACATTGTCAGCACCAGCCAACTGTATGGCGGCACCTACAACCTGTTCGCCCATTCCCTGCCCAATCAGGGCATTGAGTGCCGAATGGTACCTCATGATGATTTCGATGCCGTGGAAAAGGCGATTGATGACAACACCCGCGCCCTGTTCTGCGAGTCCATCGGCAACCCGGCTGGCAATGTGGTGGATATCCAGCGCTGGGCCGAGATCGCCCACACGCACGGCATTCCGCTGATGGTGGACAACACTGTCGCCACGCCGTTCCTGTGTCGCCCCTTTGAGCATGGCGCGGATATCGTTATCCATTCTCTTACCAAGTACATCGGCGGTCACGGCACGACTGTGGCGGGGGTCGTGGTCGACTCCGGCCAATTCGACTGGAAAGCCAACGCCGCCAAGTTCCCGATGCTGAACGAGCCGGATCCGTCCTACCATGGCGTGGTCTATACCGACGCCCTCGGCGCCGCCGCCTTTATCGGCCGCTGCCGTGTAGTGCCGCTGCGCAACACCGGTGCAGCCCTGGCGCCGTTCAACGCCTTCCTGATCATGCAGGGTCTGGAAACACTGGCGCTGCGCATGGAACGCCACTGCGAGAACGCGGAGAAAGTGGCCAGCTTCCTGCAGAACCATCCATCGGTGGAATGGGTGAACTACGCGACTCTGTCCAACAGCCCCTACAAGGCCACCTGCGACAAGATCTGTGGCGGCAAGGCCTCCGGCATCCTGAGCTTTGGCATCAAGGGTGGCCGGGAAGCCGGTGCCAGATTCATCGATGCGCTGGATCTGATCCTGCGCCTGGTGAACATTGGCGACGCCAAATCCCTGGCCTGTCACCCGGCCACCACAACCCATCGCCAGCTGAACCCGGAGGAACTGAAAAGTGCCGGCGTGAGCGAGGACCTGGTGCGACTGTCTATCGGCATCGAGCATGTCGACGACATCATTGCCGACATCACCCAGGCCCTGGACAAAGCCCAGGCTTGATGACGATCAACCGGGTACGACCAATGTCGTGCCCGGTATCCCCGTGATTGCCCGTACCTGCCTTGTAACTCCCCCGCCAGCCCATTACTCTTTAGTGTTCCCCAAGCCTTTATGAGAGTCCGGTTGCAATGAGCGACAGCGCAAAGCCCCGCATTACCAGTGGTTCCAAATTCCGCAACGAGCATGGTTTTTCAGCCATCAAGGATGGCGTCAAGCGGTCATCAAAGCAGGAAGCCACACCGGTGGAGCGCAAGCCGAAATGGCTGAGGGCACGCATGCCCGGAGGCGAACGCTATGAGGCGGTTCGCAAGAACGTCGGTGAGCATCGCCTGAGCACCGTTTGCCAGGAATCCCATTGCCCCAACATCGGCGAGTGCTGGACCGCCGGGACCGCCACGATCATGGTGATGGGATCGGTATGTACCCGGGCCTGCAAATTCTGCGCAGTGGATACCGGCAACCCGAAGGGCTGGCTGGATGTGGAAGAGCCGGAGAATACCGCCAGGTCGGTGGAGCTGATGGGCCTTCGCTACATCGTGCTCACCTCAGTGGACCGGGACGATCTGGACGACGGTGGTGCCGCGCACTATGCCGCCTGCGTATCCGCCATCAAGCAGCGCACCCCGGAAGTGGCTGTGGAAGCACTGACTCCGGATTTTGACGCGGTGATGTCGGATGTTGAGAAAGTGGTGGATTCCGGGCTGGATGTCTTCGCCCAGAATGTGGAAACCGTGAAACGCCTGACCAGCCACGTGCGGGACCGCCGCGCCGGTTATGAGAAAACCCTGAGCGTACTGGAACACGCCAAGAAGCACCGGCCGGATGTGCTTACCAAGACCAGCCTGATGCTGGGCCTGGGCGAAACCGAGAAAGAAATCCTGGAAACCATGGACGACCTGCGGGCCATTGGCGTGGATATCCTGACCCTGGGCCAGTACCTTCGTCCTACCCCGAACCACCTGCCGGTGGAACGCTACGTCACGCCCGAAGAGTTCAACCGCTACCGCGAGATCGGTCTGGAAAAAGGCTTCATGGAAGTGCCGTCCGGCCCCATGGTCCGCTCCAGTTACCGTGCCGATAGAGTCTTCGATAAAAACAATCTTGGTCTCGCCTTACAGGAAGTCCCCCAGGCCTCCAAAGCCATGCAGATTCCGGTGAAGGCCGTCGACTGAGAACGCCCATGCTGAAACTGCTGCGAAATGCCCGGCTGAAGTACAAATTCTGGTTGCTGAATATTGTCGTTTTTGCAGTGCTTTGCCTGCTGGTGCTCTATGCCATGCACACCATTGCAGGACAAACCGGCAAAGCCCTTAATGACGTGTTTTCCGAAACGGCGCCGGGATTCGCGCTGGTGGTCGCGGTTCTCATGGCGCTCGAAATGGCCGGCTCCCAGTTACTGATCTCCTTTATAGAACGCCATGTGAATCGCCTGAAAAATACCATGGTGGAGGTACAGGCCTCTGGCAACCTGAGCCAACGGGCCGATGTGGATTCCACTGACGAAATCGGCGAAATGGCCAGCGCCTTCAATGCCATGCAGGACCGTACCGTGGGCGTTGTAAAGAGCATGAAGGAAGCCATTGATCGCCTGCACAGTGAAGTCCGGGAACTGACCGCGGCTGCCGAAGCCCGCCGGGACGATCTGAGCCGACAGCAGGCAGACGCCGACCGCTCCGCAGACGTCATCGGAACCATGCTGCAGAGCTTCACTGGTATTGCCGAACAGGCCGGGATCGCCAAAACCCTGTCCCACGAGGCCCGGGACACCGCCCGTGACGGCAGCAAGCGTGTCGGCCAGAGTGCAGACAGCATCCGCAAACTGGCCGATGTGGTGCGCGATTCCGCCAGCAGTGTCGAGGCCCTGGCCGAGAACAGTCACGAAATCAGTCACGCCATTACCGAGATCCGGGGTATTGCCGAGCAGACCAACCTGCTGGCTCTGAATGCCGCCATCGAGGCGGCCCGGGCCGGTGAACAGGGCCGCGGGTTCGCGGTAGTGGCAGACGAAGTGCGCAATCTGGCGCAGCGGGTTCAGGACTCCACCGATCAGATTCAGGGCACCATCGATCGGTTGCTCAATGCCATGAGTACCGCCGTGAACCGGATGACCGGAAGCTCCGAGGGTGCCAGCCGCTGCGTCGAGGACTCCGAGGAAGGCCTCCGCGCCCTTGAGGCCATCAACGAGGTGGTCAGCCGGATTGATCAGACTAACCAGGAGATCGCCAATGTGTCCGCTGAACAGACCGCCGGCACCGACGGTGTCCTGGCCAATGTTCAGGGTATCCGCGAAACCACCCAGAACATGGTGATCCAGCTTGCCGAGAGCGCCGAAATGAGCAAGCGCCTGAAGCGGCTGATTGATTCCCTGGAAGAAGCATCCTCAAAGGTCACGGTTCACTGAGGTTTATGGCACACTCTGCACTCGTCTGAACCGGCAGAGCAGTTGTCCATGGACACTTGGTATACCTGCCAGAAAATGGTTCGGGTGTTGAGTCTGGCTTTGGCTCCTGGCCTTCCTGGTTCAGGAGCTGGCGTGACAGGCTACAAATAAAAAAGGCCACACCCAAAGATGCGGCCCTTCTCCAGAACAGCTAGCGGGAAGCTAGATCACTGCATACCCTGGCCCTGCTGCTGCATCATCTGGCGCTGCTGCATTTGTTGCTGCATCTGCTGCATGCGCTTATCGAGCTCGTCACGCTGTTCCTGGGTAAACACATTGTCTACCTTGGCCTGCATCAGCGTGGACAAGGCCGCAATTTCGCCGGTGACATCGCCCAGTTTTTCGGCGTGCTCGCGAATGGCGGCCTCATCAAAATCGGATTTGATCTCACCCTGCATCTGCTGCTGCAGCGCACGGGCTTCCTGACGGAGCTCGCCGATCTCACCCTGCATCTCGTCGATGATGGCGCGGATCTCCGTTTGCTGATCCCCGGACAGGCCCACCATTTGCGCCAGCTGATCAACCTGGTCTGGCTGTCCACCAGCGGCTTGTTGGGCCATGGCGGGAACCGAAAGGCTCAGGGCGACCAGAGCAGTACCAAACAGTTTTACAAGCTTCATAAAGTTCTCCGTTAACAGGGTGGTCACAACGTGAATACCACCGACATACATTGGTTTCGTCGTTCAGGCCCTACACCCTAAAACATCCGCACGCGGTTTTTCACCCCGATCAGCCCTGTTTTTGTACATACTTCTCACTATCCCCCGCCACAAACCGCCACACACGGGCATTCAAACAAATGTGAAAGTTTAGTCATTCCCCTTCATAATGGCGCCGATTACAGACAGCCGGAGCAGAAAAGATGGCAATTAACTGGTTTCCAGGGCACATGCACAAGGCCCGCAAGGAGATCAAACAGGTGATGCCGCAGATGGATCTCATCATTGAGGTGGTGGATGCGCGGATTCCTTTCAGCAGCGAAAACCCGCTGGTGCCGGCCCTGCGTGGCGAAACGCCGCTGATCAAGGTATTGAACAAGCGCGACCTGGCAGACCCGGAGATCACCGAGCGGTGGCTGGTCTGGCTCGAGAAAGAGCGTGGGGTGCGTGCCATTACCCTCACTCACAATCAACGCACCGAGGCGTTGTCCATCCTCAAGCTTGCCGAGGAAATGACGCCAGATCACGATCGCCAGAAAAGCGCATTGCGGGTGATGATCCTGGGCATTCCCAATGTCGGCAAGTCCACCCTGATCAATACCCTGGCGGGACGGCCCGCAGCCAAAACCGGGAACGAGCCGGCGGTCACAAGGGCGCAGCAGGCCATCAAGCTGCCCGACAACATCCTTCTGTACGACACCCCCGGCTTCCTCTGGCCCAAGCTGTCTCCGGAAGCCTGCGGATACCGCCTGGCGATCACCGGCGCCATTCGAAGCTCGGTGCTGGATTTCGAGGACGTTGCCATGTTCGAGGCGGACTACCTGCTCGAGGCCTACCCGGAGCTGGTCAAGGCCCGCTACGGTTTTGAGGAGCTGCCGAAAGACGGTCTGGGACTGATGGATGGTATTGCCGCAAAACGTCGGTTTTTCGGTCGGGGTGGCGTTCCGGATCTGCACAAGGTGTCAGAGGTTTTACTCAACGAATTCAGGGCCGGAACGCTGGGGCGTATCTCTCTGGAAACACCGGAGATGGTTGAGCGTGAAGCCCGGGAGGCAACCAGCTAACCGCCCCCTTACCAAGGTCAAATATCGCATTCGGCCCAAAGCGCCTAGACTGTTAGATAACGTAATTGATCGCAAGGTCGGCCATTTCGGCCGGCCGGGAAGGAGGAATTTATGAGACGCGTCGTCGTCACCGGTATGGGCATCGTTTCCTGCCTCGGCAACTCACTGGATGAGGTCAGGGACAGCCTGAAAAACGGAAAGTCTGGCATTCGCTTCAACGAAACCTACAAGGAAATGGGCTTCCGCAGCCAGATTGCCGGCTCTGTGGACGTAGACACATCCGTTATCGACCGCAAGATCCGCCGCTTCATGGGCCCTTCCGCCATGTACAGCTATCTCGCCATGGAACAGGCCATTGCCCAGGCGGGCCTTACCGGAGATCTGATCTCCAACGACCGCACCGGCCTGATTGCCGGTTCCGGTGGTGCGTCCTGTTCCAGCCAGGTTGAAGCCACGGATATCATGCGTGCAAAAGGCGTCAAGCGTATTGGGCCTTACATGGTGCCGCGCATCATGACCAGCACGGTGTCAGCCTGCCTGGCCACCGCCTACAGGATCCGGGGCGTAAACTATTCCATGTCGTCTGCCTGTGCCACCAGCGCCCACTGCATTGGCCACGCTATGGAGCAGATCCAGGCCGGCAAGCAGGACATCGTGTTCGCCGGTGGTGGCGAGGAAGAAGACTGGAGCCTGACCATGATGTTCGACGCCATGGGAGCCCTCTCCACCAAATACAACGAAGCGCCGGAAACGGCTTCCCGCCCCTTCGATAACGGCCGGGACGGGTTCGTGATCGCCGGCGGTGGCGGCATGGTGGTTCTGGAAGAACTGGAACATGCGAAGAAACGGGGCGCCAATATTATTGCCGAGCTGACAGGCTATGGCGCCACCTCTGATGGCTACGACATGGTAGCCCCCTCCGGCGAGGGCGCACAGCGCTGTATGAAACAGGCCATGGCCACGATCCGTGGCAAGGTCGACTACATCAACGCCCACGGCACCAGTACCCCGGTAGGCGATGTGGCTGAAATGGGCGCGGTACGTGCCACCTTCGGATCCGACATTCCTGCCATTTCCTCAACCAAGTCACTGTCCGGGCATTCCCTGGGCGCTGCCGGCGCGCAGGAGGCAATTTACTCGCTGCTGATGCTGCAGAATGGTTTCATGGCCGGCACCGCAAACCTGGTCAATGTGGATGAGAAAATCGGCGATATTCCACTGGTGGGCCCTGAAGGCCGCGAGGCAGACCTGGGCACCGTGATGTCCAACAGCTTTGGTTTTGGCGGCACCAACGCCTCGCTGGTCTTTGAGAAACTGTAAATCCTCTCTTGCAAGGGCCCTTGGGCCCTTTTTTTAAAAAAATAAATTCTAAGACCATCCCGCTTGATCATTGGCAAAGACAGTCATCCGTATTAAGGTACATTGTTGATATGAATCAAATCGGACGGATCATTACGTATGGCTCAAGCAATTCCGTTTCGTCAGGCATTTCCCCTGAAGGCGTCCTGCCACCAGTGCAGCCTGAGCAACCTGTGCCTGCCCCTGGCCATTGCAGAGAACGACCTGGACAGACTGGAAGATATCGTCCAGCAAGGGCGGATTTTCAGTCGCGGCGAACACATCTTTGACCAGAGCGCGCCCTTTCGCTCCTGCTTTGCGGTAAAAAGCGGATCGATCAAGACGTCAATCATTACCGAAGGTGGTGAGGAGCAGGTCACCGGGTTCTTCATGCCCGGTGAGCTGGTCGGCCTCGACAGCATGAGTAGCGAGAACTACGCCTGCACAGCCAAAGCCCTGGAGAGAACCAGCGTGTGCGAGTTTCCGGTGGATAAACTGGAGGAGCTGACCGGCAAGCTGCCGGATTTGCAGCACCACATGTTTCACCTGATGAGCCAGGAAATCCAGAACAGCCATCAGCTCGCGATGCTGCTGAGCAAGAACACAGCCGAGGAGCGCATTGCTGCCCTGCTGCTGTCACTGTCCAGCCGATTCCAGCGCCGGCGCATGTCCCCCACCAACTTCAGCTTGCCGATGGCGCGGAACGATATTGCCAACTTCCTCGGGCTGGCTGTAGAAACCGTCAGCCGGGTGTTCACACGATTCCAGAATCAGGGAATTATCAAGGCCCGAGGCCGGGAGGTTGAACTACTGGACGTCGAGGCCCTGCAGTTGGTTACCCGCGAGTTCTCACGGCAGTCTAATCCCTAAGCTCAGGCAAAGCAGAGCCCGCCCGGGAGTTATCCGGCGGGCTCGCCGGTCACTTCCCTGCCATTGGTCTGTTTCAGCATCGACAGCTCATCCACCAACCCGGAGCGCCAGGGCAGCTGCTTGATACCGAAAGTATTTCGGATCTTGGTGCAGATCAGTGTGGTGTTCACTGGCTCAAGATGTCCCCAGCCGGGCACCTCATCGACTACCCGGATACCCTCGGGAATACCCGGAAGCCCGGCGATCGCGAGCCCAAGCTCGTACAGGTTGATTTCCTCGGCACCGGCATACTGATAGGTGCCCCATACTTCGGCACCGCAATCGATCTGAAGCACCATTGCCGTTATCACCCGCGCAAGATCACGAACCGCAACAGGCTGGCCGCGGCACCGCCCGGGCAGTGACAGAGTCTCGCCTGCCGCAGTACTGACCTGCATCTTCCGGATGAACCGCGCCAGGCTCCAGCCGGTTCGCAGAATAATGTGTCTCGGCAGCAGCGTGCGCAACGCCTGCTCGCACTCCCACTGCCAGTTACCCAGTTCGTTGACCGGCTGGCCCGGGTTGGAGGTGATGTAGCCGCTTTGCTTTCGGCCATCGAAGACATAGCATGAGGACAGCTGGAGCAGCGCCATACCACGACCATGGGCAAACCCGGCCATTGCTACCGGCAATGAAAATGCCGCCATGCGGGCTCCCTCAGGATCCTTTTCGGCGACTTCAGGGTTCGCCATCCAGAGCGCATTTATGATCAGGTCGGTATCCTCGGGAATCCAGTTTTCCAGGGCGTCCAGATCTGCATTGGCGGGGTCACTGACGAGCAACGGACTGACGTGCAGGTGCGTTTCCCGCAGGCGCTCCAGCAAAATCTTCCCCAAAGGGCCGTAATCGTGAACAACAAGTACATGCACGCGGGTTCAATGCCTCCGGATATCACTGATGTGACGGTAGTTCCGAACCGGTCTGGCCAATGGCTTACGATTTCCGGTCCCTACACTATGACGCAGTCTGAATTTAATTCTTTGCTTTCCCTTTCAAGAGCATACAACAACAGGAACTGTCATGCTGAAGCAACAGAGTCACATTGTGGCGCCGATCCCCGACGGGCTGCGAACCCGTGCCCTGTATACCGTCGGCGAACTTCGCGAACGAGGCAGGGCCGACAAGGAAGCGATCGACAAACTCTTCAACCTGATCGTGGAGATGACCGAAGAAGGTCTGGATTTCTTTTTCCTTGAGCCGCTTCGGCGACTGCACGCGAGCAGCATGATGATGGGCATGGCAAAAATGGGCATCGGCAGCATGCTCAAGGGAAGCAAAATGGTCGTTCACAAGGTTCTGAAAAAACTCGACGACCGAAGCCTGGCTGCCATTCTCGACTTCATCGAGGAAATTATTCACGAGCCGGAGCAGGCCTGACGGCCAGCCGGGCAAAATCACCGGTATTGCCGCCCAACCCGTGCGGTGATACCGGTCAGAAGTTCGTAGGATATGGTGCCGGCGCAGGCAGCCACCTCGTCAACACCCACGGTTCTGCCCCACAGCTCCACACTGTCCCCTTCTCTGGCCTCCGGTGCTCCGGTCAGATCGACAGCCAGCATGTCCATGGACACCCGGCCAATGAGCCGGATTCGCCGACCATTGATGGCAGCGGGCGTATTCGTCCCTGCGTGTCTTGGGTAGCCATCACCATAACCGACGGCCACCATACCCATCCGGGTGTCCTGGTCAGCCACCCAGCCGGCACCATAGCCGACGGATTCCCCGGCACGCACAACACGGGTGCTGATTAACGGCGCTTCCAGCGACATGACCGGTTCAAGGCCGAGCTCCGGGCCGGTCTTGCCAATCACCGGAGAACCGCCATAAAGCATGATGCCGGGTCGGCTCCAGTCATACAGGGGCTGGCCGGCAAGAAAATGGGCGGCCGAGTTACCAACGCTTTTCATTAATCCGGGCCAGGACGCAGTTGCCTGCTCAAAGACCGACGTTTGATCGGCAGTCATGGTGTTTTCGGCATCGTCGGCGCAGGCAAAATGGGTCACAAAACCCAGCAGCCTTTCACTGGCCTTCATGGCTTCCAGCCGAATCATCACCCCGCCCAGCTCGCCTGGATGAAACCCCAGCCGGTTCATACCGCTGTTAACCTTCAGCCAGAACGCCGGCCGTTGATCCGACAGCTCCAGCCACGCCAGTTGCTGGACACTGTGAAGTACCGGCTCGAAATCCTGCTGCGCACAGTCGGCCAGATCCTCACCGGCGTGGACACCCTGAAGCAGCACAACCGGCTGTTCCAGGCCACTCGCACGAATGGCCACAGCCTCTTCCAGACAGGCTACCGCGAATTTCGGTACCAGGCTGTTCAGGGCCGACGCCACCGGACCAATGCCATGACCATAGCCATCAGCCTTTACCACGGCCATCACCTGTGCACCGCCGGCACGCCGGCAGGCAGTCTGGTAATTCCGGCGAAGTGCCTCAAGGTCTATCCGGGCGACCGTGCTCCTCGGCATTAATACTCTCCGCCGTAGTCGCTGTAATCGCCGTGGGCCAGGTCCTCGAATTTGGTGTACTTGCCGATAAACGCCAGGCGAATGGTGCCTATGGGGCCGTTCCTCTGCTTGCCGATGATAATCTCGGCGATACCCTTGTCCGACGTATCCTCGTTGTACACTTCATCCCGGTATACGAACATGATCACGTCGGCATCCTGTTCAATCGCGCCGGATTCACGCAGATCCGAGTTAACCGGGCGTTTGTTGGGCCGCTGCTCAAGACTCCGGTTGAGCTGGGACAGGGCAACCACTGGGCAACTCAGCTCCTTGGCAATCCCCTTCAGGGACCGGGATATTTCTGAAATTTCCGCCGTCCGGCCCTCGGTGTTACCAGGCACCCGCATCAGCTGCAGGTAGTCGACCATGATCAGGCCAATCCTGCCACCGTTCTCCCGGGCGATACGTCGGGCCCGGGAGCGCAGCTCGGTGGGGCTAAGGCCCGGCGTATCATCAATATAAAGCGGTTTGTCCTTGAGCAGGCTGACCGCGGACGTCAGGCGAGGCCAGTCGTCTTCTTCCAGTTTGCCGCCCCTGACCTTGGTCTGGTCGATACGCCCGAGTGAAGAGAGCATACGCATGGCCAGCGCATCTGCCGGCATCTCCATACTGAACACCAGAACCGGCGTGCCGGTGCTGATCAGCGCATTTTCAACAATGTTCATGGCGAAGGTGGTCTTACCCATCGAAGGACGACCGGCCACAATAATCAGATCCGAAGGCTGCATTCCCGAGGTCTGCTCATCCAGGTCCTTGAAGCCGGTGGTCAAACCGGTGGTTTGCTCACCGGATTCAAACAGCTCCTCGATCCGGCTCAGGGTCTTGGCCAGAATCGGGTTGATTGCCTGGGGCCCGGACCCTTCCTTGACCCGCGCTTCGGCAATCTGGAACACGTTCCGTTCGGCCTCATCCAGAATTTCGTTGCTGTTCCGGCCCTGAGGGTTGAACGCGGAATCGGAGATTTTGCCGGAAACCTCCACCAGTTGCCGCAGGACAGAGCGTTCCCGAACAATATTGGCGTAGGCCTGGATGTTGGCCGCTCCCGGCGTCTTTTCCGCCAGTTCGGCCAGATAGGACAGCCCCCCGGCATCTTCAATATCCCCTGCCCGCTCCAGAAACTCGGCGAGGGTCACCACATCCAATGGCTCGCTTTCACTGGCGAGGCGCTCCACGGCGCCAAAGATTAGCCGGTGATCCTGCCGGTAGAAATCGCCAGCCGAGATGATCTCGGAAATCTCATCGAACCGGCGGTTGTCCAGCATCAGGCCACCCAATACCGCCTGCTCTGCCTCAACAGAGTGGGGAGGGACCTTGATGCGACTGGTTTCGAGATCGGTACTCGCGGGCTTCAGATTGGGCTTGGCCATGAAAACATCTTCAGTTGGATGTCAAAACCACGACAGTTTAAGCGACCTGCCGCTGCAATGGGAGAGGGTTACCAGACCGTAACAGCATACCAGAAAGCAGCAGGCCCGAAAGCCGCAAGATGCGGTTCGGGCCTGTTGGGCAGGCCGGTCGATGCCTTCGAAAAGACAGCGCCGGCCACCAGCGTATTACCAAGGCCGGGGAACCCCGGCTCCGCTTTCAGGAAAAACGGTTTACTCGGCAACAATCGCCAGCTTGATGGTGACTTCGACGTCCGAGTGCAGCTGAAGCTCAATCTCGTATTCGCCGGTCACACGCAGCGGGCCTTCCGGCAGACGAACTTCGCTCTTCTCAACGTCGGTGCCACCGGCAGTGATTGCGTCAGCAATGTCACGCACACCGATAGAGCCGAACAGCTTGCCTTCTTCACCAGCTTTGGAGCTGACGGTGAAGGAAGCACCTTCCAGAGCCTCGGCACGGGCCTGGGCAGCAGACAGCTTCTCGGCAGCCGCTTTCTCAAGCTCGGCACGACGCTCCTCGAACGCCTTCAGGTTTGCTTCCGAGGCAGGTACAGCCTTGCCATACGGAAGCAGGAAATTACGACCGTAACCGGCCTTGACCTTTACCTTGTCACCCAGGGAGCCAAGGTTTGCAACTTTCTCGAGCAGAATAACTTCCATCTCGTTAACCTCTTCGTGCTTTATTCAGCCGGCCCGGCAGGTTTTATACGCCTCCGGATATCCAGCCAGCTATCCACAAAAGCCAGAACCACTAACAGAATCATCAGGCTTGGGCCCAACAGAACCAGTGCTATATAAAACAGCGCCAGCCACTGCCCACTCAGCTTTTTCAAACCAACAATACCGTGAACCAGCGCCAGGCTCGCCAAAAACAGCGGCGTTCCCGCGGCCCAGGCCAGCAGCATGGCGTTCAGACCGAGAAACGGACCCACCACCATGGTTACCGCACACAACACCGCAATCGGCGGAGACAGCCTCAGACCATGGAATTCCTTGCGGAATCCGCCGGGGTTATAAAGCCCCGCCTGCCAGGAGCGCGCCAGCATGGTCATGCCCACACCTGTTGCCAGGTAGGTGCCTGCCATGCTCGCGTTCATGGTGTCCCGAATCACTCTCTCAAGGTCATCCCCGAGACTCTTCGCAATTTCGGCGTTGTACTGTTGGTAAAAGCTCACCCCGGTCTGGACCAGATCATCCAGCAGGCCGGGATAGATCACAGGCAACATCAGGCCTGTGACGATTCCGAGAAAACTCCCTCCGAGAAGGGCCTTCTCCCAGGACTGCGTGGTTCGGATAAGCGCCGCCATCAGCATCACCTGAAGCAGTACCGCCAGAGCCGTCGGGTCTTGCCCGAAAATGCTCCAGCCGAGTGCCGGTAGCAATGCCCAGAGCCCGATGTTGAGCCCCTGACTGATGCCGAGCCTGAGAATAACCAGGCCGACAACGGCTGCGCCAATCCAGAACAGCAGGGGTATGGCAGTGGTTACTGCTGCTACCCCGCCCGCCTGCAGGGGACCGCGCATTACATACTGTGCAAGTGCACGCATGGTCCCAAGTCCCGTGTCTCTGTTACTTAGTTATCGTGGCTGTCCGAGTACGGCAGCAGTGCCAGGTAGCGGGCGCGCTTGATAGCGGTAGCCAGCTGACGCTGATAACGTGCTTTGGTGCCGGTGATGCGGCTGGGCACGATTTTGCCGGTTTCAGTGATGTAGCCTTTCAGGGTGTCCAGATCCTTGTAATCGATCTCTTTAACACCCTCTGCCGTGAAGCGGCAGAACTTACGACGCCTGAAAAAACGAGCCATAACTTAACTCCTCAACTCCGGTTAATTACTCTTCTTCGTCCTGGGTTTCAGCCCGCTGACGTGGCTCGTCAGATTCGGCTGAACGACGCGGGCGATCATCGCCGCCACGACGGTCTTCACGGGACTCGGAAGCTTTCATCGGGGACAGGTCCGTATCAGCACCATCGCGGCGCAGGATCATGTCGCGGATGATGGCATCGTTGAAACGGAAGTTGTGAGTCAGCTCGTCCATCGCTGCCTGTGAACATTCAACGTTCATCAGTACGTAGTGAGCCTTGTGAATCTTGTTGATCGGGTAAGCCAGGTGACGACGGCCCCAATCTTCCAGGCGATGTACCGTACCGCCATCTTCAGTGATGACGCTGGTATAACGCTCGATCATCGCGGGCACCTGCTCGCTCTGATCCGGATGTACCATAAAAACGATTTCGTAGTGACGCATGAGTTCTCCCTACGGTTTAAACAGCTTCCTTTTTACCGGCCAGATTGAAAAATTCGCGACCGGCAAACATGAAAGCAAGGAGTTGACAGCCTGAGCTGCCGGTTTCTTTTTGCTTTATCAATAAGGCTTTGCAAGAAAGGCTTGATCAAAAGCGAGACCTTGCACTGCCATCATTCAGGCAATACAAAACCGCCCCTTCGAAAAGGGGTGACGTATTCTAGGCGGGTGAGCCCCGGTGTGCAAGGGTTAACCAAGTCGCTGGCGCAGAGCTTCGTATAGGCAAACACCCGTAGCCACCGACACGTTGAGGCTGTCCACATGGCCCAGCATTGGAATGTTGATCAGCTGATCGCAGTGCTCACGGGTTAAACGTCGCATTCCCTTGCCTTCAGCACCCATCACCAGCGCCACCGGGCCCTTGAAATCTGCCTGGTACAACGTTGCATCCGCCTCACCGGCGGTGCCAATCAGCCAGACACCCTGCTCCTGAAGGCCCCGCAGGAAACGGGCGAGATTAGTCACCCGCACGAACGGCACCGTCTCTGCGGCACCACACGCAACCTTACGAGCCACCGGAGTCAGTGAGGCAGACTTGTCTTTCGGCACAATCACCGCCTGAATACCCACGGCATCGGCCGTACGCATGCAAGCGCCAAGATTGTGGGGGTCGGTTACCCCGTCAAGCACCAGCAGGAATGGCGCCTTGTCACTGCCAGCCAGCTGCGCCAGAAGATCATCTTCCGTCCACTCCCGGCTTTCACTGACCTCTGCCACAATGCCCTGGTGTACACCGGCAACCCGCTCGTCGAGCTCCCTTCGATGCACCACTTTCCAGCGCACACCCAGCGTATCCAGCGCATCGGTAATGCTCTTGACCCGCTTGTCCTGCCGGCCGGTCTGAATCCAGACCTGCTCCAATCGTTCAGGCTCACGCTTGAGAACTGCCTCAACCGTGTGCCAGCCAAACACAAACTCTCCGGACACTGATTCTGTTCCCTGTTACTTACCTGAATTACGGGGCTTGCGCTGCTTGTTGGCGCCGGAGGACTTACCCGACGCTTTGCCGGACTTTTTCTTTGTCGCCTCTTTTGCCGCTTCCGCGACCAGCTGCTCCCTGGCACTGGAGGGCTTGCCACCTTTTTTGGGGCTCGCACTCTCCGGCTTTTTCTGGCCACGGGAACCTGAAGACGTACCGCCTTTCTTGCGGCCGCCCCGGTCTCCCTTACCCTTTTCACCGCGCTTGCCGCCCTTGCCGGGGCCCTCACGCTTGGAAACGTCCAGAGCATCCCGGTCGGCCTGGCGCCGCTTCGGAGTACTGATCAGTTCCAGATCAATCTTGCGATCCTCCATCCCCACGCGGACAACCCGCACGCGGACTTCATCGCCCAGACGGAAGCTCACCGCGGTGCGCTCGCCAATCAGGCGATGCTTGGCCGCATCGTGATGGAAATAGTCACCACTGAGGGTGGAAACGTGAACCAGCCCCTCGATGTAGATGCCCGACAGATTCACAAAGAAGCCAAACGGCACCACGGCAGCAATAATGCCATCGTACTCTTCGCCTTCATGGTCCTTGAGGAACTCGCACTTCAGCCAGGCCATGACATCCCGGGTGGCATCGTCCGCCCGACGCTCGGTCATGGACACGTGCTCGCCGAGCCGCTCCATGCTGGCATAATCGTAAGGGTATTCAGCGAGCTCGGGATCCGTAACCGGTGGGGTTACGATATCTTTCTTCACTTCAGGATTGTGAATACGGGACTTGATCGCCCGATGCACGATCAGATCCGGATAGCGACGGATCGGCGAGGTAAAATGGGTATAGCTGGCAAACCCGAGGCCGAAGTGACCGCTTTGTTCCGGGCTGTAGACCGCCTGGCTGAGCGAGCGCAACATGACCATCTGGATCACATTGGCATCCGGCCGGTCGGCCACTTCGGCCAGCAGAGCCTGGTAATCGGCAGAGCTTGGCTTGTCTCCACCACCCAGTTGCAAACCCAGCTCACCCAGAAACAGGCGAAGGGCATTCAGTCGCTCTTCAGAGGGCCCGTCATGCACCCGATAAAGTGCCGGCATTTCGTGTTTCTTGAGGAAACGGGCCGTAGCTACATTGGCGCACAGCATGCACTCTTCCACAATCTTGTGCGCATCGTTGCGTTGCACCGGCACGATTTCCTCAATCTTGCGCTCGGCATCAAACACAATTTTCGTTTCGGTGGTCTCAAAATCGATAGCACCACGCTCAGTACGCGCCCGCCGAAGCAACTTATACAAGTCGTACAGGTTATGGAGATGCGGCAGAAGATCCGCGTACTGGGCCGCCAGCCGGAAGCCCTGCTCGGTATCCGGCCGCTCCAGCATGTCGCTGGCCTTGTTGTAGGTCAGCCGGGCGTGGCTGCGCATCACCGCCTGATAAAAGGTATAGCCACTGATGTTGCCGGCCGCACTGATGGTCATGTCGGCCACCATACACAGGCGATCAACATCGGGATTCAGGGAGCACAGGCCATTGGAGAGTTTCTCCGGCAGCATCGGCACCACATGGTCCGGGAAGTACACCGAGTTGCCCCGGCGAATGGCCTCTTCATCGAGCGGAGACTCAGGCCGTACATAGTGGGACACGTCGGCAATCGCCACCACCAGGCGATAACCACCACGGGGACGGGGTTCGCAGTAGATCGCGTCGTCAAAGTCCCGGGCACTCTCATCGTCAATGGTGACCAGCCGCATATTGCGGATGTCCACCCGGTTTGCCTTGTCTTTTTCGGCAACCTCAGCGGGAATCGATGCGGCCTGCTCACCCACTGCAGGCGGCCAGCTGTGGGGAATATCGTAGGAACGGATGGCGACATCAATTTCCATTCCCGGCGCCATGTGCTCGCCGAGAATCTCGATCACCCTGCCGGTTGGCTGGGTGCGAATTGTGGGCTGACGCAGAATTTCCACCACCACGTACTGGCCGTGATATGCCTCGCCAGCATGCTCCTCCGGTATCAATACCTCGTGGTTGATCCGGGCATTTTCCGGTACAACAAAGGCGATACCACTTTCCTTGAAGAATCGACCAACCGTCTGCTCGGTACGATGCTCCAGCACCTCAACAATGACACCCTCCCGGCGACCGCGGTCATCGACCCGGTCAACCCGGGCGGCAACCCGGTCACCATGAAATACCTGGCGCATCTGGCGCGCTGTCAGGAACAGATCGGAGCCACCATCGTCCGGCACCAGAAAGCCGAAGCCATCCTTGTGGCCGATGACCCTGCCCGTTACCAGATCGGCTTCTTCGATAGGGAGGTAGGCGCCACGGCGGTTACAGATCAGCTGGCCATCCCGGCACATGGCAATCAGGCGCCGACGGAGGGCTTCGATACCTTCCGGCGAGTTCTGTCCAAGCTCGGAACACAATGTTTCATGTGTTGCGGGAGCCCCGCGATCCTTAAGATGCGAGAGGATAAATTCCCGGCTTTGAATAGGGTTATCGTATTTTTGGGCCTCACGACTGGCGTGAGGATCCCGGTCTTTCTTATTTCTGGAAACCATTCGGATCCTTGCTTTACTTCTGTACCAAAACGGCACAGTCTGGATTCATTTGCAACGGAGTATAACGTTGGGATGTAGCTCCTGCCTATCAACCTGCCGTGAATAGGCATAAATACCTGCCATTCTTTTTGCAAAAAAACGTTTGACAGCCCCGGCGGGAATTATTAAAGTACGCGCCATCGGTTGAGAGACAAACCTCAACGCTGGCAGAAACGTCTAGTTTTCAATAAGCTAACGATAATTCTGCAAATCACCTGCCGAGGTGGTGAAATTGGTAGACACGCTAGCTTCAGGTGCTAGTGGGGGCAACCCCGTGGAGGTTCAAGTCCTCTCCTCGGCACCATCTCTTCCCTCAAGAGATGCGAATCAATTACCTCCCTGTTAAATTCAGCAACTTCATCGCCACCCTGGCGTTTCTCTGGTTTTACACCCGACGGCATAGCTACTGAAACCACGACACGAGTAGTGCCGATGCAATGAAACCAATTACGGTGCCTGAGAAAGCCCCTGCCAACTGGTGACCACTAATATCACGGCTGCCAGAGCCGGGCTAATGAGGTTTTCCAGGTCATACGCAAGGCGGGAAAGAGACAATTGATGGCCATAGCCGTGCCCAAGACCTGGCCGGCATTATTACCCGCCAGGTCAAACGCCATGAGGCTGAGAGCAACGGTTGACAGGCCCGGTCAGTCCAGCAGCGTTAACAGGTATGCCGACAGCCTCTGGTAACCGTATTCCACTCTCGCATAGGCCGACACTGGCAATCCGTCGAATTCGCGGCCACATTCACCGCCGCCGCTATAACGCTTGAGGTAGGCATTACGGATAAGACCCGGCTGCTCCGGATAGAAGCCGGCAGCGTCCGCCGCGGCATAGTTCATTACCCACTCGAAACCGCGGTCTCCAGTCACCCGGCTGAGATCGGAAAGAGCCGGATCCATAAAGCCATAGCGCAACAGCCGGAGGTTTGAGTTTTCAGCCCCGGAAAGCGCCCGGGTATCGAACTCAAGCATCAGACCTGAAAAGCCGGCAGGCTGGGGCTCATAGCCAGAAAACTCATACGCCTGACGACCCGTCACAACCTGACTGGCTCCTGCCGCGTCGTCCTGAACACGACAACTGTCAATGCCGGAAGCAAAAACAACCGCCTCCCGTTCGCTACCATTCTGCGAAATCCGGTAACCCGGGAACACCTGTGGTGCATTGGCGGTTTCCGGAACGAGCCTGCGGGTCATTCCGCCGGCATACTCGGCAACAAGCTCCACCAGATCCCCACCCTCAATGGTCCAGCTGTAGACAACCTCCGGGTTGCCCCCCAGCTCGGTTGAGCCGGCAGAAACGCCTTCATGGTCATGGCAGGTGGTACCGGCCTCAAAATAAATCCGCTGGTTGTCCCAGTCGAAGGTCAATCGCTCATCGACACCCTCGGCATCATAGTTGATACGGCTCTGCTCTGAGAGCGCGACTGACGGTAACCACTGGCTCTCCAGATCCGCCATCCGGCCGCTTACACTGACCAGCCTTGCCAGTTCCCGCATGGACGGCGCAAGGCATCCGTTCGCCGACACCGACAAAAGCCGCCCGCCCTCACTGTAATCAAAGGTAAGCTCAGCGGAGATCAGGAGACTGGAGCGGCTCGCCGGCAGGTTACCCTGGCTGGCGGGCTCGGCATAGATTTTCTGGCTCGTGAGCAGGACCGGATCACTGAGCTCGACACTGACCTCGGGGAGCTCAAGGGCATCGACGTCAATATTCCCGTAGCCCCCTTGTTCGGCCGCATCGACCACGGCGATGACAGCTTCGGCATTTTGAACCAGTGACAGACCCAGCAGAAACACTGCCTCCTTGCTGAGAAAGCGCTCCGTGCCATCACTGCCCGCCATCGCCAGCAGATCGTTATAGGCGGCGGGGATCTGGCTGGCCATGAACCTTGCCAGGGCGCGGGCGTAGGCGTGGGAGCGGTCATCCCCAACGAGGATGTAATCCCGCACCAGGTTCAGACCCGCCAGACTGGCCGCCGCTCCGGCCGGATTCTCAAGAAAGGAGCCCAGACCCGCCACACCCCGATAGTGCGCCAGGGTCGTCAGTGGCGTGACGTTCCGGACCCCCGGAGGCGCCGACATTATGTAAGCGCTGGCCACCGGGACCTCTCCGTTGCGGGTCTCCTCAAGGGTTTTGTCTGGCAGGGCCACGGCATACAGCGGATAGTTTCGCGGATCGAGATCCGGGCCTACCGCCGGGTCCAGCGCGAGTCCGGAAATATCCATTGTGAACCGGCCACCAGGGCCGCTCATGGCGGTTGGCTCACCGGAATCAAGGGTAACGTCCTGACCGTTCTCCAGCTCTATAACAAGGGGCCCCGGAGTGTACTGGCTGTCACCATCCATATCCAGCCAGACCCGGGCGTTGTTCAGGTAGCCGTCGATAACCTTGCCCGTGTAGGGAACCGGCTCGCTGTACTCCACCCCATCGAAATCCCGACCATCCACGGGCAGCTCGTCGGATTCCTTGCCGCAACCGGCCAGGACGAGGGAGAAAGCAGTAACAGACAGGCAAATGAGGCGTTTCATCGCGGCAACCGTTTATCCTTGTCAGAGGTTGTGCCGCTACTTTAGGGGATGTGCTTGCCGGAGACCTTGACCGGCTTGGCAATTTGTAAAGTTTGGTAACCGACTGGCCCCGGAGGCGCAAACACTCCGGGGCCAGAGATCCGTGTCCTGCTCAGAATGAGCGGGCGACAATTTCCTTCATGATCTCGTTGGTGCCGGCATAGATGCGCTGCACCCGTGAATCGGCCCAGGCGCGGGCAATCGGGTACTCCCACATATAGCCGTAGCCGCCGTGAAGCTGGACACACTCGTCCATCACCTTGCATTGCAGGTCGGTGGTGAGCTGTTTGAGCATCGCCGCCGTCGGAATGTCGAGCTTCTTCTCCAGGTGCAGTTCCAGACAACGATCCGTGAACACCCTGGCCGCGGTGATTTCCGCTTTCATTTCCGCCATCTTGAACCGGGTATTCTGGAACGAGATCACCGGCTTGCCAAAGGCATTCCGCTCTTTGACGTAATCCAGGGTCCACTGCCAGGCCGCCTCGGCTGCCGCAACGGCACTGAGAGCCACCTGCAGACGCTCTGCCGCCAGCTCCTGCATCAGCTGGAAAAAGCCCTGACCTTCGCCCGGGCCGATCAGGTTCTTCGCAGGCACTTTCACATCCTGGAAGAACAGTTCGGAGGTGTCCTGGGCTTTCATGCCCACCTTGTTAAGGTTCTGACCCTTTTCGAAACCTTGCCACGCGGTTTCCACCATGAACAGGCTGATGCCCTTGGCGCCTTCCCCGGGATCGGTTTTGGCAACAACAATGACCACATCGGCCAGCTGGCCATTGGTGATGAAGGTTTTCGAGCCGTTCAGGAGGTAGTGATCGCCGTTTTTGACCGCCGTGGTTTTCACGCCCTGCAGATCCGAGCCGGCACCGGGCTCGGTCATGGCAATGGCACCGATCATCTCACCGCTGGCCAGTTTGGGCAGGTAATGGCTTTTCAGCTCGTCGGAGCCGTAGTTCAGCACGTAAGGCGCGACAATGTCGGAGTGCAGGCCCCAGCCAATTCCGGTCAGGCCCGCTCTCGCCACTTCTTCAATCAGCACCGCACTGTACCGGAAGTCCGCGCCCACGCCGCCGAACTCTTCCGGCAGGCACGGGCAGAGGAATCCCAGCTCGCCGGCTTTCTGCCAGAGCTCGCGGCTGACCTGGCCGTCCTTCTCCCACTGGTCATGGTAAGGCACGGCTTCCTGCTCCAGGAACTTGCGGACGGAATCGCGGAAGCCTTCAAGATCGGCGTCGAAGAGAGTGCGTGGAATCATGGTGAACCTCGGTGAATAACCTGTGTTGTGATTGTCGTTCACCAAGTCTCTGCCCGGAGGTCCGTTTGCTCAATGATGAAAAGCATCAATCGGGCTGGCCAAAACCATCGTGGGGAGCTTCGGATTAACTCTGAACCACCTCTGGCCTCAGCTGTTGCGCTTGTCCTCGGCGTGGGCTTCGCCCCAGCGGGGCATCAGGTCCTGGGGAAGGTTCAGATGGTCAAGGATGCGGGCGACAATAAAGTCCACCAGATCCCCGACGGATTGCGGCTTGTGATAGAACCCGGGGCTGGCCGGCATGATCACTGCCCCCATGCGGGTCAGCTTCAGCATGTTCTCCAGGTGCACCTCCGAGAAAGGCGCCTCCCGGGGCACGAGGATGAGGGGGCGCCGCTCTTTCAGGGCAACATCACCGGCCCGCTCTATCAGGTTGTTGCTGGCCCCGGTCGCCAGGGCCGAGAGCGTGCCGGTGCTGCAGGGGCAAATCACCAAAGGGGCCCTTTCACCAGAGCCGGAGGCCGGCGGTGCAAACCAGTCTTCCCGGCCAAACACCAGGACCTGGCCGGGCTCGGCACTGGCGTAGGCAGACAGTGTATCCTGCATGGCGGGCGGCGTTCCCGGCAGCTTCAGGTCGGTTTCCGTGGCAATGACCACCTGGGCAGCACGGCTGATCATCACGTTCACCCGGCAACCGGCCGACACCAGGCACCGCAACAGCCGCAATCCGTACTGGGCGCCCGAAGCACCCGTGAACGCCAGATTAACGGTAGATACCCGGGCTTGGTCATTGGTCATGGATAGCGCCACCAGTCAGTAAAACAGAGTCGCCGGCATTGCCGGATCAGCCACGAATACGCTCAAGTTCGGCAATGAGTTTACCGTGAATACCGCCAAACCCTCCGTTGCTCATGATCACAATGTGGCAGGGGCTGGGCAGATCTTCCAGTACCCGGGCTATCAGATTCTCCACAGAGACCTCAATCCGGTGCAAATCAGACCCGGCATTGTCTTGCTGCCAACTGGAAATCAGGGCCAGCAGCCAGTCCATGTCATTCAGGTTGGCCCACAAAACCCGGTCGGCCGCCTCGGCGCTGGGCAGCAGTGTCTGCTGATGGACACCCTGCTTCATGGTATTTGAGCGCGGTTCAATCAAAGCCAGAATCGGTTCCTCACCAACCCGGTTGCGCAGGCCCTCAAGGGTGGTGGCAATGGCCGTCGGGTGGTGGGCAAAATCGTCGTAGACGCGCACGCCCCCGATATCCGCCAGCAGCTCCATCCGCCGCCTGACGCCGGAGAACCGGCACAGGGCCGCCACGGCATGATCGGGGGTGACACCGACATGGCGGGCGGCGGCGATGGCAGACAGGGCGTTGCGGACATTGTGGAGACCGGTCTGATCCCATTTCAGAGTCGCCACCGGCTGTTCGTGGTGAATCACCAGAAACCGGCTGCCGTCCTCGGACAGCAGCTCGGCGCGCCAGTCCGACATGCGCGGGGTTTCGCTGCCGATGGCGGTGTCCTGCACCTGGCTCCAGCAGCCCATGGCGAGGGCATTATCCAGATGCGCATCGATGGCCGGCCGGACGATCAGGCCCTGGGAGGGAACGGTTCGGACCAGGTGATGAAACTGTCGCTCAATGGCTTCGACGTTCTCGAAAATATCCGCGTGATCGAACTCCAGGTTGTTCAGGATCAGGGTGTGGGGGCGGTAATGGATGAACTTGGAGCGCTTGTCGAAAAAGGCGCTGTCATATTCATCCGCCTCGATGACAAAGAAATCACTGTTACCCAGACGCGCCGACACCGGAAAGTCCCGGGGCACACCGCCCACCAGATAGCCGGGCTGAAAACCGGCCTGATCCAGTATCCAAAGCAGCATGGCAGTCGTGGTGGTCTTGCCATGAGTACCGGCTACCGCCATGACCCACCGGTGCCTCAGCACCTCACGGGCCAGCCATTCCGGACCGGACATATAGTCGATGTTGCGGTTGAGCACGGCTTCCACTTCGGCGTTACCACGGGACATGGCGTTACCGATCAGCACAAGATCCGGCTTCGGCTCCAGGTGATCCGGGCTGTAACCTTCCATCAGGCTGATGCCCTGGGCCTCCAACTGGGTGCTCATGGGTGGATATACGCCCTGATCGGACCCGGTCACGGTGTGCCCGAGCTCCCGGGCGAGAACAGCCAGGCTGCCCATGAAGGTGCCACAGATTCCGAGGATATGAATGTGCATTCGGCGACTGCCCTCTGTGTTGAAACCCGACAAGCCTCCCGTATCCGCCCCACCCCGTCAAGAGCCACGCTATCCGCAATCCTGCTCATGAAAATTGCCGGCGTTTGGCGTATCATCTGCGCCATTGTCGAACCAGCAGGAGGCTCCAGCCCGAGATGGCCATCAAGAACGCATTTTACGCTCAGTCCGGTGGTGTCACCGCCGTCATCAATGCCAGTGCCTGCGGGGTTATCCAGACCGCCCGCAAGCATCCGGACAAGATCGGCAAGGTATTCGCCGGACGCAACGGCATTATCGGAGCGCTGAGAGAGGAGCTGATTGATACCAGCCTTGAAAGCGATGATGCCATCCAGGCGCTGATTCACACCCCCGGGGGCGCTTTTGGCTCCTGTCGCCACAAGCTCAAGAACATCTCCGAGAACCGTCGCGAATACGAGCGCCTGATCGAAGTATTCCGGGCCCACGATATTGGTTACTTCTTCTACAACGGCGGCGGAGATTCCCAGGACACCGCCTACAAGGTCTCCCAGATCGCCGACAAGATGGGCTACCCCATTACCTGCATCGGGGTTCCGAAAACCGTGGACAATGACCTGCCGTTCACCGACTGCTGCCCGGGCTTCGGCTCGGTGGCCAAGTACATTGCCACCTCAACCCTGGAAGCCAGTCTGGACATCAAGTCCATGTGCGAGACGTCCACCAAGGTGTTCATCCTGGAGGTAATGGGGCGCCATGCCGGCTGGATTGCCGCATCCGGCGGGCTGGCCGGACAGGGCGAGGGCGAGCCGCCGCACATTATCCTGTTCCCGGAAATTCCCTTTGATCGCGAAACCTTCCTGGCCCGCGTGGACCACTGCGTCAGGGAGTATGGCTACTGTGTTGTCGTCGCCTCCGAAGGTGCCCAGTACGAAGACGGCCGATTCCTGGCCGACGCCGGTGCCAAGGATGCCTTTGGTCATACCCAGCTTGGCGGCGTTGCCCCCGCCCTGGCGAATATGGTAAAGCAGGCCCTGGGCCACAAGTACCACTGGGCCGTGGCTGACTACCTCCAGCGCAGCGCCCGCCACATTGCCTCCGCCACCGATGTGGAACAGGCCTATGCCGTCGGCAAGGCCGCGGTGGAAATGGCCCTGGATGGCAAACAGGCACTGATGCCGACCATCGTTCGCGAACAGGCGAAGCCTTACCGCTGGAAGATTGGCGAAGCGCCGCTGAGTGACGTGGCGAACCAGGAAAAGAAGATGCCGATTCACTACATCACGGACGATGGTTTTGGCATCACCCAGGATTGCCGGGACTATCTGGAACCCCTGATTTTCGGGGAGAGCTTCCCGCCGTTCGACAATGGGCTGCCGCGGGTTGCCAGACTGCAGAACACGCTCACCGAGAAGAAGCTGAAAACCGGGTTCCAGCTCTAGACAGCCTGTCGGACTTCATCGTAAGCACCAAAAAGGCCTGGCAGAAATCCTCTGCCAGGCCTTTTTATTCTGCGGGGCAGTATCTGCGGTTAACGGACCAGTTCCGCTTCGTGGTCCCGCACATAGGCATAGAACTGATCGAACCCACCCACATACCGATTGCCCACCTGGATCTGCGGCACGGTGTATACCGGCCGACCAATGCTGTCGGCGATGTCCTGTTTGCTCATGCCTTTTTCGATCATATCGACCCAGACATACGGGATGTTCCTGGCCTCACACAAGTCCTTTGCCCGAACACAGAATCCACAACTTGAACGGCCGTAAATCGTGACCTGCTCCATAAAGACCTCCCAAACGTCTGTAACGATAAATTTTGAGATGGGTAAGACAATGGCTGAATGATGACACGGCAAGCCGGAATTGGAAATTGATGCTTTGAATCGCCGTCATAGTCGCCACAATGCTGGCCCATAGTCAGGAGCAGTGGCACAACAGGCGCTTAGAGCTTGACGAGCGCTTAGAGCTTGAAGAGGAGCGATAACTGTTTCATGGTAAAATCGGACCTGCGGGGTGCTGGAGATTCCGTTCATCACAGATCAAGGAGGGTCCGGTGGCCTACCTGACGCTATTTCTGACTGCATTCGCCGCCGCCACGCTGCTGCCCGCGTACTCGGAAATTCTGCTTGGCACCATGATTAGCCAGGACTACTCCTGGTGGTGGCTCTGGTTCTGGGCAACGCTGGGCAATACGCTTGGCTCGGTCGTTAACGGAGTTATCGGCCGGCAAGTGGACCGCTTCAAGCACAAACGCTGGTTTCCGGTCAGCGAACTGCAGCTGCACAAGGCGCGGAACCGTTTCAATCGTTATGGCCAGTGGTCACTGCTGATGGGCTGGCTGCCCCTGGGGGGCGACGCGCTGACCCTGGTGGGTGGCATTATGCGCGTGCCCTGGCTGAACTTCGTTATTCTGGTGGCTATCGGCAAGGGCACCCGCTACGCCTTCGTGCTCTGGCTGGTGGCGGAAGCATCCGGGGCATCGTCACCCTCACCATAGAGGTATTTGCGCAGCAATGGTTCGCCATTGAACTCGGAGTTCAGAACGGCGATAAACGTGTAGACCCCGATCAGCTTTCGGTTCAGGAATACGAATTCCTTGGGAGGCACCCGGAAATACCGGCTGATGGCGGAACGGGCCGCCTGGCGAGCCACCCTGGAAGGCAGATCACTCTGCTTCCAGCGGTACTGCCCGTGACGGTTGACGGCATAATCCGGCCAGGAATCCTTGTCGCTGGACAGGGGTTCGAGTACCGACATACACACCGTACCAAACTTCTGCAGCACTTCCTGCGGCCATTCCGGGCTCATGAACCGCAGCTTCACGCCACCGTCGATCACCGCTTTCAGATCGTTTTCGTAAGAGGCCCTGATCATCTGGATCACCGGCTTGAGAAACTCGTCCGAGTACACCTGCACAGCCCCGAAATCGAGAAGGACGATGCGGTCATACCCGGGATCTTCGCCCTCTTCGCCGGCGATCCGGATCCGGTAATTGCCAAAGTTGGGGTCGGTCTGGATTTCACCCCAGTCAAACAGCTCCCGGAAAAACAGCTCCAGTGCCGCTTCCCCCAACGCACTGCGGCGTGCCAGAGGCAAGTCTCTGACGGCCTGGGAACTGACCGAGTGGCCGTGCTCAAAGGTCGAGGCGATGATATGGGCGGTTGAGAATTCCGGCAAAACCCTCGGCACGATAAACCGGGGATCTCCGGCAAGCATCTGGCGGAACTTTTCCGTCGTCTTCGCTTCCAGACGGTAGTCCACCTCACGGTGCATCATCTCCCGGACTTCTTCCAGCCAATCGTTAAACTCCGGGCCGAAACTGACCAGTCTGGCGACCCGGAGCAGCTGGGCAACGGCATTCAGGTCACTGTCTACGGCCTCGGCCACGCCGGGGTATTGCACCTTCAGAACCAGCTCGAGTCCGTCGCTGCGGCGCCGGGCGCGATGAACCTGGCCCAGCGAGGCGGCGCCGATGGGCTCAGGGTCCACGTCCAGCCCGGCAAGCCGCTCTGGGTCCAATTCAGCCTTCAGCACCCGTTCAATCGCCGGCCATTCCAGTGAGGTGGTCTGGTCCTCAAGGGTGTGCAGCGCTTCGGTCACTTCCTCGGGCAGAAAATGTTCACCATACAGCGCCATCACCTGGCCAATTTTCACCACACTGCCCTTGAGCTTACCAAGCTCATCCACCAGAAATCGCGCCTGACTGGAAAGCATCGCCCGGTGGCGCTTTTCCCGGTTCTCCCTGCTGCTGAACCAGTTGGTGGCCATGTGCGAGGCCATGCGCGTACCAGCGAACAAACCGGCACGCGTCATGCTCAACCGGCGTTCAAAGCTGCCTGTCTTGATGCGGGAGACCGAATTTCCTGAGCGTCTGGATGACATGGATGACCTGTTCGGATCAGAGAATTTCACCAGGTTTGGCGGCTCACGCCATTATACGGCTAGTCCGGTGAGCCGGCCTAACCGAGTTGCCCGGGTTTAACTGGCCACATGGCCAAGCCCCCGACCAACTGCTCCACCAGGCGTTTCTGGACATCCGCAACCGTCACACCCGGAACGAAATCGCGTACCTGGCACATGACCATGCCAGCGTAACCGCAGGGATTGATGCGTCGGAAGGGTTCCATGTCCATGTCCACATTGAGGGCAAGCCCGTGGAACGAGCAGCCCCGGCGCACGCGCAGGCCGAGCGACGCGATTTTCGAATCGCCCACGTAGACACCCGGGGCATCAGGCCGCGGTGCGGATTCCACACCCAGTCCGGCAAGGGTGCGGACGATGGCCTGTTCAATCTCGTCCACCAGGCCGCGGATACCCAGTTTTTTCCGGGACAGATCGATCATCAGGTAAATCACCAGCTGGCCCGGGCCGTGATAGGTCACCTGGCCGCCGCGATCTACCTGGATCACCGGGATATCACCGGGCGCCAGAATATGCTCGGCCTTGCCCGCCTGGCCCTGGGTATAGACCCGGGGATGTTCAAGACACCAGAGCTCATCGGCCACGGTGTCATCCCGGTTGGCGGTGAAGGTTTTCATGGCCTCCCAGGTTTCCAGGTAGGGTTGTTCTCCCAGGGACCGGACGATCAGTTCAGCCATCTGGGTCAGAGCACCATGTGCACACGGCCACTGGCCTTGAGCTCTTCAAACAGGGCTTTCAACTGAGCCTCACCGGTGGCCACGATTTTCAGCTGCACCGATGAAAAGCGGCCCTTGCTGCTCTCATTCACCGATATATCGGTTTCGCAGATCCCCGGCGCATGCTGTTCCACGACCTCGACCACGAACTCAGTGAAATCCGGTGCAGAATTACCAATCACCTTGATCACGTAGTCGCATGGAAACTCAATTTTTGGTGCTTTCGGCTGACTCATGCCGCTTTACTCCCGGTGACCAAAGTCACCCTACTGAAATAACTGAACGAAAAAGAGCTTTATGGCATCCCAGATGCGTTTGAAGAAACCGCCCTCGGGAACATCGGTCAGAGCCAGTACCGGCTGGTCAACCAACACTTCACCGTTATACGACACCTTGACCTGTCCCAGCTCATCCCCCACCTTGATGGGTGCTTTGATCACCGAATCAAGGTCTACCGTCGACTCAAGGCTGTCCCTGGAGCCCCGGGGAATGGTGACGTAAACATCGTCCGCCATGCCGATCGAGATCTCATCCGCCTGGCCACCCCAGACCCTGGCTTCGATCAGTTCCTGTCCGGCCCGGAACAGGCGCTCACTCTCGTAATAACGGAAGCCGTAGTTCAGCATCTTCTGAACTTCCTGTGACCGGGATTCAGTGCTGCTTGTCCCCATGACCACGGCAATAAAGCGGGTGTCATTACGCTTGGCCGAAGCCACCAGGCAGTAACCGGCCTCTTCGGTATGGCCGGTCTTCAGGCCATCGACACTGTTGTCCCGCCACAGGAGACTATTCCGATTCGGCTGACGGATGTTGTTGTAGGTGAAATGCTTTTCTGCGTAGATCGGGTAGTTTTCCGGGTAATCGTTGATGATCGCCCGGGCCAGGATCGCCAGGTCGTAGGCGGTTGAAAAATGATCCGGAGACGGCAGACCCGTAGCGTTCTCGAAATGGGTGTCTTTCATGCCCAACAACTGCGCTTGCTGGTTCATGATATCAACAAAGGCACCTTCACTGCCGGCGACGAATTCGGCCAGTGCCACGGAGGCATCATTACCAGACTGGATAATGACCCCTCTGAGAAGATCCTCGACCGCAACCTGGGTACCTTCCTTTACAAAGGTGCGGGAACCTTCTGTTTTCCAGGCCTTGACGCTGATCGGGACCATGTCGGACATGGAGATTCGCCCCTCGTCCAGCTCCCGCTCGACAATGTAGGCCGTCATCATCTTGGTCAGGCTCGCCGGCGGAAGACGCTCATGGCTGTTCTCTTCCATGATGATCCGCCCGCTTTTCGGGTCCATCAGAACATAGGAGCTGCCGGCAATCTGGGGTGGCGACGGGATCAGCACCGACTGCGACATTACCTTGCTGGTCAGGGCGAGCATCAGTACAAAGACAACAGATAGTGTTCGGAAAGCAGATTTTAAGGCCATGGGTCCATTCGTTCGTCGTTAGGTGTGTGTCTTTTTTCAGCGTCTTTTTTGACTTGTTCAGTGTGAATCCGTCAGCAGGATCGACTGATCAAATCCACGCGCCTCCAGGAGACTCTGGGTCTTCCTGGCGGAATCTTCATCCCGGAATGGTCCCACCTGAACACGGTGAAACCGTCCGGAGGCGGTATCGACAGCTCTGACCCGCATCGGGTTCTCAAGTACTGCCCTTACCTGGCTGAGCAATTTCTCGGCCGGATCACGGCTACTGAAGGAGCCCAGCTGCACGAACAGCGAACGCTTCTCCATTGCCATCTCACCGCTTGCCCTCACCCGGCTTGCGGCGGGTCCGGCCGCATCCTCCGGCGAAAAGGGCTTGCCGGCAAGAAACATGGAGCCGTCCGGCTTCACCGTGATGGCGGCGACTTCAACCCTCGCAGTGCCCCGGGCCTGGTAACCCAGTTTTTTGGCAGCGGCGTAGGAAAGATCGATAATCCGGTCGCCATGGAAAGGCCCGCGATCATTAACCCGGACAATCACCGAGCGACCGTTATCAAGATTCGTTACCCGGGCGTACCCGGGGATCCGCAATGATTTGTGAGCCGCAGACATGGCATACATGTCAAAGGTTTCACCATTGGACGTCTTATGGCCATGAAATTTCTCGCCATACCAGCTCGCCGTGCCCCGGGCTGTATAACCGTTGTTGCTGTCGAGAACACGATACTGCTTGCCCCAGACCGTGTAGGGAGACTTATTCCCTGAACGACGGGGCGCCTCGTAAACCGGAACCGCGTCGTTGAGCCCGGAGGTATCAAAATTGTCCGAAGGTGCCCGGTCATTCGTCAGGGTATAGCGGGATGAATGATCCGTCTCCGGCGCAGAGGCGCAACCACTGAGGATCACTGCCGCGGCAACCGCCAGAACGAACAACAGGGAAGGTTTGCAGTTCACAGTCCGGATTTCCTCTTGATCACCTGGGCCACCGTCATCAAAGTTTCGGCAGCATTACCCTCATTGTAACGGGTTATCCGCGGCCTTCACCATTACCCGGCCGCCATGGTTGACGGCATTACGGTCAGGCGCCGATCATTCGCCGGTGAGTATGGATCGACATCAACACTCCGAATGCGGCCATCAGGGTAACACTCGACGTTCCACCATAACTGATCAGGGGCAATGGCACACCCACCACGGGCAAAAGTCCACTTACCATCCCGACATTCACAAAGATATAAATAAAGAAGGTCATGGCCAGTGCGCCGGCCAGCAGGCGGCCGAAGGAATCCTGGGCCGTGGCCGCGATGTACAGGCACCGGAGTATGATCAGGAAATACATGGTCATCAGAACCAGCATCCCGATAAAACCGAACTCCTCCGCCAGCACGGCAACGATAAAATCAGTGTGGCTCTCCGGCAAAAACTCGAGATGGGACTGGGTACCCTGCAGCCAGCCCTTGCCTTCAAGCCCTCCGGAACCAATCGCGGTTTTGGACTGGATGATATTCCAGCCGGCACCAAGCGGGTCGCTTTGGGGATCCAGCAGCGTCAAGACCCGCTGCTTCTGGTATTCCCGCATACCAAAAAACCACATCAGTGGCGCAGACACAGACACCATGGCAACAAAAGCGGCGATCAGTTTCCAGCTGATGCCCGCAAAAAACACAACGAAAATGCCCGCCAGCCCCACCAACAGTGAGGTCCCCAGATCCGGTTGCTTCATGATCATGACCATGGGCACCAGAACGATCGCAAGCCCCACTGCCACATGCCGGCCGCGCGGAGGCAGAAAGTGCCTGGAGAGATACCAGGCAGCCATCATGGGCACCACGAGTTTCATCAGCTCGGAAGGTTGAAAGCGGGGCAGTCCCGGCAGAGCCAGCCAGCGCTGCGCACCCTTTGCCCCCACCCCCACCAGAATGACCGCAATCAGCGAAATGACTCCGGCCCCGTAGAGCCAGGGCGCCCAGCGGCGAAACACCGACGGGTCCAGTTGCGCGAACACGAGCATCACCACGAATGCCACACCCATTCGGATTCCCTGTGCCTTGACCACTTCCAGGTTCCTGTCTGCACCGCTGTAAAGTACGAACAGGCCGCCAAAAACCAGCAAGAGCAACAACAACAGCAGGATCGGATCAAGATGCAACGCCATCCAGATGCTCCGGTGCCGGCCCAGGGGATTAGTCGCGGTTGGATCCAGTAACGTCTTGAAAGCCATCAGTTCGACACCTGCGCTTCAACACCGCTGACCAGCGCACCCTCCGGCTGCTCGGCGTAGTCGAGCAACCAGGCATCGAACAGAGCACGGGCAACCGGTGCCGCCGTGCCGCTACCACTGCCACCATTCTCAACAATCACGGCCACCGCAATCTTCGGGTTATCCACGGGCGCAAAGCCGACGAAAAGTGCATGGTCCCTGAGCCGCTCACGGATCTCTTCCGCGTCGTATTTCTCATCTTCTGCCAGGCTGAACACCTGAGCCGTTCCGGTCTTGCCAGCCATCTTGTAGGGAGCGCCGCGGGCTGCGCCCCGGGCGGTTCCCTTCCGGCCATGCATTACCTCGACCATCGATTCCACCACATACTCCCAGTCACCCGAATTTTTCAGCTTGAGCGGCTCGTGGGTTTCCTCAGGCAAATATTCATCGACCGGGTGATCCCCCTTTATGTCCTTGAGCAACCTCGGCGCCACCCACTTGCCCCGATTTGCTATCAGGGCGGTTGCAGTGGCCAGCTGCAGTGGCGTGGCGAGCATGAAACCCTGACCGATACCAAAGTTCACTGAATCCCCCGGGTACCAGGCCTCATTCTTGACCGCCCGCTTCCAGTCCCGCGAGGGAAGCAGGCCACTCAGTGCACCGGAAACATCCAGGGCGGCATCCTCCCCGAAGCCGAAGTGGGACAGGTAGTTGTACATGGTGTCCACGCCCATCTCGACGGCCATTTCGTAAAAGTAGACGTCACAGGACTCTGCCACTGCGTCTTTAAGATCCACCCAGCCATGGCCACCCGGCTTCCAGTCCCGCCAGAGCCGGCCACCTGCATTCAGACGGAAGTATCCAGGATCCCATATGGTGTATTCCCGGGTGGTGGCACCGCTGTCGAGCGCGGCAACAGCAAGCATGGGTTTGATCGTTGAGCCCGGCGGGTACTGCCCACGCAGAGCGCGGTTGAAGAGAGGTTTGTCGTTGCTTTCACTGAGCTCACGATAATCCTTGACACTGATACCGGTGACAAATTTGTTAGCATCGAATCCCGGCACGCTGGCCAGCGCCAGAATGCCTCCGGTGTCAGGTTCAATCGCTACAATAGCGCCCCGGCGGCCATCCAGCAGCTCATGGGCACGTTGTTGCAACCTGAGATCGAGATGCAACTGAAGGTCTTCACCAGGTACCGGGTTTTCACGCTCAAGAACCCTCAGGGTCCGCCCGCGGGCGTTGGTCTCAACATGTTGATAACCGACCTGGCCGTGGAGGATTTCCTCGTAAAACCGTTCGATGCCCGATTTTCCGATGTAGTTGGTGCCCGCGTAGTTCACCGGGTCGATACGCTGCAGTTCATCCCGGTTAATTCGGCCGACAAAGCCAAGCGCATGGGCGGTCAGCTCGCTGTACGGGTAATACCGGACAAGCTCGGCACTCACCTCCACACCGGGGAGTTCGTGGCGATGCACCGCGAGGCGAGCCATCTCCTGCTCATTGAGGTCGTAACGAAGGGGAATTTCCTGGAACGGCCGCCGGGGTTCCTGAAGCCGGCGCCGGAAGCGCTCGAGGTCTTCCCCGGAAATATCCAGAATAGTGCCCAGCTGCCCGAGAGTGTCATCCATGCCGTCAACACGTTCCGGCACAAGTGTCACGCTGAAAACCGGGCGGTTCTCGGCCAGCAGGATGTTGTTGCGGTCGTAGACAAGACCTCTGGGCGGGGGGACTGACTGGACCTGCACGCGGTTCTTGTCAGACAGGGTTGTATAAACGTCGTGCTCCACGACCTGAAGCTGATACATGCGCGCAAGCAGGCCGCCAATTGCCAGCACAACAAGCACCAGCACGACCACAGTCCGGCGCTGGAAAAGCCGGCGTTCCGCCGCCGTATCCTTGAACTCGCCCCACGGCATAGTAGCCCCCTAAGCCCGGTGGTACGGGTGATTGCGGGTGATCGACCAGGCCCGGTAAAGTTGTTCCGCCAGAACTATACGCACCAGAGGGTGAGGCAGGGTAAGCGGCGAGAGGGACCATTGCTGGTCGGCGCGTTTCCGGCAGTCTTCCGCCAGACCGTCAGGGCCGCCAACCAGGAAACTCACATCCCGGCCATCCTGTTGCCAGTTTTCAAGCTGACTGGCCAGTTTTTCGGTCGACCAGGGCCGCCCACCAACTTCCAACGCAATCACCCGGTCTTTCGGGCCCGTCGCTGCGAGAATGGCGTCACTTTCACGCTGCATCAGCCTGGGAATGTCGGGATTCTTGCCCCGGGGAGCCATGGGTATTTCCACCAGTTCCAGGGGCAGCTCCGGCGGCATGCGGCGGGCGTAATC
Source organism: Marinobacter sp. Arc7-DN-1 (assembly GCF_003441595.1). NCBI lineage: Bacteria > Pseudomonadati > Pseudomonadota > Gammaproteobacteria > Pseudomonadales > Marinobacteraceae > Marinobacter > Marinobacter sp. Arc7-DN-1. Next base: position 3,631,912 of record NZ_CP031848.1, on the reverse strand, counting down.
TCCGAATCCGGTACTGACCCAGTCGGGCATTTTCTGCCCCACACAGACCAGGCGTAACCGCATGATTATTCGCTGCCTGCAACACCAAGATCCGGAGCATCGCGCCAGAAACGCTCCAGATCGTAAAACTCCCGCGTGGCAGGCATCATGACATGGACAACCACATCGCCAAGATCTACCAGAATCCAGTCACTGACGCCGGCACCTTCCACGTTGCTCGCGCGAACGCCCTGCTCTTTGGCTTCAACAACCACGGAATCGGCAAGGGATTTCACATGTCGGTTGGACGTTCCTGATGCCAGAACCATGAAGTCGGTGACACTGGTCCGGTCACGGACATCAATCACGCTGATGTCCTGTGCTTTCACATCTTCAAGCGCATTCACTACCAGGTCTTTCAGTTGCTCTGCCTGCATAATCACCCTGTTGGACGGGCGTTTGCCGGAATGGCCGCCCGAAATGTCATATTCAGACGCGATTGTAGCACTAAAAGTTCCCGCCGGGGCATGCGCCGTAAAGCCCCTGGCGGCGAATTTCCCACCAGACCGGATCGGGCACCAGGTAACGGGGCGAACGGCCGTCACGAATACGCTCCCGGATTCCCGTGGCAGAGATGTCCAGAAGCGGCGGATCCAGCTCAAGAAACCCGCCACAGGGACGGCCATGCAGCACCTGTGGCCCTGTCACAGCCCGCTCCGCCAGCAGTTGCGCCGGCTTGCCCGACGGGTCCAGCGCCGGGCCAGGCCGGCGAACCACAACCACATGGGCAAGGTCCGGGATTTGCTGCCATTGCCGCCAGCGATCGAAGCTGGCAAAGGCATCCGTGCCGACCACCATTACCAGCGGCTCGTCCGGGCCAAGTTCAGCCCGCAACTGGCGAAGCGTATCGGCAGTGTAGGACGCACCCTCCCGAACCAGCTCCCGGTCGTCAATTCGCAACTGAGACTCCCCGGCAACCGCCAGCCTGAGCAGGTCCAGACGCTGGTCTGAAGACGCACCGGTCTGCCCCCGATGCGGCGGAATATGACAGGGCACGAGACTGACGCCCCCGACCCCGAGGCGGTCACCGATTTCAAGGGCCAGCCGCAGATGGCCATGGTGCACCGGATCAAAGGTTCCGCCATAAATCACATGCATGGGCATCAGGTCCGGATATGCCCGTCGCCAAATACAACGTACTTCTGGGACGTGAGCCCCTCAAGCCCCACCGGTCCACGGGCATGGATCTTGTCAGTGGAGATACCGATCTCCGCGCCCAGGCCATACTCGAAGCCATCCGCGAAGCGTGTGGAGGCATTGACCATCACCGAACTGGAGTCCACCTCGGTGATAAACCGGCGCGCCCGGGTGTAATTCTCGGTGACGATGCTGTCGGTGTGCTGCGAGCTGTACCGGTTGATGTGGTCAATGGCGCCATCCAGCCCATCAACCACTCGCACCGCCAGAACCGGGGCCAGATATTCGGCTTCCCAGTCTGCCTCGGTCGCCCCGGCAACACCTTCAACAATGGCACGGGTCTGTTCACAACCGCGAAGCTCCACCCCTCTTTCGGCGAAGGCCGGTGCCAGAAGCGGCAGAATGTCCTCCGCAATTTCCTTGTCTACCAACAGTGTTTCCATGGTGTTGCAGGTGCCGTACCGCTGGGTTTTGGCGTTGACCGCCACCTTCAGTGCCTTCTCCGGATCGGCATGGCTGTCGATGTAAACGTGGCATACACCGTCGAGATGCTTGATCACCGGCACCCTGGCATCCCGGCTGATGCGCTCGATCAGACCTTTACCCCCTCTGGGCACGATGACATCCACATACGCGGGCATGGTGATCAGCTCTCCCACGGCGGCGCGGTCCGTTGTTTTGATGACCTGTACGGCTGTTTCTGGCAGGCCAGCCCTTGCCAGTCCCTCCGCGAGACAGCGAGCAATGGCCTGATTGGAATGGATCGATTCGGAACCACCCCGGAGAATGGTGGCGTTTCCGGATTTCAGGCACAGACTGGCCGCTTCAACGGTCACATTGGGGCGGGACTCATAAATTATGCCGATCACACCGAGAGGGACCCGCATCTTGCCGACCTGAATGCCCGAGGGGCGGTACGCCATATCGGTAATGGCGCCAATGGGGTCCGGCAACGATGCCACCTGCTTCAGCCCTTCGATCATGGCGTCGATCCGTGTGGGCGTAAGCTCAAGCCGGTCCAGCATGGCCGCATCGAGGCCGTTTTCCCGGCCCCGTTCCAGATCCTTGCCATTAGCCACAGTCAACTCTTCCCGTGCCGCATCAAGGGCCTCTGCCGTTGCCATCAGGGCGTGATTACGAACGGCGGTGGCCGAGCGCGCGACTTGTGTTGCCGCTGCGCGGGCCTGCTGCCCCACCTCAGCCATGTACGCTGCAATATCCATTCAGTTACCTTTTCGTTTCCAAAGCGCTATTTCAAAGCGAAATCCGGAATAAGTGCCTAACTTTACCTTTCCCGTTTCAAGTACGCATCCCAAACGGATATTATACCGCTGCGGTATGCCATACTCGGAAACCTCGGGAAAGTTTTTTCAGGGAGTTGAGGAAAAGGAAGGACACCATGGCCCAAATGGCCGAAAAATTCCTGTTAAGCAAGTTGTCACGGGCAGGCTTCCTGGCCCTGATTGCGATTGCGGTTCTGTGCGCCACGCTGGGCGAACCCATGGTTGCGGCGGCAGCGGCCGCAGCCGCCGGTGTTGTGATTGCGGGCAAAACATTTCACCCCAGCCGGGCAAACCAACCCTGGCCGCGGGTTCAGCAGGCTTTCTTCCTGGTTCTCCTGCTGATTCTTCTGACCAGTTTCTGGACCGGCCCATGGGTTCTGAGCCACTGGCTGTATGCCATCCCTCTCGTTGCTTTTGCGCTTGTTCCGCCTGCGGCAGCAGCACTCATTACCCTGGTCATCGTTGTTCTGGCCATGGCTGCCACACAGTGGGCAGTCGGCCTGGCAGACCGTCACCAGATGATCAGTGCGTTTCTTCTCACCATACTGCTGTCTGGCCTGCTCGTCTTCCTGCGTGAATACAAAACCCGGCAACTGGCGCCACTGCGCCGGACCGATGAGCTGACCCAGGCCGCCAGCCGGGAATACCTCTCTGCCGATCTGCACAAGGAAATCCAGCGCAGCGAACGGGAAGGTACGGACATGTCCATTATCATGATCGGGCTGGACACCCATCTGAGCGATCATGATCCGGACGAGGATATCCGTTCAATCCTGCCACGCATCGGCCGCTATCTGCATTCCCAGATACGGGATTTCGATACCTACTACCGGGTGGCTGATCTCCAGCTCCTGGTTATCCTCCCGGGCATTTCCACCAGTGACGCCATCGCCCGGGGCGAAACCATTCGCAAGGGGCTGGCAACACTGCTGAACAGTCACGGTATGAATCTCACAGTCAGTACAGGCATTGCCGGGCTCAATATCGGAGACGACGCCAACACGCTTCAGCAAAGTGCGGCCAACGCCCTGCGCCGGGCCCAACAACAGGGGGGTAACCGGAGCCAGGCATACAGCTCCTGGTCGCAGCCGGCGCAACCGAGCCAGCCGCAGGCACAGGGGCCAGCTTCATGACTGAAACCCGCCTCAGAACCTGGACACACGCCTTCGGCTACAGCATCGCCTGCCTGTTTATCTTTACACTGGCCATGCAGAATCTCCGGTATGGCTTTTACGAGCTGTTTTACCTGGCCACAGGCATGGCAGCCCTGACGCTGGCCGGCGCCATTTACACGGTCATCTGCCGCCGGCACCAGCTTTCAGCTCCGGGCCACCTGGTCATTCTCTCGGGCCTGAACAGCGGCATGCTGGCCGCCCTACTGACCCTGGATGCGCCTGGCATTTCCCACTGGGCCATGCCCCTGGTCGCACTGAACCTACTGGTTCTGCCATTGCGCCAGGGCGTGGCACTGTCGCTTCTGCTGCTGATTCCGATGTCGGTCATCCTGTTCCTGCGGCAGGCTCCGGCAGATGCAATCACCGTCATCGGGGGGCTCTTCATTCTGCTCTCAGTCGCCGCACTGTACATCTGGCAATACGATCACATGGCACAGTCTGCCGAGGATCTCGCCATCATCGATCCGGTCACCGGCGCGCACAATTCCCGTTTCCTGGACGAAACCCTGCAAAAGGAAATCAGCCGGGCAATCGCCACCGGGCACCCCCTGTCCGTGATAGACCTGAGCATTGATTACGCGAACGAAGTTGCCGACTTGCACGGCAAGGATCAGGTTCAGGGGCTTTTCCGGCACATGACCGAGCATCTGTTCGGTGTTATTCGTGCCGGCGACACCCTGTATACCCTGAACGAATCCGAGTTTTTCCTGATACTGCCATTCACACCGGAAGAAGGAGTGAGGGTGATTGCTGAACGTATCCGCCGGACCATTGCCGAGCACCACTGGCCGGTGGTCGGGAAAGCAACAGTGAGTCTGGGTTGCACCACCCGTGGCAACGGCGACACCCGGACCGACATGCTCCGGAAGCGGGCGCATCAGGCCATGGAAGAGGCGCGCAAACGAGGCCCGGATTCAGTCTGGTTCAGCCCCGGAGAAACCATCGAAACATGAGCAATGCCTGGCTTAACGAATTGTCGGCCTGGTTGAGCATTCATCCAGGCTGGCTGGCACTGGCTCTTTTTACCACAGCCTTCACCGAATCCCTTGCCATTGCCGGCATCATTGTTCCTGGCGTCGCTATCCTGTTTGCGGTGGCCTTGCTGGCAGGTGAGACCGGGATGCCGTTGCCAGAGGCCCTGCTCTGGGCGGGCCTGGGCGCGATCGCTGGTGACACGGTGAGTTTTGGCCTGGGCCGCCTGATGCAGGGCCGCCTGGCGACTGCCTGGCCGCTAAGCCGCTACCCGGTGATCATCGACAAGGGCGAACGCTTCTTTTGTCGCCACGGAGGCAAGAGTGTCATCATCGGGCGCTTTGTGGGGCCGGTACGGCCAGTGATCCCTCTGATTGCGGGGGCGCTGATGATGCCATGGCATCGTTTTCTGGCATTCAACATCGGCTCGGCGGTCGCCTGGGCGCCGGTGTATATTTTCCCCGGCTTTCTGGTGGGCAGCGCCCTGGCCAGCGGCATACGACCGCCAGCTCACTTTTATGCGGTCACCGGCATCAGCCTTTCGGCGCTGCTCGTCGTCTATTTCGTGCTCTTGCGGTTTCAGCTCGGGCTCGGGGAAGAGGGTCGTTTTTACCAATGGCTGAAACAGTGGATGGGGCAGTACGAGGCCACTCACCGTTTCTGGCGCCTTTACACCAACCAGCGACCAGCCCGGGAGGGGGAATTCCCGCTGGCCTCCTTCATGCTCGCGCTGGGCGCCACCGCCCTGCTGCTGATCTGGGGCCAACTGGCCACGATGACTCATTTGCTGGACGGATTTAATCAGGCGACCCTGCACTGGTTTGAGCAACTGCGCCAGCCGCTGCTGGACGGACCGTTCATTGCCGTCACGCTGCTGGGCGATCCGCCTGTTCTGATGGCCGCCGGAGTCCTGGCCTGCGTGGCACTGCTGTTCAGAGGCTATTATGCCGCCGCAGTTCATGTTCTGATTGCCGCCCTGATGACCGTTTTTCTGGTCTGGGGCCTGAAATCCATGCTCGGAGTCCCCCGGCCGGACGAAGTCCTGAGTCCGCCGGATTCCGGCGCCTTCCCCAGCGGCCACACCGCCGGAATCACCCTTCTGGTCACCCTGCTGGCCAGCTTTGTTGCAGGCGAAACCCGGAACCGCAAGCGCTGGCAATCCTACGTCATCCTGTCACTCCCACTGGTGCCTGTGGCCCTGAGCCGGCTTTACCTGGGGGTTCACTGGTTTACGGATGTTATCGGGGGGCTTCTGCTGGGCCTTGCGGTAACCGGGGCGGTGAGGGCCAGTTACAGCCGGTATGACCGGGTGCCACTGGCACCGGATGTGACTGTTGCGGTTGCATCGGCGTTGTGGCTGCTTTTCGCGGTAACCTACATTTCACTTTCCTGGGATGAGGCAATCACAAACTTTCGCCCGATTGGCCACGGACTCTAGCCCTCCTCCAGCGCTTCCAGCAGCCCCTGCAGGCGACTGAGCCGCTCCAGCGGATCCTGCAACTCCACGAGTTTCTGCTTCTCCTGCTTGTCCAGTGGCAGCAGTTCTGTCAGGCGCCAGCCCACATCCCGGGCATCGCCGTAGTCGATATCCATATTCAGGTCCCGGATTACCGGATGCCGGAACAGCGCCCGGAGCACCGAAGGCAGCTCGCTAAAACCCTGGGGCACCTCGCTTTCCGCCTCTTCGATCAGGCACTCCACATCACCGACATTGAGCCCGTCTTCCTGCTGCCAGCTGCGGACCACCGACACCTTCGACACCCCCTCAACGATAATTCCCAGAAGTCCGTTTTCAAGCTGCTGGAAATCAATGATCCGCACATAGGTGCCAATATCATAGAAAGCGGCAGTGGGCCCGGTTTCCCCACCTTCCCGCAACAGCACAACCACGAAGCCCCGGTCCTCCTTCAGGCAGCGGGTGAGCATATCGATGTAGCGCGGCTCGAACAGCTGCAGGGGAATCCTCCCCCTGGGCAGGACGATGGAATTGAGGGGGAACAGAGGTACATTCATAAGTGCAACAGTCACTGGAAGGCAGATTCCACAGTTTACCAAGCCCGGACAATCATCGGATGGACAGCAATTGCTGAACCTCGTCTACCCGTGCCCTGGCCTCCGTCAGAAGCTGTAAACTGCGGGAGGCGTTGAGTTCAAGCTCGCCCAGACGCCGGTATGCCGGCACTTGGTCGAACGGAGGTAACTCGGCATTCTGGCTGGAACCAATCATCGAGTGCAATTGCGCCACGATGACCACATCCACCAGTTGCGGAGCCGATTCACGGCATTCGTAACCCCAGTCTTCGGCATGCCGAACCGCTTCAGTGAACGCTGGCGGGAATGACCAGTTCTCCAGAACGGCCGTGCCCACGTCCGATCTCAACTCTTTAACAGCATGGTTCAGGTTGGCCTCATCGGCAAAGAGATTCACGTGGTGCTCTGCCTGCACCAATATCGGCACCACTCCGATGTCATGAAGCAGACCCGCCAGCAGCGCCTCCTCCGGGTTGAGGCGAGTGGCATGGTCCGCCAGCACCCAGCACAGGGCCGCCACTTCCCTTGAATGGCGCCAGAGCTTTTCCATTTCTTTCTGCAGCGCAGCCTGGCGGGTCTTGAAAACTTCCCGCATGGAGAACACCGTCACCAGCTGCCGGGTAGTCCGCATGCCAAGCCGGACTACCGCCTCACGGACATTCCGGACGTCACTGAATCCGCGGTACAAGGGACTGTTGCAGGCGCGAACCAGTTTCGCAGCCATGGCCGGATCCGCAGACACCGCAAGTGCTACCTGGTCCGCCGTGGACTCTTCGCGATCGACCGCCCGCCGGACTTTCCAGGCCACATCGGGAACACTCGGAAGCTTGACCTGGTTCGATCGCAGTTCCGAGTAGAACTCCATCAGCAGGTGGTGTTCCTCGCTTTCGATACCATCGGAGCCCTCTCCGGAGTCCATCTCAACCTGCTCTACCGGCGCCGTTCTCAGAAGCTGATTGAGTATCTCCTGCTCTACCACCAGAAATTCGCACGGCTTGACTGCCGTCACGTCGTACATTCGGGGCTGGAGGCGGGCAATGGGGTTATGGGCTTTTTCAGTCTCCGCTTCAATGACCGACTTGCGACCATCCAGCGATTCCAGCTCCACCATGCCTGCAATCAGGAAGAAATCAAGGCCATCCCGGACGCCACGCTCAATAACCCGTTGGCCGGGACCGTGAGTCCTTCGTTCAGCACGGCTGGCAAGCAGCACCAGTTGATCATCGGTCAGCCGGTTAAGCGGCTGAAACTCTTTAAGGCGACGTAGCGGCAGGCTTTCCTGGCCAGCCATAGGCATACTCCTTGTCGGTTCAAACCGGAAAATGTCTGGCAACTCTGTTAACTATTGTAAACAGCGCTTCTGAAAACAACCATGCGCCTGGAGTCTAATCTGGTATCCTCTGTTTTTTGCACAACGTCGTCAGGCAACAACAGAGAGACCAGAACGCCATGCCTCAGTATCGTTCGCGGACATCCACCGCAGGCCGTAACATGGCCGGCGCCCGCGCCCTTTGGCGCGCCACCGGTATGAAAAACGAAGATTTCGGCAAGCCCATCATCGCGGTTGCCAATTCCTTCACCCAGTTTGTACCCGGCCACGTGCACCTCAAGGATCTCGGTCAGCTGGTGTGCCGCGAAATCGAAGCCGCCGGCGGTGTTGCCAAGGAATTCAACACCATCGCCGTGGATGATGGCATTGCCATGGGCCATGACGGCATGCTGTATTCCCTGCCCTCCCGGGAAATCATTGCGGACTCCGTGGAGTACATGGTGAACGCCCACTGCGCCGACGCCCTGGTGTGCATCTCCAACTGCGACAAGATTACCCCGGGCATGCTGATGGCAGCCATGCGTCTGAACATTCCCACCGTCTTTGTCTCCGGCGGCCCCATGGAAGCGGGTAAGACCAGGCTTTCCGAACACAAGCTGGACCTGGTGGATGCCATGGTCATCGCCGCAGACCCGAATGCCAGCGACGAGCAGGTGGAGGAGTATGAGCGCAGCGCCTGCCCAACCTGCGGCTCCTGCTCCGGTATGTTTACCGCCAACTCCATGAACTGCCTCACCGAGGCGATTGGCCTGGCTCTGCCCGGCAACGGCTCAATGCTGGCCACCCACGCAGATCGGGAGCAGTTGTTCCTGAAAGCCGGCAGACAGATTGTGGCGAATGCGCGCCGCTATTACGAGGAAGACGACGCCAGTGTTCTGCCGCTGAGCATTGCCTCCATGGCCGCCTTTGAAAACGCCATGGTCATGGACATCGCCATGGGCGGCTCCACCAACACCATACTTCACCTGCTGGCAGCCGCCCAGGAAGGTGGTGTTCCGTTCACCCTGAACGAAATCGACCAGCTTTCGCGCCGGGTTCCCCAGCTCTGCAAGGTGGCGCCGAACTCACCCAAGTATCATATGGAAGACGTTCACCGCGCCGGCGGCATCATGGGCATTCTCGGCGAACTGGAGCGCGGAGGGCTGATCAATACCGACCTGCCTACCGTGCACAGCAAGACTATGAAGGAAGCCCTCCAGACCTGGGACATCATGCGCTCCCCGACGCCGGAAGTGGTGGAATTCTACAAGGCCGGGCCGGCCGGCATTCCGACCCAGACCGCTTTTTCCCAGAACACCCGCTGGCCAAGCCTGGACGGCGACCGGGAATCCGGTTGTATTCGATCGGTTGAGAACGCCTACAGTTCAGAGGGCGGGCTCGCGGTGCTTTTCGGCAATATCGCTCTGGACGGTTGCGTGGTCAAAACCGCGGGCGTGGACGAAAGCATCTATGTTTTCGAAGGCAAGGCCAGGGTATTCGAAAGTCAGGATTCGGCGGTTGCCGGCATTCTGGCGGATGACGTCAAGCCCGGCGAGGTGGTAATCATCCGCTATGAGGGTCCCCGTGGCGGCCCTGGGATGCAGGAAATGCTCTACCCGACCAGTTATCTGAAATCCAGGGGGCTGGGCAAGGAGTGCGCGCTGCTGACCGACGGGCGTTTCTCTGGCGGCACCTCCGGCCTTTCCATTGGCCACGCCTCGCCCGAGGCTGCTGCCGGTGGTGCGATCGGGCTGATTCAGAACGGCGACGTCATCCGGATCGACATCCCGAACCGGACCATCAACGTCGAGCTGGACCAGCACGAACTGGACCGTCGCCGGGAAGCCCGGGATGCAAAAGGGTGGAAGCCGGAACTGCCGCGGGACAGGAAAGTGTCAGCGGCCCTGAAGGCCTACGCACTGCTGGCAACGAGTGCCGACAAGGGCGCCGTCCGGGACCTCAGCAAACTCGACTGAGAGACTGGATAGCCGGACAACAAAAAGCCCGCGGGAGACCATCCGGCGGGCTTTTTTTATGCGCGAACCAGACTTACCAGAGAGACCAGCCGCCATCGTCCTTTTCTTCGATGGCGCCCTCCTGCTCCGGTTCCGCCGTCGAAGTGGAGGAAGGTGCCGCTTCCTGCGTTGTGGCGGCGGAACCGCCTGCTGACTGTGCGGGTGCCGAGGACGCAACCTTTACCGACATCATGCCCAAGGCTTTTTTCGTTGGCTCGTCCAGAACTCCGCTGGCCTGAAGCCCGTTGTCCTTCTGGAATTTAGTCAGTGCAGCCCGGGTTGTGTCATCCATTTGCGGACTGACATTGTTGATCTCATACCCTGCGCCGTAAAGTGCGTTCTTGAGTGCAACGGTCTCGTCCGCGAAGGCTGCGGGGGCAAAGCCCAGTGTAACCGCCATAACGGCCGCAGCGGCCAGGCGTCCCAGTCGGGTAGTTGCGTTTCTCATGGTGCTCACCTGCTTAACTCCTGATATCTCATCGATACCCGTTTCTTTCTTGTTATGTGGTGCCTATCTCCACAGGCTGGGGCAAACATTTCAGAGACTACCATACTTTTGTCGCATGTCGCCCTACCCGACATCCGGCCCCGTTTCTTCGCTCCGCTCCGGTTCAACAGCTTCTTCGGCCACCGGTTCCGCGACCTGTGCCTCCTCACTGAACTCACGTATGAAGATTCCCCAGAACGCCATGAACAGTGCCGCCACCAGTGGCCCCATCACAAAGCCGTTAATGCCAAACATCACGATGCCACCGAGGGTCGATAGCAACACGATGTAGTCAGGCAGTTTGGTGTCTCGCCCAACGAGGACCGGGCGAAGCAGGTTGTCAGCCAGGCCGATAACCACCACGCCAAATGCCGTCAGTACCGCCGCCTCGATCACATCCCCGACCGCCGCCAGATAGATGGCCGCCGGCACCCAGACCAGCGCGGCGCCCACCGCTGGCAGAAGCGATACAATCGCCATTACCACACCCCAGAGCAACGCCCCGCCGATACCCAGAATCCAGAAAATCAGCCCCCCCAGGGCTCCCTGGATGATGGCAATCAGCAAGTTACCCTTGACGGTAGCGCGGGTGACTTCCGCGAATTTGGCAAACAACAACCGCTCCCGCTCATCCCCGAGTGGCAGCGCTCTAATGATCAGTTCCACCAGCGCACTGCCGTCCCGCAGCAGGAAGAACGCCAGATAAACCATCAACGCCAGCCCCAGGAAAAACTGGAAGGTATTCTGGCCGAGCCCCAGGGCCTGCTTGCCGAGGAACTGGCTGCCTCCCACGAAAATACTCACTGCCCTATCTCTCAATTCGGCAAAACTGATATCAAACTGCGCGAGGAATGCCTGAATAGCCGGGAAAGACTGATTGACGCGGTCTATGTACTCCCCGGGTCGTATGTCTCCACTCTGGATCTGCTGGTAAAGCGCCACGCCCTCGGCAACCAGCGATGTCACCAGAACCAGAACGGGAATCACTACGATAAACATGCAGATGAAGAGCGTAATCAACGCATTCAGATTGGGCCGGTTTCCCAGCTTACGGACCAGCAACTGCTGCACCGGATGGAAAATCAGGGCAATCGCAACGGCCCAGAATATAGGGCCGAAAAAGGGTTTCATGAGAAACACGAAAGCCAGAGAGACCCCCACCAACAAGGCAAGAAAAGTCCGTGTTTCAAGTTTTGCGTACATAGTACTGGCGGTTCCCCGGAAATCGTCCTGAATGATGGCAAGCACTTCTAGCCTACCATGCTGGCGTGGCCACTGTAGTCATCTTCGGGTTATAGTGGACGGTTATTGATCAACCAGTTAACAGGTCATGTTGTTGGAACCGGAAACCTTCACCACAGAAACCGCCCTGGAAGCTGCCACGCAGTTGCGCAAGGTACTGGCCGCACGGACTCACCGACGCAAGGTGATGGGCCAGGACGTGATGGTGCCCGGGCAGTTGGGCGAGGCTCTGCAACTGCCCCGCATTATCAATCGCCTGCAGAGCAAGCAACTGAAACAGCGGGAACTGGGTCTTGAGGGCTTCCAGGAACTCTGGCCTACATTGTCACCGCAGACACGGGAGAGAGTGCTGGACGCCATCGGCTGGTACAACCCCAAGGAGCTCGACTGGGAAGACAAGCGCTCCAACCGCAAACCACTGGTCGATCCGGACAAATGAGCCGTACAAATCCGGCAACAGGACCTTGAACTGCCATACCTGGCCAGATGCCGGGCATCGCCTCCTGATTCAAACCGGCAACGCTCTGTTACGCAACTCAAACACACAAAATTTCCATCTGATTTATCCTGACACTCGACGATTGTATTAGGGAGGTCTGATCGCCAGATGGCTCCCGGCAATCACGCAACCAATCAGTCAGGACAGTCGATGGCATGCGTATTCTGAGAACCGATGAAGCCCGCTTCGCAGGTCTTCCGGACTACCCTTTTGCTCCACACTATGTCGACGTAGAGCCCGGTCTCCGGATGCACTATGTTGACGATGGGCCACGCAATGCCTCTCCGGTACTGATGCTGCATGGCGAGCCATCCTGGTCTTACCTCTACCGGCACATGATTCCGCTGGTGGCAGGCGCCGGCCACCGGGTGCTGGCGCCAGACCTGATTGGCTTCGGAAAATCCGACAAGCCGGACTCGGTTGAGGATTACAGCTATAGCCGTCACCTGACCTGGCTGGCCAACTGGCTGGAGAGCCTGAGCCTTACGAATATAACCCTGGTGTGCCAGAACTGGGGGTCACTGCTGGGTTTGCGACTGGCTGCCGAACATCCGCAGCGATTCAGCCGCATCATTGTCGGTAATGGCATGTTGCCGACGGGAGAAACCCGGATGCCTGCTGTGTTCTCGGTCTGGAAGACGTTTGCCACCCACAGCCCCTGGTTCCCGGTCGGGCGGATTGTTCAACTGGGCACTGAACGCACCCTGAGCAAAGCGGAACTTGCCGCCTATGAGGCGCCATTCCCGTCCGCGGATTTCAAAGCTGGAGCACGAGCTTTCCCCAAGCTGGTACCAACCGAACCGGGGGCTCCGGACAGCGAAGCCAACAAAGCCGCCTGGCAGGTTCTGGAAAAATGGAAGAAACCGTTCATCACCTGCTTCAGTAGCGGCGACCCGATCACCCGCGGCGGCGACCGGTACATGCAGCGCCGGATTCCCGGGGCCCACGGCCAGCCCCACATCACCCTGCGTGGCGGGCACTTCCTCCAGGAAGACTCGCCGGAAGATTTCGCGCGCATCATCATCGACGCCCTGAGATCGGAAATGGCGGCCTGAGCCACCCTTTCTCCCAACCGAAGACCGTCACGGTCTGCCGGCTCGGGACAACGGGCCGGCAAAGCAACGGGACACTCACCGGCAACTACCTACAGGCCCGGCAGGGTTTGGCGTATTAAAGCAGCAAGAAAACCGCTATAATACCCGCACATCATGCATTGCCCGGCAATGCTCTACCTCCCGAATTCCGAGTGAATCAATGTCTGAATTGTCTTTTGCCGAACTGGGGCTTGATCCAGCCGTACTTGAAGCTGTATCCGCCGTTGGCTATGAAACCCCGTCACCGATCCAGGCCCAGGCCATCCCTGCGCTGCTTGCCGGCAAGCATCTGCTGGGTGTCGCCCAGACAGGTACCGGTAAAACCGCGGCCTTTGCACTGCCTCTGCTGAGCCGGATTGACGCCTCTGTAACCGACCCCCAGATTCTGGTGCTGGCGCCGACGCGCGAACTGGCCATCCAGGTGGCCGAAGCGTTTACTACCTACGCCAGCAAGTTCCGTAATTTCCATGTTCTGCCGATTTATGGCGGACAGGATTTCTATCCCCAGATCAAAGGCCTTCGCCGTGGCGCCCAGGTTATCGTGGGTACGCCGGGCCGCATGCTGGACCACCTGCGTAAGGGCACCCTGAAGCTGGATAGTCTGAAAGCACTGGTTCTGGATGAAGCAGACGAAATGCTGCGCATGGGCTTTATTGATGACGTAGAGGCAATTCTGGCGAAAACGCCGGAAAACTGTCAGCGCGCCCTGTTCTCGGCGACCATGCCGCCGCAGATCAAGAAAGTTGCCAAGACCTATCTGAGCGACGCCGTCGAGGTCCGCATCGAGAGCGAAACCCGCACGGTTGAGCGTATCTCCCAGTTTGTTCTGCCGGTATACGCCGAGCGCAAGCTGGATGCCCTGACCCGGATTCTTGAAGTGGAGCCGTTCGACGCCTCCATCATCTTCGTGCGCACCAAGGCGGAAACCACCTTGCTGGCCGAAAAACTCTCTGCCCGCGGCCACGCGGTTGCACCGCTGAATGGCGATCTGAACCAGCGCCAGCGGGAGCAGACCGTTGAAGACCTGAAACGCGGCAAGAAGGACATCATCGTCGCCACGGACGTGGCCGCCCGCGGTCTGGATGTGCCCAGGATCACCCACGTGATCAACTACGATGTACCCTACGATACCGAAGCCTACATCCACCGCACCGGCCGTACCGGCCGCGCCGGACGGGAAGGCAAGGCAATCCTGCTGGTCACACCCCGGGAACGCAGCTGGCTGCGCACCCTGGAGCGTGCCACCAACTCACCCATGCAAGCCTATCAACTGCCTTCGCCGGTTGAGCTGAAAAAAATGCGCGAGCAGCAGTTCGAAACGCAGCTGTTGGGTTTTTCCGAGGATGGCAAACTGGCGAAAGCGATGGCGCTGCTGGATGAGATTGCCGAGCGCAATGACATGGACACGGCGATGGTGGCCGGCGCCCTGGCCTGCTGGCTGGAAGCCTCCCAGCCGGGCTCGCTTCCGCTGGAGCAACCGGAGGCCTTGCCGGAGATTTCAGCCAACGCGCCGCCGCGTCGAGACCGCCAGGGTGGTCGTCCGGGTGGCAAGCCCGGATACAAGCCCGGCTTCAAGAAAGGCCCCAAGGGCCGTGGCGGTCCCGGCCCGAAGGGTAAGCCCCCTGGCAAAGGCGGCAAGCCCGCAGGCAAGCGCCCGCCCCGTCATGCCGACGCCAAGCGCTGATAGACTACGAAGCTATAGTCGTAAGGGTTGTTATCGGACGCGGAGAAATCCTCCCGTCCGATTTCCTCCCACTCATCCCAGTTTACTTCCGGAAAAAATGCATCCCCTTCCACCTCAGCGTGCACCTGGGTGATGTACATGCGATCAACCATCGGCAGCGCCTCGGCATAGATCTGCCCGCCACCGATAATCATCACTTCATCTCCGCCTTCCAGCTCAGCCTGAGCCTCGGCTTTCACCAACGCCTCTTGCAGCGACTTTGCCGCCACGGTTCCCGCTGGCGCTTCCCAGGCATCGTTCCGTGAAATAACCACGTTCATCCGCCCCGGCAACGGCCGGCCAATGGAGTCCCAGGTTTTCCGTCCCATGATGATAGGCTTGCCCATGGTGGCCTGCTTGAAGTACCGCAGATCGCCCGGCAGGTACCAAGGCAGATTGTTGTTCCGGCCTATGACCCGGTTTCGGGACATGGCTACTATCAGGGCTTTTCTCACCTTTGCTCTCCCTTTGACTAACGTGTAACTCTGAATCTCATAGTTCGCGGGCTGCAGCAGGGCGGGCACATCCCTCCAAAAAACGCCTCAAGGCATCCATGCGCGGCTTGGGC
The DNA here is from genome assembly GCF_003441595.1 of Marinobacter sp. Arc7-DN-1. Classification (NCBI taxonomy): domain Bacteria; kingdom Pseudomonadati; phylum Pseudomonadota; class Gammaproteobacteria; order Pseudomonadales; family Marinobacteraceae; genus Marinobacter; species Marinobacter sp. Arc7-DN-1. The sequence goes on along the minus strand of NZ_CP031848.1, from coordinate 3,616,338 downwards.
TCCGCCATCCATGGCTCCGCACATTTTTGGAGGGATGTGCCCGCCCTGCTGCGATTCAAGCCATGATGCAGCTGCCCCAAAGGCCTTTTCAACAGCACTTCAAGTGCTGTCAATGGCCATTTATTTTGACCCACCTTTGGCCAATAAAATTGACCCACCTTTCATAGTCTAGCCTGTCGTTTTCTGCTTCAGCCGATAGCTTTCTCCTCCCAGCATAAAGATGTGTGAATGGTGGATGACCCGATCAATGATCGGCACCGCCACGTTGTCGTCGTGGAAGAACTCGCCCCAACTGGTGAAGTCCTTGTTGGTGGTGAGGATGATGGACCGGTATTCGTACAGGCTGTTGATCAGCTGGAACAGGTTGTACCGGGCCTGCCGCGTCATGGGCAGGTAACCCAGTTCATCGATGACCAGCAGGTCGTACTTGGCCAGTTGGCTGACCCGCTTTTTCAGCTCACCCTTCATCTCGGCCAGCTCTAGTTCTTCCACCAGATCGAGAGCGTTGCGGAACAGCACCCGGTAGCCGGCCTCCACAGCTTTGTGGCCAATGCCGATGGCCAGGTGGGTCTTGCCTACACCGGGCGGACCGATGAACACCAGGTTGTTTCGCTCGTCGATGAACTGGAAGTCCAGCAAGGCATTGACCTGGCGTTTGGTAATGGTGGTCTGGTGCCGGTAGTCGAAGCCCTCCAGGCGCTTCTCCGCTGGGAACGCAGCCATTTTCCGGTTCCGGCGGATGCGTTTGTCCTGGCGCTGGGTCAGTTCGTGCTCGGCAAGCCGGTCCGCGAAGCTGAGATAGGACATCTCGTTGGCTTCAGCCTCGGCCAGCAGGTTGGTCAGTTCGTCGGCGGCCGCGCTCAGGCGCAGGCTGCGGTAACGGGCCACGGTCTGTTCAAGCTGGCTCATGGGTCACCCCCTGGCCACTGGAGCGGCCAATATGGCGGTAAGCGCTCAGATCCAGTGTTTCTTTTGGTTCCGATAGCGGTTCCGGCTGTCGCTCCCGGAGAACGGCGGCCTGGGCTGCTTCCAGATAACTTTGCAGCCGTGTCGCGGTCATGCCGGGACGCTCTGCCAGCGTCGTAATTAATGCCGGATCCACGGGCGCATGGCGCTTGAGCAGGTCACGGGCAGCCACCAGCTGGTCCTTGTAGATCTTGGGCTCGGAACGCTTGAGCTGTTGGCACAACCGTGGCCCGATGTCACTGCCGATCAGGTCGTTGATCTTACCCTCAAGGGTGGCCACCCGCTGGGCATGATCCCGGTAGTGGTGGGTGTTCTTGATTACCTTGCCTTTATCGGCACACAGAGCATGGCTGGCAATGACTTCCCCTGTGTTCAGGTCGCTGATGTGGAGTTGGCCGCCGGACTCCAGAACGCCCACCCGGGCCTGCTGCCAGGCCATGGGCACAGAGTACTTGTTGGCCTTCCAGGCGATCAGGCCGGTCTTGTCGGCTCGACGTGTCTCGTGGGCCACAGATTGCACGCAAGCTGGTGACAGGTAAGCCTCCAGGTGTTCTCGCTCATCCCGTTCGAAGCGTTCCCGGGGTGGTTCTCCGGTGGTGCCGTGGATGCGGACATTGGCTACGCTCTCAAGCCAGTCCTGCACGTGCTGGCGCACGTGCTCCTGGTCCCGGAAGACTTCACCGTAGAGGCAATCCTGCTTGACGTACTTCACGCCAGCTTCCACCTTGCCCTTGCTCTCCGGGTCATAGCCTTCGCAGGCATGGATCCGGAACCCGGCCGTGGTGGCATACTCATGGAACCGTTGGTTTAGCGTCAGTTCCCGGTACTGCTCGTTGATCACCACCAGCTTGGTCTGATCGTAGACGCACTCCTCTGGCAGGCCACCGAAGTAACGCAGGGCTTCGTCATGGAGCTGGATAAACGTCTGGGTATCCAGCGGGCGGAAGGCCAGACCCACGTACATCAGCCGTGAGAAGGACAGCACGAACACCACGAAGTGGAGAATCCGCTCTTCGCCACCGATCAGCACGCCGCGCAACTCACCCGGATCCACCTGACACTGAACACCCGGCACATCGTCCAGAATGGGTTCGTAGTAGCGCATCTGGGCCGAGGCCACTTCCTCCTTAAGCACCCGCACATAGCGTCGGATGGTGCGATCCGAGGCCGACAACTCGCCAACCCTCTCTTGCAGCTTGCGGGCAATCTTGACGGCGCTGAGCTTGGGAAACTGCTGGAGCAAATGCACCAGATAATCCCGGTGATCATCGAGTCGCTTGCTCCGCGAGGGGTCTGCAAACCGTTCTGAAATCGCATCCACCTCCATCCGCAGGTACTTGCGAACGGTATTGCGGGACAACCCCAGTTCCTGACTGATGGCGCGGATCGACAGCCCTTTGCCGTTATCGTGCAGTGCCTTGATCTTGTGTATCACAACCCACTCCTTCACTGACATGCCCCCGGCCATGGATAAAAGCGGGGGACAGTAGCTGGTTCTGTGGCCTGACGGCCACCCGGGGGTGGGTCAAAATTAATGGCCAGTAGTGGGTCATTTTAATTGGCCACTAACAAGTGCCTTTGTAACAACCGGAATTCCAACTCGTTCGCGGATTCGGGAGATTCTATCTCCTTCAGCTTGGATGCAGGGGAGCGGGATGGGGCTTTCCGAAAATGTGCGGAGCCATGGATGGCGGAGCCAAGCGTACACGGACGTATTCACAGCGTTTTTCGGAAAGCCCCATCCCGCTCCCCTGCCGCCCCCAAACCTATCGGACCAGGCCGTAGACAAAGGGTCAAATAGCAATAGGAGCCTTAATCCCGGGATACGGGTCATAGCCCTCAAACTCAAAATCCTCCAGCTCGTACTCGAATATACTCGCCGGCCTGCGCTTGATAACGAGGTTCGGCAACGCCCGGGGCTCTCTCGTCAGTTGCTCGAAGACAATGTCGTCAGTCAGGTGGTTCTGATACAAGTGGCAGTCGCCGAATGTGTGGACAAACTCACCCACTTCCAGATCACACTGCTGGGCGATCATGTGGGTCAACAACGCATAGGAGGCGATATTGAACGGTACACCCAGGATCATTATACGACCGATTTTTTGCACAACTCACCTGGGTGGGTGGGCTAACCCTCAATTTACCTACTGTGCACTCAAGAAACTGCACAAATCAATCTCCTTTAAAAAAACGCTAGAAGCGAAAATTTTATCTAAATATATCAAGATCTTACGAAATACTGAACCCAAAAATTACACAAAAACAGCCCAGCATCAGGTGTGCAAAATGAACTTACCTGCGGTAATTCAGCTTAACCCTAATGGGGCTAGTCCCATACCCCGGCCCTCGCGGGTAAAGCAAGGGTTGCAGCCGATGACTGCAACCCCATAAATGGTACTCAAGGATCCGGCCTAAAGGGTCCGTACCCTCGCCTTCTGCAGCGGGCCGCGCAAAAAAACCTTGAAGCCTTGAGCTGCTCGGCCGCACCGGCACTTACCTAAAGGCGCGGCTAATTCGGCGATGCTCTAACGTCAATATGAACTGGGTATACATTACGCTACAAGCTACGCTTTGCTATTAATGCCCGCTTTCGAGCCAAAGCATTCCCGAAAATCGTTGATCAACGGTGCAGCATCATTGAAGAATGGCAACCCGAAAACCTTGTAGTCCTTTCCTTGAAACAAAAGGTGCATTTTCGCATCTGTCTCAAGTTGTTTGAGAAAGTCCTCTTTCCACCTATCCTGATCTACCAAGTGAGCACCTTGTTGTAGGGTGGATCAATGTAAATGAGCTTAACCCTGGCCTCATAGCTGGCCTTAAGCGAATGGAGCGCGAGGAGGTTGTTACCCTTAATCAGCAGATTGTCATCGTCCGCCACTTTTCCGACGGGCTTGGGCACTCCCGTCGCAACAGCCTCGGCGTCCCAACGCTCCCATCCGGTCATCACTTTTGGCTCGAATAGTCGGGTAATTTCATCCGGCGCCAGCGTGGTGTTTCAGAAAACTTCATTGCGGCCTCGATCTTCATTCGTCATCCCGCCTTCAAGCACGCAGTCTTTATAAGGCCAAGCAAGCACCACGTCGCGAGACTGGCTAAAATAGTCGCGCCCCCCATCTGTAAGTCCAATGCGGTTTTTGAAAGAAGTATAGCTGTCTGGCAAGAAGGCTTTGTTGGAAATGAAATCCTGAAATTTAACCTTGTCAAACACGAGCACACCCGATACCTCGGTAAAGAAATGCGCTTTGATCGTGTCGAACTGCATCAGTAGTTCCAGCAGTCGAGAGTCCAAATTCAACGCGGCCTCGACCACCGCATTCTTTAGGATTGCTCCATCAGAGATGAAGGATTGTTCCTTTTGCAAAAGGTTTTCAAGATATTTAAATAGGTTTTGCAACTTTTGTCTTCCTGCTTGTTAAAACATGGCTGTATACAAGCCCGCTGATAAGCAACCAGCTCCAACCGGCCAGCTTATTACGGATCCTCAACGCACGCAAAAGTGGGCAAATCCAACATAGCCAGTGTAAGCCTCATTGAATTAACGGTAGGCGGCGCATCTGTCAGATTGATCATCGACTGGTTCGCCTCTATATAAACCAGACGGCTTTCAACCGTTTAAGCCCCGTTAGCCCTTGATCTGTGGACTGCACAAAATTTGAGGTTATGGTGAAACGTCTCAGGGAAAGGGAGCCAGGCCTCTCCCTGGCGCGTCACACCACTGGGCAGGTGTCGCGTTTGCCTGGCATCCCTGCCGGCACTGAGCCCCGATCTTCCTGATCAATTGACTCCCAACCAGTATGTGCGACTTGGCCCCCCGGCGAAAGCCGATATCACTGCAAAACGATTGGGTTATCTCCTACAGCGAGACATGCGAGGCCGTGCCCGATACGATGGCCGCCAGATTACGCTTTTTGTATTTAAGGAGAAGTAGTTGCGGTACCTCCCGTTTTCATTACTGGCGCTCATAATCGTCATTGGGTTTGCACCCGTTGCAGCTGAGACAATCAAAAAGACGTCTTCAGGCATTTGTCACCCACCTGAAAGCTCATATTACGATCGCACCGAAAATTTCCTCGCCTTTGACTCACTGGAGACATGCGTAGCCAGTGGCGGTCGCCTACCCAAGCAGTTGGCCTCTAATAACGCGCCCAAACTGAACAAACATCGGGCCGATTCATACAGACGATCGGCCTTCGGTCACGGCTGGGACGATGCCGATGGCGACTGCCAGAACAGCCGCGCTGAGGCGTTGATCGCAAGTTCCAGTACGCCAGTGCGTTTCGCGAGCGATAATCGTTGCCGGGTCGTTGCCGGTCGTTGGATCAGCCCCTTTACAGGCAACGTTATCCAGAACAGCCAAGATATTGATATTGACCATGTGGTGCCACTGAAGTGGGCATGGGAGCGCGGGGCCGATACGTGGACCTCGAAGAAGCGGGAAAGGTTTGCAAACGATCCAGTCAACCTTTGGCCGGTCGAGTTGGGTTTTTCGAAAGACCAATATCGAATAGGAAAAGCATTGCTTTTGTAGTCGGATCGGCAAAGTATAAGAAGACCATTCAAATGCCGGTGACGATGTGACTGTTTTCATCGAGAAGCAAGTCGATTATCAATTTAACGGTCACCGTTTTGAGCCCTTCTGGCTTATCCTCAATGAGCGGCGCAAACCACCGCTTCTGCCGCTTATGTTCACTACCTTTCTAGCTCGATTCGGCGCTGTCTTTGAGATCAAAGAATTGTCCGACGGAACGTTGCAAGGGCGCACCGGCAAGCTCTACGAACTGGTCGAGAGAGAGGTCTCTGATGCGACGATGCGAGCCTATATCTACGCGTTGGCTCAGTTTTTGGGCTACCTGGAAGAATGTCGGCTGAGTCATCAGACGGCGGGACTGCATGCCTCTTCGTCCTGTAGTGAGCGATTCGTGAATCATTACCTCAATGAGGTGCTTTCAAACCGTCTTAAATCCTCGCAATCCCTCCAGACCCATCTATCAGCACTCACTGCTTATTATAACTTCCTGCATTACATGGAATTCTCTTCACGCCTGGCGCTGCGCGTTTATCGACGGACCCGGCAGGCCATGGCGGAACGGAACACCAAACAGCATTACATCCAGTACGTTCCGAGACACACGCGTCTCACATTGCTGAATCATTGTGAAAAGCTGGCTGAAAAACTCATGATGAGACTGGGGTTTGAGGTGGGGCTCAGGACTGCGGAGTTGCGGGGTCTGCGCACACCAGCCTTGTGTGTTCTGTTCAAACAGTTGGATGACCGAGCTTACGACCACGTCGAGCAGTTTAGGTACTGGCTGGAGGGTCGCTATGCCAAAAACAGCAAGAGTGGTTGGGTGTATTTTGACAGAGAGTTGCTTTCGGATATGAGACGGTATTTTAGTACCGAACGCCAGTGGGCGATTGACGAAAGCGGAACGGCGGATGAAAGCTTTTTTCTCAGAACAGATCCGCGATTCCTCGGTACGGGCATCAGCGAGTGGCACGCTTCACGACGCTTTCGACAGAGGGCCGATGAGGCTGGTTTGCACTCCAGTCTGAGCTTTCACGATCTCCGCCATACCTTCGCAACGGAACTGTTTCATGAAGAACTCACGGGGCCTGACGGCCGGGAAACACGCTCGGAATCGGCAGCGCTTATTGTTGTTGCCCAGCGACTCCGGCACACCGTCGGGCGAGACGGTCATGCTTCATCGGTCACAACTCGGTACATCCGCATGAGACTCCAAATGTTAGAACTTGAGGGCGGGAGGTGAGTGAAAAGTTGGACGGAGTGGCTGAGCTGGCGCATGCACCGGACGATATGGCTAAAGCATTCGATCAGACGCTGCCGGAACAACCCACATATACATCGATTAAGCCTACTCGAATCACATACAACACCCAGGCTGGTACCACTCAGATCATCGCCTTAACCCGGGAAAACAAATTTCACGAAGCCATTTTCCAAGGGGCCTCTGCCACATTTCAATCAGACTGGTTTCATGGCCTTACAGAGACATCGCGACGAGCTTATTCGGACTCCATACGCCGATTCATCGATTGGGTAAATGAAACGGGTTACGAAAGCACTGATATCAATCGTTACGATTGCCTGAAGTCCTACGAAGCGTATTGCATGAATCAGCAGGGCCAGAAGCGCAGCCCGTTAGAATTCTTAACCGCAGTTATGAACAGGGCCCTGGCTAGCCCCGGCCTGACGGACGAGGATTTCGGCTATCTGAAGACACTACTGAAGGTGTCAAAGCCTTCAAAAGGAGGGGGTGCTAAGCCATATACCCTTACGGACTGGTTCAATCTGCCCTGGCTGCGATCTGTTCTCGGTGAGCAAAAATACCTTCAACTGGAAAGCCCAAGCAGAATGTTTTTGAGCTTTCGGGTGACGATTGCCGAGACACTACTTCATCTACTGGACGTCCGGGCAGAATGGCAGCAACACCCCATCACAACGTTTGAAGAGTCTGCTTGCGGGAAGAACTGGTTTCGTAAATGGAACTACAAGATATTAAGGCGTTTTGGTTCGTTTGATTCCGCAGGGCAGCCGCGAGAGGCATGGACAGAACTGCTGTGGCTGGATTTGGTTCGCCCCTCTGACCGAGGGTCTATTAAAACGCTGTTATCGCAGAGCGGCATTGAAAGCTTGGCCTCTATGCCTCGGGTCTGCGGCCAACGTATTCGATCCTGGGCTCGCTCTCCCACCATTTATCATCCGGATTATCAACACGTTTACTCCCCTCTTGAGGAGCGCCTGATGGCCTGGTTGGTTGCCTGTGAAGCGGTGCAGCCAACCGATATTCCCAAACTGAAAACAACGGATTACGCACACGAATTCAATCAATCCGGTCGCCTGATTGCGATGGAGTGTTGTTACTACAAGGGCCGTGCCAGCTCGACTCGGCAACCAGCGATCCTGATGGCGTCCGACTGCTGGACAAAAGCCCAGTATCGCTACTTAACAGGTTTGCCGGTCTCTAGCCCTGTCTTCCAATTCAACGTTATGTCAGAAAAAGCGATGCCGGACATTAGAGAAGGTTTCGCGCAGAAAGGAGATATCTCTTTCTTGTGGCGAATCTGGCAATTGCCTCGCGTCCAGCGGCTAATTGACGCAGCTTTAAGGCGAGCCGGTGCCAGTTCGATTTTTCTGGACGCCGCGTTGGCGCTGACTCAGGGCAGCGAGCCTGTGGGCATTTTCGCAAAGACATCCGAAAATAATATCGGGGCGTATCGCGAGTCGGTCGCGCGCCCGCTTCCTCAGAACATATTTTCTCTCACGCATGTGAAGACCACTGCCGTCCATGCGGGGTCGGACCGTTACCGTGACGGTGACCTGATCAACCACCACTCGCACACCTCGGCAACCGAAAAGCATGCTTATCTGACCGACGCCAATAAGGATTTCGTCAACCGTGCAGGTCGGGTCACCCGCCTGGTTCTGAACGATCTCCAGAATGTTGTATACCAACCATCCGTCTCCGCAATGGCGGCAGCGGTGAACGATCTCGAGTTGAACACTCGCGTGGTAGAGGCCACCGGTTCAGAGGACGCTCGAGTTCATTCGATCGATCAGTCGATCAAACGGATCCAAAACGACGATGTCATCCTCGTTCCTGACACAGTGGAGCAGGCGCTGCTGTTTATTCATACGATCGCCGAAGCCGAGACTCGGCTACCGCAAATGCTGGCAGTTCGGCCCGATTGGGTCGAGCGCACACTGTTGATCCGCGTTGAATGGATGACGCGCAATCTGGCTCGTATGCGTTCTGCTGCTGAGGCCCAGAAACAATATGCCGACCTTAAGCCCCATCTGCCCAATTTGTTTGATTACCTACTGGAGACTGTGGAATGACCGCAACGACAGCACGTCGGCATCGGAATCTACCGGATCTCAATGAATTGCAGGCACGTCTCAACGCTTTGCCTGGTAACCGGAGTAATCAATTTACGGAGAACGTATGGCAATTCATCAACCTGAGGGGAAAATGTTACACAGTCGACTTTGACACTGTTTTGGCACTGTCTGAGGACTACCCAGACTGGGTGCGGGAACAGGGTATTGATCCCGTCTCGCTCTCCAAAGAGATCTGGCTGTCCCTCGCCGAATCGACGACCGTCAACAGCTACACAAGAAGACTGAAAGGACTGAGGCTATGGATGGTCGCCTTGGCGCGAAGAAACCTGCCCCGCCTCACCCGCGAAAACAGCCGAGAGGTGTTGGCCTTCATGCTAACGAACAATTGGAGAGGGGGACGCCCCTCGCCGCTTAAAGCCGTACGCAGTCAAATAGACATGACGTTTCTCATGCCCCTTCAAGCGCTGAAAGACGCCACTTCGGAGTTGGGCCTTGACTGGATTTCTCGGGATGTGACCGAAGCTCATGTCAGGAAGCAGTTCAAGGAGCTGATCCCTGAACTGACGGATAATAACCTGACCTACCAGGATTGGAAAAAAGGCCAATCCTTTAACCTGCTTACATTGGATCATGGAAGATATTATGTGGAGCACTGTCTCAATTTTTTTGAGGAGCACGCCGCGCTTGCCTGCGCCCTCAGTCAAACATTGCAAGCCTTTGCGACGATTGCCACGGATCTGGGCGTGAGCCAGACATCTGTCAGGGCTCATATCTCACGGGTCCTTGAGGGGCGACCGGTCACCGAGATATGGCCAAGTAGGCCAGCATTGGGGCAGCGGGTGCAGACGGCTGTTGTGGATTACTTCCTGGAAGCTCACCGTCAGGCACGCTTCGAACATCACGTCCTGAAAGAAAATGTGTTAGAGCAGATTGGCGAGGCTTTCGGCCTTATCCCGTCACCAGAGACCGTAGACCGCCTGCGGGTTATCATCTGGAACTGGCTGCGCCGGGAGGATATCGAGGAAACGCAGTACCTTCTGGGGGAATGTCAGAGGCCGGTGCCCTGGCACTTGTTCCTGCAAAATCTCGATGCCATGAAACAACGCTGTGACCAAAGTGGCTCTTTTGTGCCCACGGTGGCATTTTTTAAATCCTTTGGCCTTGAAGGAACGGCCTACGAGGGCGGAAAAAAGACGAAAGGTGGCTACAGTCTGCCTCGCCAATTCATTGAACTGGTCGCGTCAGCTGGCTTAGTCGGTGTGGTGGCGTTGACCGGATGGCGAGCAAGCGAGTTCGGGTTTTCCTATTCTGACATCCAGCGCAACCGAAACATGGACAAGCTGGATCAGTATGCCTTCCCGCATCGCTATCAGGTAGATTGGTACGTCTATAAGACATCCGGGCGAGTCCGACAGTTACGGGAAGTCACTTTCAGTGCTGTTGCTATCGCTGAGCGCCTGGGGCGTATACATGGCTCTGACCATGACCGGCCATGTTTGTATGGAACATTAAATAAAAAAATCCCCTCCCAGTCTGAAGAATCAGTGCTCAGAGCCGTCGGTGGCCTTTGGCCGCACTACGTCCAAAACTATGCCGGTTTTGAACTGATCGATAACTGGGGGTCGTGGCAAAGTTTGGCGCAAGTTGAAGCATCCGGCGATTTGCTGACGATGGACCAGTACCGGGAAAAGGAACGGCTTTTGGTATCGCGCTCCGCCGACGAATGGAACGAACTCACAATAGACGGGAATTTACGAGAGGCGCATCGTCGAACCCGTGAAGAGTGGCCTCGGCTGGCTTTCTTTTTCCAGAAATCTGTCGGCGACAAGAAAGACTGGGTGACCCAATACCGTAACGGTACCCTGCGGCCAGACTGGCGGGCTCTGCTTAACACTCACCTGTCCGACGAAACACGGGATTGGCTTTTCTCACTCAGTGAAGTCGAGTGCCGATCGGGGGAAACATCCAAAACTATCCACAGCGAGGTGCTGGGTGAGGCACTGTATCCAAGCCCCCACGCGTTCCGCCACATGTGGGCAGAGGCGATTTACCGACGGTTTGATGGTGATGCAGGCTGGATGATCCGCAGCCAGTTCAAACACATCAGTCGAACCATGTGGCTGGCTTACATCCGCGATAAAGACAACCGCGCAGGCCACCAACGGGTGAAGATCCGTGTCATTAGTTCGCTTGTCCACAACTACATCAAACATCACGGCGAAGGCTACGCCGGTCAAATGAACAAGTTACTGCGCCGCCTCCTCCGGCAGACGCGCGTCCAGAGCCCGGAGCAACAGACGGAATTGGCCGAGCAACTGGCAAACATAGAGGTTGAAAACATCAAGGCGAATCCCTGGGGGTATTGTTTGCTGATGCGGCGGACCAGGTATAGAGCCAGATGTGCCGAAGAGGGTGAACCGATGCGCCACAATGCGTCCCCTGAGCTGTGTCTGGGGTGCGTCCATAATCTGATGCAGACGACCAATGTCGAGTGGATGCTTTTTCAAATTGCGTCACATGTTGAGGTTCTGAACAACCCGGTCGTCCCGGACATTTTCAAACAGCCTTCGTTCGAGCTGGTGCGCAATGTCACACGTCACGTCCGGACGCTGAACGCCCGCCACGAGGCACTACCTGAGCTTGAATCCGTGTTAACAAGTTACAAGTTGAGGGCTGCGTAATGGTGATGGAGTATCTAAAAAAACGTGCGGAGGCAGGGGCCGGCAAAGGACTCGAAGATCGTCCAGACTGGGTTTCCGACAGAAACGCCAGTGCTGCCGCCTGGCAGTGTGTTGAGGATATGAAACGAGAGAAAGCGCTCTACATTCGGCGTCACCGCACGCCTACGGATTTTCTCGTGAAGAAAAGTTATCAAATCAAAGGCTCCGAAGTCGCCGCAGTGCTCGGCATGAACCGCGCGACGCTCATGAACACGTCGAGCTATTCACCCCATCTCAAACAGTACCTCGATGCAGTAAACGTGGATCTAGACGAAGCCAAGAGCGCGAAACTGAAGCGGGCTGAACGCCCCACAGCCACCGGGATCAGGAAGAGCCGGAAAGACGACCTGGTCGATCTGGTCAAGGAATTGCGGATGAAGAACGAAGCGTTGAGGACATTGGCAGCAGAACCGTTGGACGAAATCTTCGAAGGTTTACCTCTGCCGATAAAAAAGAAGTTGGGGATCGCCTGATGACGAATGGACAGCAAAAATCGAAGCAGGTCACCACCCGAACACCGCAAGTCCGTACGTCAGCATACCGACCATTACGTTATCGATAATTTGCACCCAGACGAACTTTTCGAGTGGGAGCCAGACAATCTACTCGGAAGATCTGAAATCGCGTTCAAAGCAAGTGGTACCCTGTGTATCTATTGGTCTCGTTGACCGGGTCGTCGGCACTAGCTCCACGATTCTATTAACTTCTGAATGCTAAGGTCACTGGGAGCGCGGGTGGGGCGGCACCCTTGCCATCTCTATTGCCAGATTAACGTCTGTACCTTGGTACGGGGCCGAGTGGACACAGGGCTAACCGAGATCAACACCGGCCCGAAGCCAAATATTACTGGGCAGATTGCTCGTCCCTCTGGGTTATATGCCCCCTGATCCCTTCATGCAATGACCCAATCAGCGGGCAGGTAATATTGCCTTGTTGGGCGTGGCATCGGTCAACCATTTCGCCCAGAACCAACTCGACTTTCTTCAGCCTGTCGATCTTTTCGCGCACGTCCCGCAACTTATGCTCGGCCAGAACACTGGCTTCCTGGCAGTGGGTGCCGTCTTCGAGCCGGAGCAGGTCGCTGATCTCATCGAGACTGAAGCCTAACTGCTGCGAAGTTTTCACAAAGCTCAACCTGCTGATATCGCTGGGAGCGTAGCGTCGAATACCCCCGAGAGGACGCTGGGGCTCCGGTATCAACCCACGTCGCTGGTAGTAGCGGATGGTCTCAACTGAGACGTTCGCCGCCTTAGCCAGCCCCCCGATGGTCAATGAGTTCATTTCATCCGACATTTGCCTTGACTCCGTAGTTGACTACGGCTTTAAGCTTAGCTTATCGAACAAGGCCATAAAAGGTGCAATCACAATGTCAGAGTTGAAATCAGAGTCCAAATCCGGTCGCGGGTCATTAATCGCAGGCGGGGTCGCAGCAGTGCTCGCATCGGCCTGCTGTCTTGGCCCCCTGGTCCTGATCGCCCTTGGTGTTTCCGGTGCCTGGATCGGCAACCTTGCCGCTCTGGAGCCTTACCGGCCGTGGTTTATTGGTGCTGCTCTGTTGGCGATGGTCTTTGCCTGGCGTCGGATATACCGGCCCGCGCAGGACTGCGAACCGGGCGAAGTCTGCGCGGTACCGCAAGTGCGCACTGCTTACAAGATCACCTTCTGGATCGTCGCGCTGCTGATACTGACCGCGCTGGCGTTCCCTTTCGTCTTACCGCTGTTTTACTGAAACCTGATCCAACCTATTTACTGAGAGGCACCACACCATGAAAAAGTCCCTAATCACCGCCGTACTGTTTACGCTGTTCAGCCTGCCTACCCTGGCGGCACAACAAACGGTGACCTTGTCCGTTCCAGGCATGACCTGTGCGGCCTGCCCGATTACCGTCAAAGCCGCCCTGAAGCGGGTCGACGGCGTAAGTGCTGTGGATGTCCGATATGAGGAACGGGATGCGACGGTGACCTTTGACGATGAGAAAACCTCCGTTGAGGCGCTGACTCAGGCCACCACCAATGCGGGTTATCCGTCCACCCTGAAATAAACCGGGACGACCAAGGAGTAACCATGAAAGATCCCAAGACGCTGTTGCGAGCGAGTGCTATTGGCACTGTCGTGGTCGCGCTGTGCTGCTTCACGCCGATTCTGGTGGTTTTACTCGGATCCGTTGGTCTGGCAGCGCTGACCGGCTACCTGGATTACGTGCTGTTGCCGGCGCTCGCCATTTTTATCGGCCTGACCTGCTACGCCGTATGGCGTAAAAAGAAATACGACGCCTGCTGCGATAGCCCATCTACCAAGGAGTCACATGAATGAGTAACGACAACCTGCATATTGCCGTGATTGGCAGTGGCGGCGCTGCCATGGCCGCCGCCCTGAAGTCAACGGAACGCGGAGCACGGGTCACCCTGATCGAGCGCGGCACCCTCGGTGGCACCTGCGTCAATATCGGCTGTGTGCCCTCGAAAATCATGATCCGGGCTGCAAACGTGGCTCATATGCGCCGCACCAGTCCGTTCGACGAGGGTATCGAGGCAAGCGAGCCGTCCATTGACCGGCCCCGGTTGCTGGCCCAGCAACAGGCCCGGGTCGATGAGCTTCGTCGCGACAAGTATGAGGGCATTCTCGAAGACAATTCGGCGATTACTGTCGTGCGGGGTGAGGCCCGTTTTACCGACGCCAATACGCTGACAGTGACGCGAGCCGACGGTACGGAGCGCGAGGTACGCTTTGACAGAGCGTTCATTGGTACCGGTGCGCGGCCTACCATCCCACCGGTTCCGGGCCTGTCCGATACGCCGTACTGGACGTCCACCACGGCACTGGCCAGCGACACCATTCCGGACCGGCTGATTGTCATCGGGGCGTCTGTCGTGGCAGTGGAACTGGCACAGGCGTTTGCCCGACTGGGCAGCGAGGTGACCATTCTGGCACGCAGCCGGCTATTTTCCCGGGAGGACCCGGCCGTGGGCGAGGCCATTGAAACTGCGTTCAAAACCGAGGGTATCAAGGTTCTGAATGACACCCAGGCGAGCCAGATCAGTTATACCAACGAGGAATTCGTGCTCGACACGAACGCAGGGGAACTGCGCTCCGATCGGCTGCTGGTGGCCGTGGGACGCACACCGAACACAGACAGGCTGAATCTGGAAGCGGTCGGTGTCGAGACGGATCGCGGGTCCATTGTCGTCGATGAGCAACTCCAGACCCGGGTGCCGGGCATTTACGCTTCCGGCGACTGTACCAATCAGCCCCAGTTCGTCTATGTGGCGGCCGCAGGTGGTAGCCGGGCCGCGATCAATATGACCGACGGCGATGCCCGCCTGGATCTCAGTGCCATGCCGGAGGTGGTCTTTACCGAGCCGCAGATCGCGACTGTCGGTTTGTCCGAGGCCGACGCCGAGGCAAGAGGCTACGTCACCGACAGCCGTACCCTGACCCTCGACAACGTGCCACGGGCTTTGGTCAACTTTGATACCGGAGGCTTCATTAAAATGGTCGCGGAACGTGAAAGCGGGCGGTTACTGGGTGTGCAGTCCGTGGCGGGTGAGGCCGGCGAACTGATCCAGACCGCCGTGATGGCCATACGCGCGGGCATGACCGTCAACGAGATTGCCGATGAGCTGTTCCCGTACCTGACGATGGTTGAGGGTCTGAAGCTGTGCGCTCAAACCTTTACCAAGGATGTCAAACAATTATCCTGCTGCGCGGGATAAGGCAAGGCCCCATGAATGATGTGCGTGAAATCGTAAATCGGCTGGGCCTGACCGGAGAAGCGGAGGCCACGCTTCATGTGGCGCTATTGCGTGAGCTGGTCCAGGGTCGTCCGGTCACTCTTGAGCGGCTTGCAGCGTCGCTCAACTGGACGACGGACCAGGTGGTGCAGGTGCTGGAACAGCTGCCTTGCGGAACCGTCGAGTATGACGGTCAGGGACGGCTGGTCGGCTCAGGCATCACCCTGCGTGAAACGCCGCATGCGTTTGTGGTAAACGATCAGCCGCTCTACACCTGGTGTGCACTCGACGCCTTGATGTTTCCGGCTGTCATTGGCGAACCCGCACAGGTTCGGTCGCGTTGTCCCCACACCCACAAGCCGGTCACCTTGACGGTCACGCCACAGGAAGTGCTTTCGCTCCAGCCAGAGGACGCGGTTCTCTCGCTGGTTTCCGTGGCCACGGACGGCGACATTCGCAGTGCCTTCTGTTGCGATGTCCACTTTTTTGCTTCTCGATCTGCCGGGGAAGCGTGGTCCGGGGACAAACCGCACGCAAGCATTGTGACTGTTCAGGAAGGTTTCGAACTGGGTCAGGCCATTGCCCGGCAATTGCTCGACAAAGCGGAGAGTGACTGACATGACGGTGAATACTCTAAGAGCAGAACCTGACGTTGAACGCGGACCGGAAACACAAAGCCAAGGGTATGTCATTTCCCAGGCGGCCCGTTGCTGTGGTCTGTCGGTGCCGCAAATTCGGACGTACCTGGATATGCGACTGGTGCAGGCCTGCGGAAAAACCTCGGGGGGCTTTCGCTTGTTTGATTACCGCTGTCTGGAACGGCTGAAGTTCATTGGGGCTTGTCGTGAGGCAGGCCTGGGGCTCCCGGAAATCGCCGAGTTTGTTCATGCGCTCGACAACGGGGATGAGCAGCAGTGCCGCACAGCCAAGCGGCAAATACAGGATACTCTTGCCGTTAAGAGGGCGGCGCTGAATCGCTGTACCCAAGTGTTGACAAAGGCAGAGCGTGGAGCCGGGTTAAGCGATTCAATTTCGCCATAAGTGAACGCCTACACCGGA